>DASTGH010000216.1:0-4422 GCA_035719345.1 Anaeromyxobacteraceae bacterium
GGGAGCTCGGTTGCTCGCTCCTCATCGAGATCGCCGATCCGGCCGAGCGCGACGTGAAGCTCCGCGCCTGGAGGGGGCTGCCCGGCCACCTCTACGCCGTGACCGCGGACGGCCGGCGCGCGCCCGCGCGCTTCGACGCCCGGCAGGTGGGCGAGGACCGGCTCTCCTCCGTGCAGTATCTCGGGTTCGAGGTGGGCGCCGAGCCGCCGGTGGCGGTCGGCTGCGACCTGCCGGGTCTCGCGCTCGAGGCCCGGCTCGCGCCCGAGCAGCGCGCCGCGCTCGCCGCCGACCTCGCCGGCTGAGCGCGGGCGCGCCGCCGCGCTACTCGACCGAGCCCGAGCCCGGACCCGGACCCGCGACATCGCCGGGCGCCTCGCCGGCGCTGCGGCGCCTGCCCTCCTCCTCGGCGCGGCGGTGCTCGTCCGGGTTGGCCTCGACCTCCCGGCCTGCCCGCTCGGCGTCCTGCTGCACGTGCCCCCGCCGGACCGTCTGCTCCACGCCCTCGTCGTACCGCCGGGCGGCCGTGCGGCTGCCCTCACCCTCGTTCGCATCCGCCGGTACGTTCTTCGTGTCGTTCGCCATGCGGAGAAAGGTGGCGCCGCTGCCGCGGTGCGTGAACCCCCGCCGCGGCGCACCGCGACGCAGACCCGCGAGTGGCGAGACGTGGGGCGGCGGCGCCGGTGCACGCCGCGTGCGAGGTGCGATGGCGCGGCCCGCCGCGCACCACCTCCGACTGCGACGCGGTGCGAAAACCCGGCGTACCGAGGACGAGGCACACGTCGCACGACACGCGTCCCCATGTGCGCACGCACGACCCGTGCCGCTGTCCCTTCCGCGTGGGTCGTCAGGGAGTCGTGGGATGCGATCCCCCCGGCCCGGCGTCGTACGGTGACGGTACTTCACCCGGAGCCAACATGAACACGTGTCGCCGGATGCTCGCGCTGGCGGTCCTGGCCGTCCTGTCGCTCCTCGCGCCGTCGCAGCCGGCGCTCGCCGAGGTGCTGTTCACGCCCGTGCCGGGGACACCGCTGCCGACCTCTTCCGGGTCGAACATCGTTCGCGTCTCGCCCGACGGTTCACGCCTGTTCGCACTCAACCCGCGCTCGGGCACCTTCCTGAACGAGGGCGGCATCCTGACCGCGTTCGACGTCGCGCCCTCCGGCCAGCTCTTGCCCGTCGCATCGATCAAGGACGACGTCCTGGCGTGCGGTGGCTACGCGCTCGGGCCGGCGGCGACGCGCGTGTACGCCAGCGGCGTCATCTCTGGCGTGATCGCCGTCGGACCGGGTGGCGGGATGGCGCGCGTGCAGACCCGGGGAAGCCGCGCGTGGTGCCCGGGGAACGGCGTCGAGTACGTCGCGTTCACCTCTGGCGACGTCGTCTACGTGAACGAGAGCGCGCCGGGTGCCCCGAACAGCATCACCGCCTGGCCCGTCGACGCCGGCGGCTCTCTGGGCCTGCCGGTGAGCTTCGCGACAGGTGACACGGGCGTGAGCACGTCGGACTTCCAGCCGTCGCCGGCTCACCGGCTGCTGTACGCGTCCGGGCGGCTCTTCGCCGTGAACGCCGCCAGCGTGTCCATCTTCGACGTGCAGCTCGACGGCGCACTCCTTCCGGCGCCCGGGTCACCGTACGCGGTCGTGGGCGGCGTCGCGCCATCGCTCGCGGTGTCGCCCGACGCCGCCGGCTTCTTCGTCGCCACTCGGGACGCGATCACGACGTTCGTACGCTCTGGCGACGGCTACGCGCCGGCGCGTAGCGTTCCGACGCCCTCCGCCGCCGCCGGCATGGATGTCGATCCCTCCGGCCGCTTCCTGGTCGCCGCGTTCCCGAACGAGGATCTCGTGCGCGCCTTCGACGCCACGACGCTGGTCGAGCTCCCGGGCTCGCCGCTCGCCTTCCAGGGCCCGACGAGCGTGGCATTCGACGGGGCGGGCACGCGCATGTTCGTGGGCTCCGCTGCGGCCACCGGCGCCTTCGACGTCCTGTTCGACAGGACGCCGCCGGTCGTGACCTTCGTGGGCATGCCCCCGATCACGAGCTCGCAGCCGCTGAGCGTGACGGCCACCGTCACGGATCCGGACGATGGGATCGCCTCGGCCGAGCTCCGCGTCGACGGCACGCTGGTGGCCGCGCCCGCGGTGGGCGCGGATGGCTCGGTCGTGGTGCCCGTGCTGCTCGTGGCCGAGGGCCCTCACACCATCACCCTCTCCGCCACCGACGAGCACCGCAACACCGGCTCTGCCTCGGCCACCGTCGTGTACGACGTCACCGGGCCGTCGCTCTCCGTCGCGGACGCGCCGCCCCTCACCACGGCGGCGAGCTACGCCTTCTCCGGGTCGGCCTCGGACGCGAACGGGATCACGGAGCTGATGGTCCGGGCCGGCGGGGTGGTGCTGCATCCGCCGCTCGTGGAGGGGACGTTCGCGGGCGAGATCCCGCTGGCCGAGGGCGTGAACTCCGTCCTGTTCACGGCGATCGACGCGGCCGGGAACTCCACCTCCGTCGAGGTCCTGATCCAGCGCGACACCCTCTCGCCGGACCTCGCCGTCACCTCTCCGGTCGACGGCAGCGCCACGGGCGCGCCCTCGTTCGACGTGACCTTCACCGTGTCGGACGCGAGCGCGGTGACGACCACGGTCAGCGCCGCGGGCGTGGTCCAGGCGTTCGCGGGTGCGGGGACGTTCACGGCGACCGTGATGGCACCGGGGGAAGGCGTGGTCCCTGTGCTCGTCTCCTCGCAGGACGCGGCCGGCAATCCGCCCACCGTCCGCGGGCTGTCGGTCCTCGTGGACCTCTCGGCGCCGCTGCTCGACGTGCAGGTGTCGGGGGGAGGTCCGCTGACAGACGAGGCGCGCTTCGGGCCCCTGCCGGGCGACACGCTCTTCTACACGCTGCACGTCGACGATCTCGACGCGACGGCGCTCGGCCTGCCGGACGGCGCGACCGCGTCGCTGCCTCGCGGAGGCGGGGTGCTGATCCGGCCCGTGCCGCTGGCGCGAGGCACGAACGTGCTCGCCTTCCAGGCGACCGACGAGGTCGGGCACGCGAGCGCGCTGGTGCGCACGGTCATCTACGACACCGCGCCGCCGGTGGGCGCCATCGTCGCGCCGGCGGATCACTCCGTGGTCCGCGGCGTGGTGGAGCTCTCTGCCCGGGCCAGCGACGCGCTCACCGGCGTCGCCCGTGTCGAGCTCTCCGTCGACGGCGGCGAGGCGCTCCAGGCCGCGCCATCGGCCGACGGCACGGCGTGGACGGCGTCGATCGACACCGCGGCGCTGCCCAACGGTCGCCACGCGCTCGCCGCGAACTTCGTGGACGGGGTCGGCAACGCCTCGAGCGATGCGGTGAGCTTCGTCGTCGCCAACGCGCCGCCGACCGTGTCGCTCCGGACGCTGCCGCCCTACGTCTCCGGGACGATCACGCTGGAGGCCAGCGCAGCGGACGAGACGACCGGCGTCACCCGCATCGCCATCGCGGTGGGTGGCGTGGAGGTCAAGGTGTGCGAGGGCGACGCGCTCGCCACCTGCTCGACCGCATTCGACACGACGCCGCTGCTGGCCGGTCCGTTCACCGTCTCGGCGACGGCCCGGGACGCGGCCGGCAACGAGGCGGCGGAGGCCCAGACCACGTCGATCGCCGACAACACGCGCCCGTCCAAGTTCCTGGTCTCGCCGGTGGACGGCGACGTCGAGCGGCGTGGGCTGACGGTCGCCACGCGCGTCCTCGAGGACGACTTCGATGAGGTGGAGTGCCTCGTGGACGGCAGGTCGATCGGGGTGAGCCGCGATCCGAACTTCACGCAGGCGGTCTCGCTCGCCGATCGCCTCGACGGCGCGCTGGCGGTCTCGTGTAGCGCGCGCGACCTCGCCGGGAACGTCGGCACGCAGAGCGCCTCGGTCGTCGTGAAGCGCTGGTGGGAGGTCCTGCAGCCGCGCGTCCTCTACCTCGGGGCGCGGCCCGGCGGCAGCGTCCTCATGCTCGTCGCCGGTCCCGACGTGGCGCTGCTGCTGCCGGCGCGCGCTCTCGGGCTCCAGTTGTTGGTGCCGGGCGGCTCGCCGGTCCCCGTCAGCCGCGTGATCGGCGCGGACCTCCTGGCCGCGCTCGATCGGGACCGCGTGCTCCTCGTCGCGCTCGAGTTCGACCGCGGCGCGCTCACCGGCGCCATCCGCGCCGGGATCGCGAGCGGGCTCATCGACCCGGCGCGGCCGGTGACCGTGAAGCTCTTCGCCGGTGCGCACGAGATCGGCGCGGACCGCATCCGGGTGGTGCGCTGACGATGCGGCGGGCAGCGGTCGTCACCGCCATGGCGGTGGCCAGCGCGGGCGTGGCGGCCGGCCTGGTCGCGCTCCGGCGCGCCCCGGGCCCCGCGGTGGAGGCGCCCGCCGCGGCGCCCGTCTCCGAGGCGGCGCCGCCCGCCCC
>DASTGH010000217.1:0-8290 GCA_035719345.1 Anaeromyxobacteraceae bacterium
GGAGCGCCTCGTGCGTCCCGGCGATGTGCACCGGCAGGACGTCGACGCCGCAGTGGAGCGCGAGGTACCCCGCCGTCGGCTTGAACGGCGCCATCACCCCGTCACGCGAGCGTGTGCCCTCGGGGAAGATGAGCAGGAAGAGCCCGCCCCGGAGCGCCTCCACCGCCTTGCGCAGGCTGGCGCGCACCGAGCCGGCACGCTCCATGGGGATGAGGTTCGTGAAGTTCTCGAAGTAGGCGCGCTTCCACGGCGTGTCGAAGAAGTAGTCGGCGGCGGCGAGCGCCGCGAGCCGCTCCCCGGCGTCGCCGAGCGCGACCTTGACGAGCCCCATGTCGAGGTGGCTCGCGTGGTTCGCCACCACGAGGGCGTTGCGGTCGCGCGGCACGTGAACCTCGCCGCGCACCTCGAGGTCGTAGACGTCGCGGTAGAGGAGCCGCTGTCCCGCGCCGAGGAGGCGCCGCCCCAGCGAGGCGAGCGCCTCCGGCACCGGGATCTCACCCTCGCGCGCCGCGGGCGCGCGCGCCGGCGGCGGTCCCTCGCGCCGCGCCTCGGCCTCGCCGCGGTGCTGCGCCGCGGCGACCGTTCGCGCCAGATCGCCGACCGTGCCCATCCCGGAGAGCCCCTCCGTCACCGACGCGGGCACGCCCGCCTCCTCCAGCGCCGCCGCCAGCTCGGTGAGCATGAGCGAGTCGAACCCCAGATCGGCCGCGAGCGCGCTCGCCGGCGACACCTCCTCGCGCGGGCGGCGCGACACCTCCGCCACGAGGTCCTGGAGCCAGGCCTCGGCGCCGCCCTCGCGCGCCGCCTCGCGGGCGCGGGCGCCCTTCTGCGCCGCCGCCTCGAGCCGCGCCAGCTCCCCCGCCACCCACGCCCGCTTCACCTTGCGGGTGGAGGTCTTCGGCAGCTCCATGTCGGTGACGTGCCAGACCTTGACCCGCTTGTGGAAGGGCAGCGACGCCGAGACCTTCCGGACGTGCGCCTCCAGGCGGCCGCGCACCTCGGCACGGTCGCGGCCCTTCCAGGCGGGCACGACCAGCATCGCCACCTTCTCGCCGCGCCCGTCGGCGAGCCCCACGACCGACAGCTCCTCGGCGAGGTCGTCGTCGCGGTAGAGGTCCTCGATCTCGTCGGGGTGGACGTTCCGCCCGTCCGCGTCGATGATCACGTCCTTCTTCCGCCCGACGAGCGTGAGCCGTCCCTCGGCGTCGAGCCGCCCCAGGTCGCCGGTGTGGAGCCAGCCGTCGCGCAGGACGGCGGAGGTGAGCGCCTCGTCGACCTCGGGCTCGCCCGCGCCGGCGCGCCAGTAGCCGAGCATGACGTTCGGGCCGCGCGCCAGCACCTCGCCGACGCCGGTGGCGTCCGGCTCGTGGATCCGGATCTCCACCCCCGGGAGCGGCTTGCCCACGCTGCCGGGCGCCGCGCCGTCCTGCGGCGTGGAGACCGCCAGCACCGGCGCCGCCTCCGTCAGCCCGTACCCCTCGTACAGGTCGAACCCCAGCTCGTGGAACGCCTGCTGCACCTCGGGCGCCAGCGCCGAGCCGCCGCTGACGAGGATGCGCAGCCGCCCGCCCAGCTTGCGGTGGACCGGCCAGAAGACGAGCTTGCCGAGGTTCACGCCGTACCGATCGCGCAGCCGCGCGTTGCCCGCCATGAGCGCGCGGAACGCGCCCTCCACGAAGCCCGGCTTCGCCGCCAGCTCCTGCGTGATGCGGCGGTGGAGGAGCGCCCAGAGCGCCGGGACGCCGATGAGCGCGGTGATGCGGCCGCTCTCCAGCGCGTCGCCGAGCCGGTCGGCGGTGAGCTCGTCGAGGTACTCGATCTCCGCGCCGCGGGAGAGCGGGACGAGCAGCCCGCAGGTGAACTCGAAGGTGTGGTGGAGCGGGAGGACCGAGAGGAGCCCATCGCCCGGCCCGAGGTCGAACAGGTTCGCGAGCCGCGCCACCAGGCTCGTGAAGTTGCGGTGCGAGAGCACGACGCCCTTGGGCGTGCCGGTCGTGCCGCTCGTGAAGATGATCGAGGCGGCGTCGTCCGGCTGCGGCGCGTGGCGCGGCGCGCGCGCGGCCTCGCCGGAGAGCGCCTCGCCGAGGAGCGCCGGCGCCGGGCCGCCCCCGCCGCGCCAGCCGGCGACGAGCTCGGGGACGCGCTCCGCCACCTCCTCCGAGAGGAGGGCGGCGCGCGCGCCGGCGCTCCGCGCCAGGTTGGCGAGCTCGGCCGCCGAGAGCTTGGCGTCGACCGGCACCGCCACGCCGCCCGCCGCGGCGATCCCGAAGAAGGCGACCGCCCACTCCGGCCGGTTCTCGGAGGCGAGGAGGACGCGGTCGCCGGGGCGGAGGCCGGACGCGGCGAGGAAGCCGGCCACCCGCCCGGCGAGGGCGGCGAGCTCGCCGTAGGTGAGGCGATCGCGGCGTGCGCCCGTCATGCGCAGCGCCGTGCGCCCTCGATGCGAGGCCTCGGCGGCGCGGAGCAGCTCCAGGAGATCGCGGTGCTGCCTGGGCGCGTGGACCTTCTTCTCCGCCTCCTCGGAGAGCCCGGGGAAGACCCACTCCTCGAGCCCCTTCATGTGCACGTCGAGCCAGTAGCGCCGCCAGTCGAGCTTCTCCGGATCCCAGGGCAGCTTCTCGCGGTCGGCCGGCGCGAGCCGGGCGTGCAGCTCCCGGACGTGCGCGCAGCGGAAGACGTACCGGTTCTCCCAGGTGAAGGGCATGAACAGCTCGAAGAGCACCTTCACCTGCTCCAGGCGCCGCTCCACCTCGTCGAGGCGGTCGGCGGTGCGCGCGGCCAGCGCCGAGGCGCGCGGCGCGCCCCAGCGCGGCCCCTCCTCGCGCAGCAGGCGCGAGGCGGAGCGCGCCAGCCGCGCGAACGCGGGCGCGCTCCAGCGCTCGTAGTGGCGGCGCGAGACGGAGTACGGCTCGAGCCGCGCGCGGAGCGCGTTGGCGAGCGGGTTCCCCTCCTCGCGCTCGCGGTAGAAGCGGCGCCGGTAGAGCCCGACCAGCTCCACCGTGCGCCGCCCGGAGAGCGGGTTCGTGTCGGAGGAGGCGAGGTGATAGACGCGCCTCGGCGACCCGGCGATCGCCTCGGCCACGACCGCGATGGTGCCGGCGGCGACGAGGTCGACCGGCACGATGTCGAGGATCGAGCGCTCGCCCATGGGGTAGACGCGCTGCCCCTCGATGCCGAGGAAGGCGAGCGGCGCGCTGGTGGTGAACCCCTCGTTCCAGCCCGGGAACGGGTAGCGGAGCGCGGTCTCCACGATGGAGGGCCGCACGATGGCCGCCTTCACGCCGCTGCGGGCGATGACCTGCTCGCCCAGGCTCTTCGTGTACGTGTAGGTGTTGGGCCAGCCCCAGTGGCGGGCGCGGTCCATCCCCAGCTCCACCAGCCGCTGGGTGGTCCAGAGCCGCTTCTCCCGGCCCAGCGCCAGCCGCTCGGCCCGCTCGTCGCCGAGCCGCCCCTCGACCTCCAGGCGGGCGCGGGCGCGCGCGCGCAGCTCCGACTGCAGCGCGGCGTCCTCCGCGTCCTCGCGCACGCGGGCGATCCGCCGCGCGCAGTCGAGGAGCTCGCGCTCCGGGTCGAAGTCGCGCGCGTCGAGCGCCGCCGCCGACGCCGGGCGCCCCTCCACGTCCTCGCGCCGCGGGAAATAGCCGTCGATGGGCTCGTCCTCGAAGACGACGCCGCTGCGGTTGCCGGCGACGAAGCAGGTGGAGACGTGGATGAGCGCGGCCCCGGAGAGGCGGCAGACGTCGGCGGCGTGGCGCGCGCCCTCCACGTTCACCCCGAGCGCCAGCTCCAGCGACGGGTTGAAGTCGACGAGCCCGGCGCAGTTCAGCACCGCGTCGAGGGGCCCGAGCGCGCGGACCGCCTCCTCGTCGAGCCCGAGGAGCGGGTCGGCGACGTCGCCCGCCACCGCCCGGCAGCGGTCGCGCAGGAAGCGCTCGAACCCGGCGCCGTGGCGCGCGCGCAGCGGGTCGAACGGCCGGCTGGCCGCCACCTTGCCGAAGAAGCGCGCCTCGGCCGTGCCGCCGGTGCCCGGCCGCACCAGCACCAGCACCTGCCCGATCTCCGGGTAGCGGTGCAGGAGCAGGGAGAGCGCGACCTTCCCCACGAACCCCGTCGCCCCCGTGAAGAGGACGCGGCGGCCGCGCAGGGCGGCGGCGACGTCGAGCGGGGGCGCGCTCATCCGCGGTTCTGCGTCATGACGATGGGCGGGTGGTGGAGGAGCGCGAGCTGGGCGCTGCGGCCGTGGGTGGCGCGCGCCATGTCGATGGCGTCGGAGAGCCGCTCCGCCGAATCCCAGCCCAGGAGGCGCGGCACGTGCTCGTTGTCCGCGCCGACCGCGATGATGCGCCCGTAGTGCTCGCGCCCGTTCTCGCCCCAGTACCACATGAAGAAGGGGTGCGCGCCGTGGTACGCGTTTCCGGTGCGGTAGAGGTGGACGTACGTCGGGTTCTCGGCGAACTCGCGCTCGTACTTCGCCTCCAGCACCTTCGCGTCGCGCGTCTCCGGCAGCAGGCGGTGGAAGAACTCGATGTAGCTGGGGTGGTGGTCGGGGTCGAAGGCGTCGGAGCAGGGGTGGGTGAGGATGAGCGTCCCGCCCCGCTTCACCAGCGGCTTCCCCCGGTGGAAGTTGAAGAAGTACCCGCAGGCCATGACCTGCACGAGCAGCGGGTTCAGGATCGAGTTCACGTTGTACGGCGAGATGAACGGGATCCCCATGATCCCGACGTCCGCCTGGAAGTCGACGTCCACGGCGTACTGCTCCCAGCTCCTCGCCAGGATGCGGGCGTGCGTCGGCTCCGTCCGGCCCGCGTGCACGGCGATGACCTCGTAGGCGGCCGGCACCGACTGGAACATCTTCCGCTTCGCGGCCGGGGGCATGCTCCGGAGCGCCGCGCGCATCCCGGCGAGCTTGAGGCGGTCCATCTCCGTCCAGCGCTCCTCCTGCTTCATGAGGAAGGCGAGCGGGCCCTCGAACATGCGGTTGTTGATGGTCGTCTCGACGTGGAAGACGTTCAGGTGCTCGTCGATGAGGCGCCCGATGCGGTCGACGGAGCGGTGCAGCTCGCTGCGCTCCGGGTCCATGTAGGAGTCGCTCTTGCGGATGTGCTCCGGCGTGTGGTGCGCCTTCACCCCCTCGTAGCTGGTGAGCCCGGTCCCCACCGACTTGTGGCCGCCGTCCATGGGGACGAGGTTCAGGTTCACGTAGACGAGGAGGTCGGACTCGGCGGCGCGCCGGTTCACGACCACCTTCTCGCCGTGGCGCGTGGTGCCGAGGGTGACGAGGCCCTCCGGGTCCTCGGCGTCGTGGTGGTAGAGCCGGTCCGGCCACCAGGCGTCGAAGATGCGGTCCCCCACCATGCGCCGCACCTCGGCCGGCGTCATCCGGCGGTGCAGGCAGATGGCGATGACGAGGTGGACGTCGTCCACGCCCGAGTCGGCGAGGAGCTCGAGCAAGACCTCGAGCACCTGCTGCCGCACGTCCGGGGTCTTCATGGGCGGGAGCGGGAGCGAGATGTCGTCGAGCGCGATCGTGACCTTCATCCCGGGGCGGAGCTGCGCGTGGAGCGGGTCGCAGCCCTCGGGGTGGTTGAGCGCCCAGCGGATCGCCGCCTTGACGTTGGGGAGCCCGGCGATGGGCGGCTTCGGGTAGATGACCCGCGTCCCGACCGGCAGGTCCTCGAGCAGGAGGTCCTCCCCGCTGAAGAGCACGCGCGGCGCCGAGTCGGTGTCGATGGTGACGACGGACTCCGTCTGCTCGTGCAGGCGGGAGAGCGATGCGGGGCGCATGGGTCTAGGCCTCGGTCGTGCTCAGGATGGGCCACTCGTAGGAGCGGGCCACGTTGCGCAGGCGCAGGTCCGGGTTCACGGCCGCGGGGTGCCCCACCACCGCCAGCATCGGATAGTCGGAGAAGCTGTCGGAGTACGCGTGGCTGCGGTCGAGCGCGAGCCCGTGGCGCACGCAGTAGTCGCGGATGGCCTGCGCCTTGTGCGCCCCCTCGATGAGGGGTGGAACCACCCGGCCGGTGGCGACGCCGTCCACGAAGTGCATGCGGTTGGCGAGGAGGTCGTCCGCCCCGAGGTGGCGCGCCAGGCCCTCCACCGTGAAGTCGAGGGCGCCCGTCACGAGCACGATCCGGCACCCGGCGCGCCGGGCCTGATCGAGGAGCCGCGGCGTGCCGGGGTGGATCGCAGGCTTCAGGACCTCCTCCAGCATCTCCTCGGAGAGGACGTGGAGGCGGTCCGCCGTCATGCCCCGGTACGCGCGGTAGAAGACCTCGTTGAACACCTTGCGGTTCACCTGGTCGAGGCCCCAGTAGACCGGCACGCTCGCGACCAGGCGCGCGGTGCGCCAGGCGGTGCCGAAGAGCGTGCCCTGGTTCGTCGCGTAGTAGGCGAAGGCGTGGACGATGTTCGTCCGCACCAGGGTCCCGTCCACGTCGAAGAACGCGGCTCGCCGGGTCTCTGCCATGGGGCGCCGTGGGTCTATTCGACCGCCCGACGGCCTGTCACCAGGGAAGCGGGGCGCGCGCCCTAAACGGGGCTATCGCTCCCGGCGTCACAGCCAGCCGAGCTCGCGATAGGAGCGCGCGGCGCGCTCGATCGACGCCGTGAGGCGTGTCGGCGCGGCGAATCCGAGGAGCCGCTCGGCCTTCTCGGTGCGGCAGGTCCACCCCGGCGCCAGCACCTGGCGCGCGAGCTTGCGGTTCAGCGGGAGCTTCACGCCGGTGGCGCGTGTGACCGCGTCGGCGCCGGCGGCGAGCGCGGTGAGGAGCGCGCCGGGGACGGGGACCGTCCGGACGCGGACGGCCAGCGCCCGGGCGATGTCGCGCTGCAGATCCTCGACCGTGGTGCGGTCGCGCGAGGCGAGGAAGAAGGCCTGGCCGGCGGCGGCGGGGTGCTCGCCCAGCAGCGCGAAGCCGCGCGCGCAGTCGTCGACGTCGATCCACGAGAGGGGCCGCTCCGGCCCGAGGAAGCGCAGCACCACGCCGCGCGCCGCGATGCGGAAGAAGAGGAGGTTCTCGCGGTCGCCCGGGCCCATGATGCGCGGCGGGCGCGCCACCGCCACCGGCAGCCGGCCGGAGAAGGAGAGGGCGATCCGCTCCGCCTCCGCCTTGGACTCGCCGTACCACTCGGCGGGCTCGAGCGGTTCCTCCTCGGAGCGGCCGTCGCGCGACGGCCCGGCCGCCGCCAGCGACCCGGCGAGGACGAACCGCGCCCGCGCGGCACCGGCGGCGAGGCAGGCATCGAGGAGGAGGCGCGTCGCGTCCGCGTTCACGCGGAAGAACGAGGCGCGGTCGGCCCCCCTGCGGACGCCGGCGAGGTGGAAGACGAGGTCCCGGCCTTCCACCGCGCGCCGGACGGCGCCCGGGTCGGTGGCGTCGCCCCGCACCAGCTCGGTGCGCCCGTCGAGCCCGGAGGCGTCGGTGCCCTCCCGCACCAGCGCGCGGACGGTGTGCCCGCGGGCGACGAGCTCGCGCACGAGCGCGCGCCCGAGGAATCCCGCGGCGCCGGTGACGAGGGCGGTGGCCATCTCCGCGCGTCATTACCCGATCGGGAGGCGCCGCTCAGCGACCCAAAGCGGTGCAGGACGGGTCGGGGTCGGGAACGAGGTCGAGGTCGAGGTCGAGGTCTGGGAGGTCGGGGAGAGGACCCGATCCCGGTGCTACGTACCTGCCCGTGTCGACGAGCGTCCTCGCGGTCGTCCTCCTCGCCGCGCTCCTCCACGCGTCGTGGAACCTCCTCTCGCGGGCGCCGGCGCTCGGGCGCGACGGGACGCTCTGGATCGCGGTGGGGGCGAGCGCCGTCTCGCTCGCCGTGCTCCTCGCGCTCCCCGCTCCCCGGGGCGCGAGCGTCCCGTGGCTCCTCGCCTCGGCGGTCCTGCACGTCGGCTACTTCGCGCTGCTCGCGGCCGCGTACCGGGCGTCCGACTTCGGGCCGGCGTACACGCTGACGCGGGGGTCGGCGCCGCTGCTCGTGGCGCTGGCCACGGCGGCCTTCGTCGAGCGGCTCTCGGCCGGGACCTGGCTCGGGACCCTCGTGCTCGCCGGCGGGATCGTGTGGATGGGCGCGCTCTCGATGCCCGCCGATCCGGCCCGCACCCGCGGCGGTGCGCTGCGCGCCGCCGCGCTCTGCGCCGTCGTGATCGCCGCCTACACGGTCGTGGACGGCGTGGGCGTCCGCGCTTCCGGCCACGCGCTCGCGTACACGGCGTGGGTGATGTTCCTCGACGGGCTCCCGCTGGCGCTCTGGCTCCGTCGGCGCGCGCGCCGGGCGCCTGCCGCGCTGCTGCGCC
>DASTGH010000218.1:0-12223 GCA_035719345.1 Anaeromyxobacteraceae bacterium
GGCGCGCCCCGAGGCGCAGCTGCGCGCGCTCCTGGCCCGGGCGGCGCGCGGGCTCGACCCGGAGGACGTGCCCGGCCTCCTCCGGCTGCTGCGCCGCGTGCGCGCGCGCGAGATCGTCCGCATCGCGCTGCGCGACCTCCGTCGCGCGCGGATGGCCGAGGTCACCGGGGAGCTGTCCTCGCTCGCCACCGCCTGCGTCGACCTGGCCATCCGCTTCCACGACCGGCGGCTGCGCGCCCGCCACGGGCCGCCGGCGGGCCTGGCCGCGAGCGAGCCGGGCGCGGGCTTCTGCGCCATCGCCATGGGCAAGCTCGGCGCGCGCGAGCTCAACTTCTCCTCCGACATCGACCTCGTCTACGTCTACGGCGTCGACGGGACCACCGAGGGCGACGCTCCGCAGAACCACTTCGGCTACTACGCGAAGCTGGCGGAGCTGGTCACCGATGCCATCTCCCGGCCGACCGACGACGGCTTCGTCTTCCGCGTCGACCTGAACCTCCGCCCCGATGGCCGGAGCGGGCCCATCGTCAACAGCGTGCGCGCGGCCGAGCTGTACTACCAGTCGTTCGGCCGCTCCTGGGAACGCAACGCGCTCGTCAAGGCACGCCCGGCCGCCGGCGACCTGGCGGTGGGCGACGAGCTGCTCCGCCTGCTCGAGCCGTTCGTGTGGCGGCGCTCGCTCGACCTCGACGTGCTGCGCGAGATCCAGGCGATGAAGGCGCGCATCGACGCGCGCGCCGGCGCCGAGGGCAAGGCCGATCTCAAGCTGGGGAAGGGCGGCATCCGCGAGGTCGAGTTCTTCGTCTCGGCGCTGCAGCTCCTCCACGGCGGCAAGGAGGCGGAGCTGCGCGAACGGCCGGTGCTCCCCTCCCTCGACCGCCTGCTCTTCGCCGGGGTGGTGCCGGCGCGCGACCGCGACGCGCTGGCCGATGCCTGGCTCTTCCTGCGGCGCGCCGAGCACCGGGTGCAGATGCTCGACGGCCGCCAGACGCATGCGCTGCCGCCGGCGGAGGAGCGGCTCGGCCTGGCCCGCTCCATGGGGTTCGGCGCGGTCGAGCGCTTCGACGCGGCGCTCGCGGCGCACCGCGAGCGGGTGGCAGGGCTCTTCGCGGGATTGCTGGGGACCGGCACGGGCGAGGTGCGGCTCGACCCGGAGCTGGCGCTGCTCGCCGATCCCACGGTCGAGACACCGCGCCGCGCGGAGCTGGCGCTGAAGCTCGGGTTCGTCGATCCGGATCGGGCGCTGGCCGCGCTCGAGGCGCTGGCCAGGCGCCGCACCCCGTTCTCCCGCTCCGGAGATCCGGTGGCGGCGGTGGCGCTGCTCACCGAGGTGGTGGGCACGCCCGACCCCGACCAGGCGCTCGGTTTCCTCGGCGACTTCGCCGCCGCCCTGCCCAGCCCCGAGGGCTACTTCAAGCTGCTCGCCGAGCGGCACCGCGTGGCGCGCCTGCTCGTCTCGCTCTTCGGCACGTCCGACTTCCTCTCCAAGCGCTTCCTCCGGCACCCCGAGCTGCTCGACACGCTGCTGCGGGAGGACACCTTCGCGCTGGAGCGACCCCGGGCGGCGCTCGAGGCCGAGCTCGCCACCCGCCTCGAGGCGCTCGGCGCGCCGGCCGGAACGGACGAGCGGATCGAGGCCGAGCTGGCCGAGCTGCGCCGCTTCAAGAACGAGGAGGTCCTGCGCGTCGCGCTGCACGACATCGCCGGGTCGATCCCGCTGGCGAGCGTGGCGGCGCAGCTCTCCGACCTGGCGGAGGCGTGCCTCACGCGCTGCCTGGAGCTGGCCGAGCAGGAGGCGCGCGCCAAGGGCCGGCTGCCGCCGGAGCGCCTCTGCGTCATCGCCATGGGGAAGCTCGGCGGCCGCGAGCTCGGCTACCACTCCGACCTCGACCTCATCTTCCTCTACCGCGATCCGGCGGCCGAGCGGCACGGCGACCATGCGCGCCTGGCGCAGCGGCTCATGTCCTTCCTGCAGATGCCGCTGCGCGAGGGCCTGCTCTACAAGATCGACACGCGCCTGCGCCCGTCGGGGAACCAGGGCGCGCTCGTCACCAGCGCCGGCGGCTTCGCCCGCTACCACCTCGGCGGCGGCGATGCGCCGGTGAAGAGCCAGCTCTGGGAGAAGCAGGCGCTCCTGCGCGCGCGCTTCGCGGGCGGCGACGCCGCGCTGTTCGAGGAGGTGCGCGCCGGCGTCCTCGACCAGGTGCTCTGGTCGCCGCCGGCCGACCGCGGCGCGCTGGCCGCCGAGATCCGGCGCATGCGCGAGCGCATCGAGCTGGAGCTGGGGCGCGAGGCGGCGCGCGGTCCGAACCCGAAGACCGGGCGCGGCGGCCTGGTGGACGTGGAGTTCGCGGCGCAGTTCCTCCAGCTGGCGCACGGCCACGCCCACCCGGCGGTGCGCTCGCCGTCGACCTTGACGGCGCTGGCGCGACTGCGCGAGGCGGGGCTGCTGCGCGAGGCGCCGTACCAGGCGCTGGCCAAGGGCTACGAGTTCCTGAGGCGCCTCGAGCTGAGGCTCCGCATCGTGCACGACTACACCATCGACCACCTGCCCAAGGGCGCGGTGCCGCTCGCCCAGCTGGCGCGCCGCTTCGGCTACATGGGCGACGACCCGGGCGGCCGGCTCGTCGCCGAGTACGGCCGGGTGACTCGCGACGTGCGCGCGGCGTTCGACGAGGTGGTGCGGTAGCGCTCGCGGTCCTCACCGCTTCCCCGCACCCTGGACGAGCGCGTCGTAGCCGTGCGGCCCGAACTCGAGCAGGCACAGGCCGTGGCCGAACGGGTCGGAGAGGACGGCGAGCCGCCCCCAGGGCGCCTCGTGGATCTTGCCCTCGTGCAGCGCACCGGCGGCGACGGCCCGGCGCAGCGCCGGCTCGAGCGCGTCGACCGCGAAGTCGAGGTGGATGGGGCTCCAGTGCCGGCCGTAGTCGCGCCCCTCGCCGCCGCCCTCGAACGGCGGCGAGCCCGGCGCCTTGAGGAGGAGGTAGATGGGCGCCTCCACCCCCAAGAGCTCGAGCGCGGCCTTCCCGAAGCGGCGGCCCGGCCTCAGGCCGAGCGCGGCGGTGTAGAAGCGCTCGGCGGCCCCGAGGTCGGGGACGTCGACGTTGACGAGCAGGCGGGCCTCGGGCATGGGCGGCGTTTAACCGCGCGGTCGGCGCGGCGCCGCGCGGTCCCGCCTCTCCGCGCCGCCTTCAGATCCAGAGCAGGTACGCGTCCGCCGCGACCGCGAGGCCGGCCAGCCCGGCGACGAGCGCGACCCAGGCGATGGCCCGGCGGCGGCTCGCCAGCGTGGAGAGCACGACGCCGGCCTGCAGCACCACGAAGGCGTACTGGAAGCGTTCCCCCTTCCGCTGGTGCTGCCGCTTGCGGGCCTCGACCACCTCGGCGTTCGCCTTGATGTCGGCGAGCTCCTTGTCGTAGCGGGCGGCGCGCTCCGCCGAGCGCGCCTGCATCTGCGCCAGCGCGGGCGTCGCCGCCGCGCCGCCGGAGAGCGCCGCCGCGAGGTCGGCCTCGCCCTGCGACAGGCTCCGCTTGATCGACTTCGCCTGGTAGTAGTTCCAGGCGTCGGACGCCTCGGTCTGGTCGAGGATCGTCTGCGAGAAGGCCTGCGCGTACTGCCCGGAGCAGACGGCGGCGAGCACGGCCAGCGCGGCGGTGAGGCGCGCGCCCTCGAGGAGCCCGCGCCCGCGCTCCACCGCCTCGGCGAGCTTGTCGGCGGGGACGGCGGCGGGCCTGGCCTGCGGGAGCGTCATGGGCGGCGGAGTCTAGCGGCGCCCGTCGCGGACCGTCCACCTCGGCCGGCGCGCACCTCGGTGTGGTCGGCGCTCGCACCCCGCGGCGATGGCGCTTGCTTTCCCGCCGCCCGGCTGCTCGCATGACGCCATGGCGTGGTGGGGATGGGTCTTGCTCGGGCTCGGGCTCCTCGCGGCGGAGATCGCCGTGCCGGGGGGGCTCTTCGCGCTCTTCTTCGGCGCGGGCGCGCTGCTGGTGGGCGTGCTGGCCGCGGTCGGGCTGGGCGGCCCCGACTGGCTGCAGTGGCTCCTCTTCACCGCCGTCTCGGTGGCCCTCCTCGTCACGCTGCGGGGCCGCCTGCGCCGCCCGGCCGCGGGCGCCCGGACCGTCGACACGCTGGTGGGCGAGGGCGCGGTGCTCCTCGACGACCTGCCGCCGGGCGGCGTCTCGCGAGCGGAGCTGCGCGGCACGAGCTGGACCGCGCGCTCGCGCTCGCCCCTCCCCCTCCTGCGCGGCGCCCGGTGCAAGGTGGAGCGGGTGGACGGGCTCACCCTCTGGCTCATCCCGGAGTGAACGGCATGGAGAGCGTCCCCGCGCTGCTGATCGTGACCCTGGTCCTGGCGGCCGTCGCCGTCTTCGTGGTGGTGAAGACGGCCGTGGTCGTCCCGCAGCAGTCGGCGTACGTCGTCGAGCGGCTGGGCAAGTTCGAAGGGGTGCTGGAGGCCGGGTTCCACGTGCTCGTGCCCTTCGTCGACGCCGTGCGCTACCGCCACACGCTGAAGGAGCAGGCGCTCGACATCCCGGAGCAGGTCTGCATCACCAAGGACAACGTGCAGGTGGCGGTGGACGGGATCCTCTACCTCAAGGTGCTCGACGCGCAGCGCGCGTCCTACGGCATCTCGGACTACGTGTTCGCGGTCACGCAGCTGGCGCAGACGGCGCTGCGCAGCGAGATCGGCAAGATCGACCTCGACAAGACCTTCGAGGAGCGCGGCCACATCAACGCGCAGGTGGTCTCCGAGCTCGACAAGGCCTCGATGCCGTGGGGCGTGAAGGTGCTCCGCTACGAGATCAAGAACATCACCCCGCCGAAGGACATCATCGCCGCGATGGAGAAGCAGATGCGGGCCGAGCGCGAGAAGCGCGCGGTCATCCTCGCCTCGGAGGGCGAGCGCGACGCCGCCATCAACAGCGCCGAGGGCCGCAAGCAGGAGGTGATCAAGGCCTCCGAGGCCAAGCGGCAGCAGCAGATCAACGAGGCGCAGGGGCAGGCCGAGGCGATCCTGGCCGTGGCCAGCGCCACGGCGGAGGGGCTGGGGAAGGTGGCCGACGCCATCCGCACGCCGGGCGGGGCCGAGGCGGTCCAGCTGCGCGTGGCGGAGCAGTACGTCACCCAGTTCGGGAACCTGGCGCGAGCGGGCAACACGCTGGTGCTGCCCGCGAACCTGGCGGACGTGGGGTCGATGGTGGCCCTGGCGAAGTCGGTGCTGGCGACGCCGCCGCCGGCCCACGGCGCTCCGCCGCCCGCACCGCCGCCGCCGCTGGCGAGCCGGCCACCGCCGCCGCGCCCGCAGCCGCCCAGGACCGAGGGAACGTAGGGAACCCCGCCCTCGTCCCCGTCCCGACCTACAGCTGGATCTGCGCGCCCAGCTCGACCACCCGGTTCGGCGGCAGGCCGAAGTACGAGCTCGCCGTCTGCGCGTTGCGCGCCATGATGATGAAGAGGCGCTTGCGCCATCCCGCCATGCCCGCCGGGCCGGTGGGGAGGAGCGTCTCGCGCCCGAGGTAGTAGGTCGTCTCGAGCGGCGTGAGCTCGATGCGCCGGCCCGGGATGGCCGACGCCGGCAGCGAGGCGAGCAGGGCCGGGACGTTCGGCGTCTCCATGAACCCGTACCGTCCGATCACCTGGTAGAAGCCGGCGCCGAGCGGGCGGGCCGTGGCGCGCTCCGGCTCCGGCACCGCCGGGATCTCCTCGGTGAGGATCGAGACCAGCACCACGCGCTCGTGCAGCACCTTGTTGTGCTTGAGGTGGTGCAGGAGCACCGGCGGGACGCCGTGCGGGTTCGACGTCATGAAGACGGCGGTCCCCGGCACGCGGTGCGGCGGCTTGCGCTCCATCTCGCTCATGAACAGGTCGAGCGGCAGGCCCGAGTCGCGCAGCATCCCGGCGAGCGCCGCCCGCCCCTTCTTCCAGGTGGACATGAGCGAGAACACCGCCAGCCCGGCGGCGAGCGGGAACCACCCGCCCTCCTCCACCTTCACCACGTTGGCGAGGAAGAACGAGACGTCGACGGCCAGGAAGAGGATGGTGAGCGGCCAGGCCGCGATGCGCGGCCAGCCCCAGCGCTCGCGCGCCACCCGGTGGAAGAGCAGCGTCGTGATCGTCATCGTGCCGGTCACGGCGATGCCGTAGGCGGCGGCGAGCGCGGACGAGCTCTTGAACCCGAACACCAGCGCCACGCAGGCGACCCCGATGGCCGTGTTCACCTCGGGGATGTAGATCTGCCCGTACTCGGTGGAGGAGGTGTGGCGGATGGTGACGCGCGGCGAGTAGCCGAGCTGCACCGCCTGGTTCGTGAGCGAGAACGCGCCCGAGATGAGCGCCTGGGATGCGACGATGGCGGCGGCGGTGGCGATCGCGATCATGGGGTAGAGCCCCCACTTCGGCACCACCAGGTAGAACGGGTTCTGCGCGGCCAGCGGGTTCTCGAGCAGCACGGCTCCCTGCCCGAAGTAGTTGAGGAACAGCGCCGGCATGGCGACCGCGAGCCAGGCGAGGCGGATGGGGCGGCGGCCGAAGTGGCCCATGTCCGCGTAGAGCGCCTCGCCGCCGGTGATGACGAGGACCACCGCGCCGAGCACGAGGAACCCGTGCACGCGGTGGTGCGCGATGAACCCGAGCGCGTGGTGGGGCGAGACGGCCGTGAGGACGCCCGGGTGCGCCAGGATCCCGTGCAGCCCGATCGCGCCGATGCAGACGAACCAGATCAGCATGACCGGCCCGAACACCGCGCCGACGGTGGCCGTGCCCCGCCGCTGGATGAAGAAGAGGCCGATGAGGATGGCGACGGTGACGGGCACCACCACGTGCTCCAGGCCGGGCGCCGCGACCGCGACACCCTCCACCGCGCCGAGGACGCTGATGGCGGGGGTGATGATGCCGTCGCCGTAGAGCAGCGCCGCCCCGAACAGCCCGAGGATGAGCAGGGTGCGCCGGCCGGAGCGCGTCGTCTCGCGCTGCGAGACGAGCGCCATGAGCGCGAGGATGCCCCCCTCGCCGCGGTTGTCGGCCCGCATGACGAACGTCAGGTACTTGAAGGTGACGACGAACGTCATCGCCCAGAAGACGAGGGAGAGGACGCCCATCACGTTCTCGGGCGACGGCGCGACGCCGTGCGTCCCCGTGAAGCACTCCTTCAAGGCGTAGAGCGGGCTCGTGCCGATGTCGCCGTAGACGACGCCGAGCGCGCCCAGCGCCAGCGTGAGGAGCGACGAGCCGTGGGGTGCGTGCTCGGCCGGTGCCGGCGTCGCGGTCGGGGCGGCGGG
Source organism: Anaeromyxobacteraceae bacterium (assembly GCA_035719345.1). Classification (GTDB taxonomy): domain Bacteria; phylum Myxococcota; class Myxococcia; order Myxococcales; family Anaeromyxobacteraceae; genus Anaeromyxobacter_A. The sequence goes on from DASTGH010000218.1 coordinate 7,279, forward strand.
CAGGGGCGCGCTGGTCGTTCGGACGTCGTTCATCGGGCGGGGCGCGAGAGCCTATGCGGAAGGTATGCCCGCGTCGAGGATGCCGACTCCCCGGCGGGGTGGCGCCGAGCGGCCCGACCGCCAGGCAGGCGGATGCCGGTATTCCCGGCGACGGCGCTGCGCGCCATGACACGAACGAACGAGGGGGCCCGACTGGCGCCCGTGCTATGGTCCGGGGCTTCGCCTTTCCTTCCTCCGGGGACCGCCATGGACAAGGCCGAGAAGATCTGGCTCGACGGCAAGCTCGTCGCGTGGGACGACGCGAAGGTCCACGTGCTCACGCACGCGCTGCACTACGGCGTGGGCGTCTTCGAGGGCATCCGCGCCTACAAGACGGGGGACGGCCGCTCGGCCGTGTTCCGCCTCCGCGAGCACATGCAGCGCCTGCTCGACTCGGCGCACATCGTGCTCATGGAGATCCCCTACTCCATCGATCGCCTGTGCGAGGCGACGCTCGAGACGCTCCGCGCGAACCGGCAGGCCGAGGGGTACGTGCGGCCGCTCGCGTTCTTCGGCTACGGCAGCATGGGCGTCGGCGCCGTGAACCCGGTGCAGGTGACGATCGCGACCTGGCCGTGGGGCGCCTATCTCTCCGAGGAAGGGCTGAAGAAGGGCATCCGCGCCAAGGTGTCCTCGTTCACGCGCCTGCACGTGAACGTCAACATGGTCCGGGCCAAGGTGAGCGGGCAGTACGTGAACTCGTTCCTCGCGAACCGCGAGGCGGCGCTGGCCGGCTACGAGGAAGCGATCCTGCTCGACACCGAGGGCTACGTGGCCGAGGGCTCGGGCGAGAACATCTACATCGTGAAGGGCGGCACCCTCTACACGCCGCCCCTCTCCTCCCCGGTCCTCGCCGGCATCACGCGCGACTCGGTGCTCCGCATCGCACGCGACCAGGGCGTCCCGGTGGTCGAGCAGAAGTTCACGCGCGACACGATGTACCTCGCCGACGAGCTGTTCATGACCGGCACCGCCGCCGAGGTGACCCCGGTGCGCGAGGTCGACAACCGCCGCATCGGGACGGGCTCGCCCGGCCCCGTGACGAAGAAGATCCAGGAGACCTACTTCCGCGCCGTCCACGGCGAGGAGCCGCGTTACCGGGAGTGGTTGACGTACTACTGAGCGAGCCGCTGCCGCAGCGCGGCGCCGTCGCCACAGCACGCTCCGTCCCCGCCGGCCCGCGGAAGATTCCGCGCCGCCGGCTGTTCTCGTCGGCGGCGGAAAACATTGACGGTCGGCGAGCCTTTCGGCTAGATTCCGCAAAATTTCGGCGGGGGCGCCGAAAAACGTCCTATTTTCGGCAACTTGTCAGGGGAGCACATGCGCAGCAGGTATCTCGACATCGAGGATCGCACCCAGGATCTCGCCGAGGCGCTCCGCCACACGCCCGCGATCGCTCAGGAATTCTCGAGGATGTTCGAGCTGTCGTGGATCCACCACGAGAACGCCCTCGAGGGCCTCGTCTTCACGGGCCAGGAGATCGCGCAGGCGCTCGAGTTCCAGCCCGTCGCCGAGGCGTCGTCCCTGAACGCGTACCGCGACGTGCGGAACTTCAAGGCCGCCATCGACCACGTGCGCGCCGAGGCCGCCGCCGGGAAGAAGTGCAAGGTGACGCTCGCGCTCGTGAAGCGCCTGTACGAGATCCTGTTCGCCGGCGTGGAGTCGAAGGCAGGAGGGGAGCTGCGCAAGGAGATCCCGCTCCACCGCGCCTACTTCCACGAGATCGCGCCGCCCGCCAAGATCGAGGGCCTCCTCGCGAAGCTCATCGACTGGTGCGAGTCGGCCGACTTCCGTGGGAGCCACGCCCTCCACAAGGCGGCGAAGCTCCAGCATTCCTTCATGGCCATCTACCCGTACACCGACGGGTCCGGGAAGATCGCCCGCCTGCTGTCGAACCTCGTCCTGCTGCAGGGTGGCTACCAGCCCTGCATCATCCACACGATCGACCGGCAGCGTTACTACGAGTCGCTGAAGCAGCCCGAGACCGCGCTCCGCGAGCTCATGCTCGAGTCGATGGAGAACGCGCTCGCGAACGGCGAGAAGCTCGTCCGCGAGGCCCAGGCGGCTCGCGCCCGTAAGGTGGTCCGCTAGGCTCAAGCCTGCGGCATCGCTCGGATTTTTTGGCCAGAACCCGTCTGCCCGCCCCCCGCACGCCCGCCGCAGGCGTGGCGGCCCGTGGGGGGTCTCGGGTATAGAACCGCCCCTCGATGATCCTGGGAGCCCATGAAGGCGTCGCGGGCGGCGTCTCCACGGCGTTCGCCCGCGCCGAGGCCGACGGTGCCGAGTGCCTCCAGATCTTCACCCGGAACGTCCGCGGCTGGGCTGTCCGGCCGTTCGAGGTCGACGAGGTGGCGCGCTTCCGGTCGGAGGCCCGCCGGACGAAGCTGCCGGTCGCCGCGCACTCGACCTACCTCGTGAACCTCTGCGCCCCGGATCGGGCGATCCGGAAGAAGAGCTGGGACGCCCTGGCCGACGAGCTGGCGCGGTGCGAGCAACTCGGGATCCGATGGCTCATCTTCCATCCGGGGAGTCACGGGGATGAGCGCGAGGGGATGAAGGTCGTCGCCGAGGGCATGACGCAGGCGCTGGAGCGCTCGCCGGGCAAGGCGCGGCTGCTCATCGAGACGACCGCGGGCCAGGGCACGAACCTCGGCTGGCGCTTCGAGCACGTGGCGGCCATCCGGGCGGCCGTCCCCGTGCCGCTCCGCCGCCGCGTCGGCGTCTGCGTCGACACCTGCCACCTGCACGCCGCCGGCTACGACCTCACCAGCGATGCGGCCTACGAGGCCACCTTCCGCGAGCTCGACCGCACCGTGGGCCTCTCCCACGTGGAGGCGTTCCACCTCAACGACTGCAAGAAGCCGCGCGGCTGCCGCGTGGACCGCCACGAGCACATCGGCGACGGGACGCTCGGGCTCGAGCCGTTCCGCCGCCTCGTCAACGACGCGCGCTTCGCCAAGGTGCCGGCCTTCCTCGAGACGGAGCTGCGGTTCCGCGAGAACCTCGCGGTGCTGCGGTCGCTCGTCCGATGAAGGCCGTGGCCCGCATGGCCGTCGTCCGCTCGAAGGGTGGGGGCGAGGCGCAGCGCCTGAAGCTCGACCGGCTCGTCCAGTACGCGCGCGGCCACAAGAAGGCGCTCATCCTCACCCACGACAACCCCGACCCCGACTCGCTCGCCTCGGCGGTGGCGCTCGCGCACATCCTGGAGCGGATGGCCGGCATGGAGGCGGTCGTCGCCTACGGAGGCATCGTCGGGCGCGCCGAGAACCGCGCGCTCATCCGCGTGCTGAAGCTGCCGGTCGTCCCCATCGCGCGCGTCGTCTTCGAGGACCACGACCTCATCTGCATGGTCGACACGCAGCCGGAGCAGGGGAACCACTCGCTGCCGGCCCGCCACTTCCCCGACGTCGTCATCGACCACCACCCCGAGCGCCCGGAGACGCGCCTGGCGCCGGTCGCCGACGTGGGCGGGGAGATCGGCGCGACGAGCACGCTCGTCGTCGAGTACTTCCGCGCCAGCGGCCTGCCCATGCCGCCGCAGATCGCGACCGCGCTCTACTACGGCATCAAGGCCGACACGCGCGACCTCGGCCGGCAGACGACGCCCGCCGACGTCGACGCGTACCTGTGGCTCTTCCCGATGGTCGACAAGGAGGCGCTCGCGGCCATCGAGCACCCGAAGCTGCCGGTGGAGTACTTCCAGCTCTACCACACGGCCATCGAGCGGGCGCTCCTCTACGACCACGCGGTGGTCTGCGACCTCGGCGAGATCTACGCGCCCGACATGGTGGCGGAGGTGGCCGAGCGGTTCCTCTTCCTCGAGGACGTGAAGTGGTCGCTCGCCTACGGCGAGTACGAGGACCAGCTCTACTTCTCGCTGCGCACGAGCGACCGGCGCATGAACGCCGGGCGGCTCATCCGCGAGGTCATCGAGGAGCGGGGCGGCTCGGCCGGCGGTCACGGCTCGATGGCCGGCGCCCGCATCCCGCTGCGCGGGCTCGCCCCCGCCGCGCGCGCCCGCTTCGAGGCGGAGGTGGTGCAGCGCTTCCTCCGGGAGTTCGGGGTGCGCGCGCGCAAGGGCAAGAAGATCGTCTGAGCGGTGGGGCCGCCGTGATCTACCTCGACCACAACGCCATCACCCCCATGCGCCCCGAGGCGAAGGCGGTGGTGGCGGCCGCGCTCGACGTCTTCGGCAACCCCTCCTCGGTGCACGCCGCCGGCCGCGCCGCCCGCGACCTGCTCGACGGCGCGCGGGAGCGGGTGGCGCGGGTGCTCGGCGCGCGGCCCGCCGACGTCGTGTTCACGTCCGGCGCCACCGAGTCGGCCGCGCTCGCCATCCGCGGCGTCCTCGGCGCGTCGCCGCCGGGCCGCGACGAGCTGGTGGTGACGGCGGTGGAGCACCCCTGCGTCCTCTCGCTGGCGCAGGCGCTGGTGGCGGAGGGCCGGCGCGTGCGCGTGCTCCCGGTGGACCGGCGCGGCCTTCCCGACCTCGAGGCGGCGCGCGAGGCCCTCGGGCCGCGCACCGCGCTCGCCTGCGCGATGCTGGCCAACAACGAGACCGGCGTCGTCCTCCCCGTGCGCGAGCTGGCGGCCATGGCGCGCGACGCGGGCGCGCCCTTCTTCACGGACGCCGTCCAGGCGGTGGGGAAGATCCCGGTCGACGTGGCGACGCTCGGCGCCGACCTGCTGGCGCTCACCGCGCAGAAGTTCGGCGGGCCCCGCGGCGCGGGGGCGCTCTGGGTGAAACCGGGCCTCCCGCTCTCGCCCGTGCTGGGCGGCTCGCAGGAGCGCGGCCGGCGCGCCGGCACCGAGAACCTGCCCGGGATCGCGGGCCTGGGCGCGGCCCTCGAGGTGGCGACGGCGCGCGCCGCGGCCGAGGCGCCGCGCCTCGCCGCGCTGCGCGACC
>DASTGH010000219.1:0-3009 GCA_035719345.1 Anaeromyxobacteraceae bacterium
TCACCGGCGCCGGCGGCAAGATCGTCGCCGACCAGAGCTACAAGGCGGGCGACCAGGACTTCAAGGCGCAGCTCACCGCCATCCGCGGCAAGAAGCCGGAGGCGATCTACGTGCCCGGCTACTACACCGACGTCGCGCTCATCGCCCGCCAGGCCCGCGAGCTCGGCATCAAGGTCCCGCTCATGGGCGGCGACGGCTGGGATTCGTCGAAGCTCTACGAGATCGCCAAGGGCGCGCTCGATGGCTCGTACTTCTCGAACCACTACACCGACGAGGACCCGTCGCCGGTGATCCAGGAGTTCGTGCAGAAGTACAAGGCGGCGTACGGCTCGGTGCCCGACGCGCTCGCCGTCCTCGGCTACGACGCCGCCACCGTGGCCTTCGCCGCGATGGACAAGGCCTCCGACCTGACCGGCCCGGCCATCGCCAAGGAGCTCGCCGCCACGAAGGACTTCAAGGGCGTGTCGGGCGTGATCACGCTCGACGCCGACCACAACGCCGTGAAGTCGGCGGTGGTGCTCGGCATCAAGGACAACAAGCCGAAGTACGCGGCGACGGTGAATCCGTAGCGATCCTCCAGGGCCTGCGGGGCGACGGCGACGAGCCGCCGCCCCGCCCGGCCCAAAGCTCGCGTGCGCGGGGGGCGCGCCGGGGCGGTTGACGCGTGACAGACTTCCTGCAGCACCTCGTGAACGGTCTGTCGGTGGGGACGATCTACGCCCTCATCGCGCTCGGCTACACGATGGTGTACGGCGTCCTGAAGCTCATCAACTTCGCCCACGGCGACGTCTACATGGTGGGCGCCTACTGCGGCCTCTACCTCTCCACCGCGCTCGGCATCTCGGAGTCGCCGTCGCTGGCCAAGGCGCTCGTCGTCTTCGTCGGCTCGATGATGATCTGCGCCATCCTGGGCGTGACCGTCGAGCGGTTCGCCTACCGGCCGCTCCGCCACCGCGCCCGGCTCACCGCGCTCATCACCGCCATCGGCGTCTCGTTCCTGCTCGAGTACGGGTTCCAGCTGCCGCCGGTCGTCGGGCCGTCGAGCGCCCCGTTCCCGCCCGGGCCGACGCCGCGCTTCTTCCCGCAGCCCTTCGAGCGCGTCGGCTTCGAGCCGTTCGGCGTCTACATCTCGAACTACGACATCGTCTCGCTCGTCACCGCGGTCGGCCTCATGCTGCTCCTGCAGTACATCGTCTACCGGACGAAGTTCGGCACCTCGATGCGCGCCGTCTCGTTCGACTCGACCATCGCCGGGCTCATGGGCATCAACGTCAACCGCGTCATTGCCTGGACGTTCGTGCTCGGCTCGGCGCTGGCGGCGGCCGCTGCGCTGCTCGTCGCCGGGTCGCGGCCCACCATCAACCCGCTCATGGGCCTGCTCCCCGGCATCAAAGCCTTCGTGGCCGCGGTGTTCGGCGGCATCGGCAACGTCCCCGGCGCCATGGTCGGCGGGCTCGTCCTCGGGCTCGCCGAGGAGTACGTCGCGGGCTACTGGCTTTCGTCCTACCGGGACGGCATCGCCTTCGCGATGCTCATCCTCGTGCTGCTCTTCCGCCCGGCGGGCCTCTTCGGCCGCTTCCGCCCGGAGAAGGTGTAGCCATGAAACCGGTCCGCCTCGTGCTCCGGTCGGCGCTGCCCCTCCTCATCGGGTTGCCCATCCTGATCGTCGCGCGCTTCGCGCTCTCCGACGCCTGGGCGATCATCCTCATGGCGGCCGGGATCAACGTCATCCTGGCCGTCTCGCTCAACGTGGTGAACGGCTTCACCGGCCAGTTCTCCATCGGCCACGCCGGCTTCATGGCGTTCGGCGCGTACACCGCCGCCAAGATCACGCTCGCCTTCCGCGGCGTGAACATCCTCGGCCTGCCCGAGGTGGTCTCGACCGACATCGTCTTCCTGTTCGCGCTCCTCGCCGGCATGGCGATGGCGGCGGCCGCCGGCTTCCTGGTCGGCATGCCCTCGCTGCGGCTGCGCGGCGACTACCTCGCCATCGTCACGCTCGGCTTCAACGAGATCATCCGCGTCATCATCGAGAACACGGCCTTCCTCGGGCAGGCCACCGGCCTCTCCGGCCTGCCTCGGCGCACCGACATCATCTGGGTGGGGCTCGGGGCGCTCGCCACCATCGCCATGGCGCGGCGCCTCGCCGGCTCGACGCACGGCCGCGCGCTCTTCGCCATCCGCGAGGACGAGGTGGCGGCCGAGGCCATGGGCGTCGACACCACCGGCTACAAGGTGCACGCCTTCGTCATCTCCGCCGCCTTCGCCGGGCTGGCGGGCGGGCTCCTCGTCCACCTCATCCAGCTCTGCACCCCGAAGTCCTTCACCTTCGTGAAGTCGATCGAGGTGGTGGCGATGGTGGTGCTGGGCGGCATGGGCTCGGTGACCGGCTCCGTCGTGTCCGCGCTCGTGCTGTCGCTGGCGCTGGAGGGCCTGCGCGAGTTCCAGCAGTACCGGATGGTCATCTACTCCATCCTGCTCATCATCCTCATGCTGACGCGCCCCACCGGCATCTTCGGCACGCGCGAGATCTGGGACGTGCTGCCCGGCCTGTTCAAGAAGCGCGAGCGGCGCGAGGCCCAGGGGAACCAGCATGCGGCCATCGGGCAGGAAAGCGAGCGACCAGGGGTGCGACAGGCCTTGCGCGAGGGTACGAACCACGAGCGTGCCGGCCGAACTGGGAAATGTCGGATCAGCCGCCAGCACACCGCCGTGGGCGGTCAGAACAACGCCCAGTGCTAAAATCAAACGCATTCCGTTCTCCTGCGATGTCGACTGTGCGCCACCGGCCTGAGTTCCGAAATACACGATTTAGCTATGGGTCTTCTTGTGCCTTGGGTGCGGTAGTGAAAGGGCGGTCAGGCCACCCAGCCCGATGAACAGGAGGCCGAGCAGGAGCGCCAGGGCGAACAGACCGCTTTCGTTGTCGATGACGTTGGTCGCGACGTCCGCGCGTGCCACCCCGATAGAGACGGCAGTCGCCGCCACCAGCACGCACAGAGCGAGGCC
>DASTGH010000220.1:0-3712 GCA_035719345.1 Anaeromyxobacteraceae bacterium
CTGCCGCGTCGTCCCCGCGTCGAGCGCCGCATCGGAGGGCGTCAGCGCGATGGCCTGGAGCGCCGGCGGGAGGACGGTGAGCGCGGCGCTCCCGCTGATGCCGCTCGCCGGGTCCGTGGCGGTGAGGCCCACCGGGCCGCCCTCCGCCACGCCCCGCGCCGAGCCGGTGCCGACGTCGATCATCACCAGCGCCTCGCTCGCGCTCGCCCAGGTGACGAGCGGCAAGGGGGCGCTCGTCCCATCGTCGAAGTGCCCCGTCGCCACGAAGAGCTGGGTCGCGCCGCGCGGGACGGACGCCACCGGCGGGCTGACGGTGATCGAGCGCAGCGCGGGGGCGGCGGCGCCAGGGGTGCCGGGAGTGCCGGTGCTCGGGGTCGACGGGTCGTTCACGTCGTTCGGGTTCGCGTTCGCCGCCGGCGCGGTGCGGCTGCACGCCAGCAGGGCGGCGGCGGCGAGCAGCGCGCCGCCGAACGCCCCGAGCGCCCCACCCCGAGGGGAGACCCGTCGAACCGCGCCCTTCCGCATGGCTGCCTCCCCGGGGACGCGGCGCGCATTCGACGCTGCGTCCTGCATCGGAGAGGTTCTCACCGGCCGGCGCGGGGCCGAGTCGCGCGCTCATGGTAGGCGCCGCCGGCACAGGGCGACAGCACCAAAACAGCTGGAACCGCGGCATGTTGGGCGCCGTCCGGGGATCGATCCGCGAAGGAGACACCCGCCTTACCTCGGCGGCCCCGCCTCACCCTGCGCCGGTGCCTCGATCTGCACCCCGGTCGCGACCACGAAGCGCGAGACCATGTTGTACCCGGCGATGGTGCCGACGAGCTCCACCACCTGCGCGTCCGGCAGCAGCGCGCGGATGCGGCCCATGGTCGACCCCGACACCTCGATGCCGCGGGTCATCTCGGCGGTGAGCGCGAGCGTCGCGCGCTCCGCCTCGTCGAAGGCCTTGTCGTCCTTCATGGCCGCGTCCACGTCGCGCAGCCGCGCGAGCTGGGCGGGCGTGCCGCCGGCCTTGAGGAACTCCCCCTCGTGCTGCGCCCACTCGTACTCGGCGCGGTTGAGCGTGCCGATGGCCATGATGGCGAGCTCCCGCAGGCGCGCGGGGACCGCCAGCTGGCCGCGGATGGCGCCGAACATGCCGTTCCACGCCTTGGCGAAGGCGGGGCTGTGGAGGAGCATGCGATCGAGGTGGAGCAGCTCGCGCCGCGGGCGCCGGGCGCGGATGGCCTCGACCAGCTCGGGCGGACCGGCCTGCGCGTCCGGCACGTAGGGGATGCCGGACCGCGACGCGGCCGGCGGTGCCGCGGCCGGATCGGCGGCGGACGCGGCGAGGGGCAGCGCGAGCGTCGCAGCGAGGGCCGCGGCGGCCAGCGCCGGGCCGATGTTCGTCGTGCGCATGAGGGCCTCCATCGAGCGCCGGCTCCGCCGGCCTCAGGACGAGGTGCGGGCGTCCGCCGCCGGCCGTGCACCGGCGCCCGGACGCGGTCCGGCCGGGTCGCGCTCGAGGTCCGGAAAGGGCACCCGGCCGGCCTCGCCTCCCCGCGCGCGCAGCAGGACCTCCCGGAACAGGTCCTCGAGCGTGAAGGACTTCTGCAGGTGCGCGACCGCGTCCAGCCCGGCGGAATCCGCCGGCGGCGTCGCCGAGACGATGACGACCGGCACGTCGCAGAGAGCGGCATCGGCGCGCTGCCACGCCCGGAACGCCCACCCGTCCATCCCCGGCATCATGAGGTCGAGGAGGATGAGGTCGGGCCGGCATTCGCGCGCGCGGCGCTGCGCCTCCGCGCCGTCGCGGGCGCCGGCGACCTCGTAGCCTTCGGCCTCCAGCGCCTCGGCCATGACCGACCGGATGTCGTCGTCGTCTTCGACCACGAGGACGCGGGGGCGCACGCGGCGCGAATCATACCTTCGCGCTCCCCCGCTGGAAGTGCCCGCACCCAACCGGGAATCCGCCCGTGCCCGGAGCCGATGTCGTCCGGAGCGCCGGGACGATTGGGCTTTTGCCCTATTGAGAATGCCTTCCCAAGCTGGGATGCCGTAGGCATGCGCCCTTCCCAGACCGCCGTCGCGGCCGCGGTGCTGCTCGCCGCCGGCGTAGCCCGGCCGGCCCAGCCTCCCGCGTCGATCACCATCTCCGGCGGCGTCAGCCTCGGCTCGTACGAGGCGGGCCTCGTCTACTACGCGGTCGAGGCGATGCGCCTCAACCCCGCGGCCGCCACCCCGCGCATCGTCACCGGCGCCTCCGCCGGATCGGTGAACGGGTTCATGACCATCCTGCAAGCCTGCGGCGCCCCGGTCCCCGATCCGATGAAGAGCATCCTCTGGAACGCGTGGATCCCGCTCGGCCTGGAGAAGCTCCACGTGGAGGGGCAGACCGAGAAGCTGGGCGCGTTCTCGCGCGCCGCGTTCGACCCGCCGCTCCAGCTCATCGTGGACGCGTGGAAGGCGGGCCTGCCGAAGTCGTGCGACGCGGTCTTCGGGCTGTCCGTCACCCGCCTCATCCCGCGCGTCGTGAGCAACGAGGGCGACCGGCTCCACCTGCCGCACGTCGAGGAGCACTTCGTCCTCCGGGTGCAGGGCCGGGGGCTCGGCCAGGCGCCGCGGCTCACGAACTACGCGGATCCGAAGTGGACGGGTGAGCAGGCGCTCCTGCCGGAGAAGGACGGCGAGGTGATCTTCGCCGGGCTGGTGGACGCGCTCTTCGCCTCCACCGCCTTCCCCGGCGCCTTCCCTCCCCAGGCGGTCAAGCACTGCATCGTCGCCGAGGGGGCCGCCGCGAAGTGCCCGCTCGAGTCGGCGCACTCGGACCTGTTCGTCGACGGCGGTGTCTTCGACAACACTCCGGTGCGGCTCGCCACGCGCGTCGCCGCCGCCGGCCTGCGCCCCGACGGCGACGGCACGCGCTGGCTCGACGCGCCCGACCTCAAGGTGCGCAACCTCCCGCCGTCCCTCGTCGTGGCGCACATCTCGACGGAGGCGCGCACCTTCCCCGAGGAGATCGAGAGCCCGGCCAGCAAGGAGGTCACGTCGCTCCTCGGCGTCACCGCCCAGGTGGGCGTATCGTTCCTCACGACCGCGCGGACGAAGAACCTCCTCTACGTCCGCGACGACGCGCCGGACGTGTTCGAGCGGCTGCTCGTCCCGGAGCGGCACCTCCCCGCAGCCAGCTCGCCGCTCTTCGCGTTCTTCGGCTTCGTCGAAGGCGAGCTGCGCCGGTTCGACTTCGCGCTCGGCATGTACGACGGGCGGCGGCTCACCGAGGACCGCATCGGGGAGCGGCTGAAGCGCTCGGGCGCGGCGGGGGCGGGGACCCCGACCTACCCGGAGGACGCGCCCGGCGCCCGCGAGGCCGCGGCCTCCTGGCGGCGTTACCGCTGCCTCAAGGCGGTCATGGACTTCTCGCCGGAGGCCCGGGGCGCCTGCGCCGGCGAGGACCTGCGCGACTTCCGCATCGTCTTCCAGACCTCGATCGAGCGCCTGTGGGACTCCTGCTCCCGCCTGAAGGAGACCGCGCTGTCCTACGACTCCGACCCGCTCTGCCGGAGCGCGCGGCTGGGCGAGCCGGTCATGTCGGTGCCGTTCGTCGACCCGCTCCCCGGCACGACGTGGCGGCGCAGCGGCAGCGAGACCGAGGCCGCGTACGCGATGCGGATCCTCGCCTCGCACGGGTTCGAGTTCAAGGACCTCGGGCTCAGGCGCGACGAGGCGGTGA
>DASTGH010000221.1:0-4270 GCA_035719345.1 Anaeromyxobacteraceae bacterium
GGGGCCCTCGGCGTCGGCGCGGAACGTCCACATCCGCTTCCCGAAGCTGAGGAGCTGAGCCTGGGGGGCCCGGTCACCGGCGAGACGGCGCCAGTTGTCCTTGACGAGCTGGCCGAGCGCGCTGTCGGCCGGCAGCCCGGCGACGCGGGCCAGCACCGCCGGCGCGCCATCGCGGGCGAGATCCTGCTGCAGCGCGCAGGCGGAGGGGTCGCCGGCGCAGTCGAAGCAGAGCGCCGCGGCCGCGGCCAGCGCCAGGCGCAAGGGGCGGACGCCGGCCTCCTCCGCCAGCTTCGCCGCGCCGAGGAGCCGGTCGCCGCAGCCGAGCTTGCGGCGCGGGTCGCGGGCGACGCGCTCGATGGGGTCATTCAGCGCCGCATTCTCGAAGCGGCGGACGATGGACTCCAGATCCTTGCGGCTGCCGGCGAGCGCCGGGCCGTACTTGGCGGCGAGGCCGCGCCGCCCCTCGTCCATGGCGGCGAGCACGCGGGCGCGGATCTCGCGGTCGCGGATGGCGGCGTGGACGTAGCGGTATCCCTTGAGCGCGCCCAGGTAGGCGGCGGTGGCGTGGCCGGCGCTGAACATGAACAGCTTCTTCTGCACGTGCGCGCCATAGTCCTCGACGAGCTGCAGGCCGGGGATGATGGCCAGCGGGGCGCGCAGCGACGGCGCGTGCACGATGAAGGTCGAGGCGGGATCGCCCACGAACACGAGCGGCTCGCCGCGGGAGGGATCGCCCAGGCGGCGCGTGACGATGCGCGAGACGAGCGCGCCCGAGAAGCCGTGCATCTCGGCGGCGGGGCAGCGGGCGAGCACCTCGCGCCGCAGGATGGCAGCGGCCTCGGGCTCGTTCTCGAAGGCGAGCACGTTGACCGAGGTGGTCCGGCGGCCGAGCCCCTCGGCCACCAGCGGCGCGATCCCGGCCAGCCCGGCGGTGCCGACGGAGACCGCGACCAGGTCGGCGGTGGCGATGGCCTCGACCGCCTGCGGGTCCGAGGCCTCGAGGGCCCGCACGCCGGTGATCTCGCGCTCGGCGGCGCGAGGCCCCTCGACGAGGCGGACCGTGTACCGGCCGGCCTGCGCCAGCGCACCGATGGTGGCGCCGCGGCCGACGAAGGTGAGGCGGTAGCCGGCGGCGGCCAGCGCGTCGCCGGCGAACCCGCAGCCGATACGGCCCGGACCGATGACGACGGCCCGCAGCTCGCGATGATTCGTGGAGGTGGAGGAGTTCGCGTTCACATTGGTGTCACACACCCAAGGGTCCGGAACTGGGACGTCCCGAACGGGCCGTTGTCCCGTGCGCAGGGGATACCGGAGCGGGGCAGGACCCTCCGCGATCCCCCGAAGCCGCGTGAACGGCGCGCCTTCATGACGGCGAGGTCTTCCGTGTTCCGACGAGGCCGAGAACAGGGACCGCCCAAGCACGCGCCCCGCCTCGAGGCCGGTGTAGCGGAGGCTGGCGGCCGATGATGACGGCCGTGTCCCGCCGCTCGGGGCCGCCCATCGAATCGCGCCGAGGACCTGCCCGCCCATGCAGTCGGACGTGCGTCGGCCGGACGCGCGGGTGCACGCGCGACGGGTACCCGATCCCGCGAGCCGATGGCTTCGACGGGTACGCTATGGGTGGCCACGTGCTTGGAGTTGAATGCCGGAGGCAGGCACCCTAGTACGGCGACCGTTTGCGGGGGTGAGCAATGCCAGCCTCACCACACGAGGGATCCTGCAGCAGGCGGTCGTGTCGTAAGAAAGCGATGTGGCAGCCAATCGCCGTTCTGAGGGCGGGTACGGACGGTGGCTCGAAGCGGCTCCTGCTCCCCCTCCCACCTCTATGCGATCAGCACCGTGGCCATGGACGACAGATCGCCGAGGTCCTTGGCGCTGTCGGCATGGAACTGCTCCAGGCGTCGCTGGCAGACGAGCTGCCAGACATCGACTGGGACCGATCGCGCGTCAGGTTCTTCTCGCTCCGTCGCGGCCAGAAGCGCCATCAAGCGCGCGGTGGATGATGCATCTCCCACTTATGTACGATCCGGTGTCGAGTTCGCCAACGGGGAGTCGTCGCGCCGCCACCGTCACCGTCGCAGTGCGACGTCGAGCGCGTACGGCGATCACCCTACGAGCTTTTCCTGGATGGATGACGTGGCTGGCGATGTCGCCGTCGTTCGGTCGTGCGCCGTCGGCGCCGTGAGTCCCGAACGAGCGGCGCTGGCGAGGCGATCGGCGATCAAGAGCCCGAGGAACTTTGCCCAGGCTGTGGTCACCACGACCGAGAACGTCACGGCGGTGAGAAACGACGTCCACGACGGGAGCGTCGCTCCGCCGGTGCCCATGGGGAGGCCGACGAGCGCAGCGCCTGCGCATACCCTGAATCCCACCCGGAGCGGATCGCGCGCGTAGTCGGCCGTGAAACGGCTCGACAGCAGGATGGCGATCGGCACCATGCCGATGAATCCCACGATCGCCGCCCCGAGGACGACCGCGTACGAGCCGAGGACGTCGCCCGCTCCTTCGCCTCTGAAGGCGTGGTAGGTGACGACCGCGCCCACGGCGGCGCCTCCGGTCACCACTGCCGCGGCCACGCGCGCTCGCCACCGCCGCCATTCCACGTCGTCCCCCCGGAAGCCCTCGTTCTACACCAGATCGACGCTGCGTTGCATGCGCGCGGAGTACGCGATCATGGCATTGACGCGATTCGAGGACGGGGCTGTCATCGGCGCATGCGCTCCTCGAAGGCGGTCGTCGCTGCCGTGCTCTGCTGGTCCGCGCTCGCCGCGTGCGGGCCTCGCCGGATCCCGGGCACCGACATCCATGACACCGCCGACACCCGCGAGATCATGGCCGCGATCGATGCCTACCGGGGCGCAGCCGAGCGGCGGGACGCGCGCGCGGTGCTGGCGCTCGTGTCCTCCACCTACTTCGACGACGCGGGAACCCCGGAGCCCGGCGACGACGTGGACCACGGTCAGCTCGAGCGGCGTCTCGCCGACGACTACGCGAGACTCGCGGCCGTGCGGCTCCGGATCACCGTCAGGAGCGTGGAAGTCCAGGGTGAGAAGGCCTTCGCCGTGGTTTCCTACGACGAGCACTACCGCATCGCGACGGCGGGCGGCGAGGTCCCCAAGCACGCGAGCGACGACCATCGCATGGAGCTGGTGCGCGAGGGCGGCGCCTGGAGGTTCGCGAGCGGGTTGTAGCGGCACCGTGCAGAGCGGCGGCGATAACCGAGGTCAGTCATGCTCGCGCACGCGCCGCTCCCAAAGCGTGGCCAGGTAGGCGTACACGACGCTGTGCGGCAGTCCGAGCGCGTCGGCGACCATGGCGTGGACGCGGACAGGCCACACCCCGCCGTGGGATGCGCTGGCCTCGTCGAGCGCGCGACCGATCGTCTCCGCGTAGGGGGCGGCACGCGCAGCCAACCGCGCGTCCCTTCGCTGCCTGCGCAGCCGCTTCAGACCAGTTTTCCCGCGTGCGGCGTGTGTCCCGGCCGCGGTCACGGTGGGCCCGTTCACTGCGATTGTCGGTTTCACGGCTAAGACACACGAGCCTCGAGCCGTCTGGGCAATTCCAGAAAGGTAGGTCCCGAAGCACCGCAGCCCGGGGCGCCACGCACCCATGTCCAGACGGGCCCGCTCGTCGGCTTTCGATCTACGTGTCATCACGGAGCGCTTGGCCGTGGAGAGCAGGCCCGGCGGAGGATCCACGTTCACCGTGGTGGTGCCGGTGGCTCGGAACCCGGCGCCCGCCTGACGTCGCCCGGCGGCGACTCGGAGCGCGGGGCACGCCGCGGAGGGTGCTTCGTGGACGCGCGGCCAGAAGCAAGTGCGGTTTGCGGCCTGTAGATAACTCCTGTCCTCGATCAATCGCCGCTCTCCCGAAGCTCCAACCTCGCGAAATCGCGTCGCCGCTGTCCCGCCTCCTCCGTGGCATCGGCCTTGCTCCAGAGTCCGGTCATGAAGACACGCCGCCACGCCTCCCGGACGCCAGCGTCGAAGACCACGTCGACCACGGTCGGTGATCTGATCGCGGCCGCGTACGATCTCAGCCAGGGCTCCGGCCGGCAGCGGTCGGAGCGGGCGGCGCTGCTGCTCAAGCGCGCCTCGCTCGCACGCCGTTGCAGCCGCGCGCTCCGCTTCGTCCCCTGAGGCTCGGCATGCGAGGCTGCATCACCGCGCGCGATGTCCTCCGCCACCCCGTGACCTTATGCCGGCTCTGGGGATTCGCCTGCTCCGCGCGCTGCCTGCACGCCATCGTTACGCGGCGGCGCCGCACATTC
>DASTGH010000222.1:0-23417 GCA_035719345.1 Anaeromyxobacteraceae bacterium
GGTCCTCGGCTGGCTCCGTGGCTACGACCGCGGCGTGCTGGGCGCGGACGTGCTCGCGGGCCTCACCGCCGCCGCCGTGGTGCTCCCCAAGGCCATGGCCTACGCGACCGTCGCCGGGCTCGCCGCGCAGGTCGGCCTCTACGCCGCCCTGGTCCCGCCCATCGCCTACGCGGCGCTGGGCCGCTCGCCGGTGCTCTCCGTCAGCACCTCCACCACCATCGGCATCCTGGTGGGCTCGGCGCTCGCCGCCGCGCTCCCCGGGGCGGACCCGGCGCAGCTGGCGGTCGGCGCCGCCACGCTCTCGGTCATGGTCGGGCTCGTGCTGGTGGCGGCGGCCGTGCTCCGGTTCGGCTTCGTCGCGAACTTCATCTCCGAGCCGGTCCTGGCGGGCTTCAAGGCCGGCATCGGGCTCGTCATCGTGGTGGATCAGGTCCCGAAGTTGCTCGGAGTCCACATCGAGAAGGCCGGGTTCTTCCGCGACCTCGCCGCCATCGTCCGCGCCTCGCGGGAGACGTCGCCCGCGACGCTGGCGGTCTCGGCCGCGGCCATCGGCACCATCGTCCTCCTGAAGCGCTGGGTGCCTCGGCTCCCCGCGGCGCTGGTGGCCGTGGCCGCGGGGATCGCCGCCAGCGCGCTCCTCGGCCTCCCGGCCGCCGGCGTGAAGACCATCGGCACCATTCCCGCCGGACTGCCGGCGCTGGTCGTCCCCGAGGTCGGCCTGCTCGAGAGCCTGTGGCCGGCGGCGCTCGCCGTCGCGCTCATGAGCTTCACCGAGACGGTGGCCAGCGGGCGCGCCTTCACCCGGGAGGGCCAGGCCCGTCCCGCGCCCAATGCCGAGCTGGTCGCGACCGGGGTCGCCAACGCGCTCGGCGGCCTCACCGGCGCCATGCCCGCCGGCGGGGGCACGAGCCAGACGCTGGTCGCGCTCCGCGCCGGCGCCCGGACGCAGCTCGCGGGGCTGGTGGTCGGGCTGGCCGCGCTCGCCACTGCGCTGCTGCTCGCGCCGGCGCTCTCGCTCATGCCGCAGGCGGTGCTGGCGTCGATCGTCGTCATCTACTCCATCGAGCTGGTGAGCGTGCGCGACTTCCGCGCCATCCTGGCCGTGCGCAGGACGGAGTTCGTGTGGGCCGTCGTGGCCTTCGCCGGAGTCCTCCTCCTCGGCACGCTGCGAGGTATCCTGGTGGCGGTGGTGACGTCCGTGCTCGCGCTCGCGCACCAGGCCAGCAACCCGGCCGTCTACGAGGTCGCGCGGAAGCGCGGGACGCACGCGTACCGGCGCCGCCCGGCGGAGCACGCGGACGACGAGACCTGGCCGGGCCTCCTGCTCGTGCGCGTGGAGGGCCGCATCTTCTTCGCGAACACGGAGCGCGTGCTCGACCTGGTGGCGCCGCTGGTGCAGGCGCGGGCCCCCCGGGTGATCGTGCTCGACTGCAGCGCCCTCTTCGACCTCGAGTACTCGGCGCTGAAGATGCTGTCGGAGGTGGAGGCGCGGATGCGGAGGCGCGGGGCCCAGCTCTGGCTCGCCGCGCTCAACCCCGAGGTGCGGGCCGTGGTGGAGCGCTCGCCGCTGGGGAAGGCGCTCGGGCACGATCGGACATTCCTCGGCCTGGACGATGCCGTGGAGCATTTCCAGGCGAGGGGAGGCGCGTCATGACCGACCTGTCCGCCGGCGCCGAGGCGCGGCCGCCGGGCCCCGCGGCCAGGGCCGTGCCCGGGCACGCCGCGCCGCGCGGCGTCCTCAGCCCCGTCGAGCGGCAGGCCGAGATCCTGTTCGGCCTCATCATGGCGATCTCGATCGTGGGGTCGCTGAGCGTGGCCGGCGCCGGGCGGGAGGACGTGCGCGAGATGCTGGTCGCCGCCATCGGCTGCAACACGGCCTGGGGCATCGTGGACGCGCTCATGTACCTCATGACCACGCTGGCCGAGCGCCACCGCGCCCGCAGCCTGCTGCTCGCGCTGCGGTCCGAGCGCGACCCGGGGCTCGGACGGCGCGTCCTCCTGGACGAGCTGCCGCCTCTCCTGGCGGCGACGCTGCGCCCCGAGCACCTGGAGCACGTGCGCCGCGAGCTGGTCGCGCTCGAACCGGTGCCCGGCGGCGGGCTCACCCGCCGCGACCTCGCCGGCGCGCTGGGCGTGTTCCTGCTCGTCTTCGCCTCGACGCTCCCGGTGGTGCTGCCGTTCCTCCTGCCCGTCACGCCGCTGCAGGCCCTGCGCCTGTCGCACGCGGTCGCGCTCGTGCTCCTCTTCGTGGTCGGGTACCGGCTCGGGAAGTACGTGTCCGGCCGGCCCATGCTCCTGGGCGCTTCGATGACGGCCGTGGGCCTGGCGCTCGTCGCCATCGTCGTGGCCCTGGGCGGATAGCAATGCGCGCCCGACCTCGCTCGCTGCTCCTCGCGCTCGCCCTGTCCGCGGCCGCGCTCCTCTTCCCGGCCGCAGCGGCGGCGCAGGCCGAGGCGCCGGCGCCCGGGGCTCCGCCGGACGTGCCGCCTGCGCCGACGCCCGCGCCGCCCGCACCCGTTCCCGCGGCCACGCCCTCGCCCGCCCCCGCACCGCCGGAGTGGACCGGCCGCGCCTCGGCCTCGCTCTACTTCCTGCCGCACGACACCGACTACATCCTCTTCACCGGGGCGGCCGACCGCGGGCCCCTGCACCTGGAGGCCCGCTACAACTACGAGGACCGGCGGACGCTCTCGCTGTGGGCGGGGTTCAACTGGTCGACCGGCGACGAGCTGGCGCTGACGCTCGTTCCGATGTTCGGCGCCGTGCTCGGGAACACGAACGGCATCGCCCCCGGCCTGGAGCTGACGCTGGAGTGGGGCCCGCTCACCTGGTACGTCGAGACCGAGGTGGTGGTGGACCTGGGGAACACCGACGCCAGCTACTTCTACGCGTGGTCGGAGCTGTCGGCGAAGGTGCCCGACGGGAAGCTCGAGTCGCTGCGCGGCGGCGTGGTGATCCAGCGGACGCGCGCCTTCCAGCAGCCGCGCGACGTCGTGCCCGGGCTGCTCGTGGGATACACGGTCGGCCGGTTCGAGCTGAGCGCGTACTGGTTCTGGCCGGGTGGCGACGGCCAGTACGCCGCGCTCTCGGTGGGGACGACCTTCTAGAACAGGATCCCGATGCGCCCGAGGATCTCGTAGCGGTCCAGCGTCAGCGTGCCGATGCTGGAGAAGGTGGGCGCGATCCCCATGTAGCGGCCCTGCGCGCCCACCAGCACCCGCCCCACGTGCACGTCGACGCCCGCGCCCACGTGCCAGCCGGCGGTCACGTCGTCGACGCTGCGGCCGCGGAGCGACGCCTCGTTGAAGTAGGCGCCGCCGCCCCCCTCGAGGAACGGGCTCACCATGGCGATGGGGATGGCGAGGCGCAGCGAGAGGAGCAGCGGGATGGTCCGGACGCTCAGCTCACCCGCGGAGGTGGTCATCGATCCGCCGGAGATCTCGACGCCGAGGACGCGGCCCGTCCCGACCGCCAGCTCCCAGGTGGTCGCGCCGCCGAAGTCGTTCCCCTGGTACGTCCCGGAGCTGCCGAAGCCGCCGAACTTGAAGGCGAGGTAGGTGGAGCGGTCGTCGTCGGCCCCGCTCCGCGAGGGAAGGGCGAGGAGCGCGGCGGCGAGCGCAGGGGCGAGGTGGCGGACGAGGTGTCGCACGGAATGTGACCTCCGGATCGCTAGCGGGTCTCCTCGACCACCGCCTTCACCTCACCCTTCTTCACCGCGCGCGCCAGCGCGGCATGGTCCCGCTCGTTCTGGTCGGCGTAGCGGGCGGCGAAGTCGGCGATGGCGAGGTCGAAGGCGTCGCTCTTGCCCATGTAGCCGCTCAGCATGGCCGAGGAGCCCGACCGGGCGTGCGAGAGCGCCAGCGCCCGGCCGCACCAGCGCGCGTAGAAGTCCATCTCGCGCCCGCCGAACGTCTCCACGCGGACGCTGATCTTGACGTCGCGGAGCTGCCGCACGAAGTAGTGGCGCTTCGGGCCGTACGTCCAGCCCAGGAACATGTCGCTGGCGGGCTGCATGAGGCGGTAGCCGTTCACGACGCGCTGCCCGTGGTTCTGGAACGGGCTGGCGCCCGCGTACGGCTCGAGGACCGAGGCGCGCGCCTCCTTCACCTGCAGGAAGAGCGGGTCGCCCTCGCTCGCCAGGTAGAGCAGCACCCAGCACATCGTCCCGACGCTGCCGATCCCGACCACCTTGATGGCGGCGTCGCGGAGCTCGTACCGGTCGAGGAGCGACTGGTACGAGGAGTGGAGGTTGGCGCGGTACTTCGCCAGCGCGTCCAGCACGATCTGCTCGACCTCGCCCGGCGCATGACCCTTCGCGTGGAAGATGGTGGGGAGCTGGTCCCTGATGATCGGCCTCTCCCCCTTGTGCTCCACGAGCTTCGGGAAGATGTCGTCGGCGATGCTCTTCGCCTTCTCCTTGCGGAGCCGCGCCTCGATGCGCGCGCGGATCCCGGGCTCCTCGCGCTCCATGAGGTCCTCGGGGACGAGGGCGTGGTACCAGAGCTCGAGCGTCCTCATCTCGCTGAATTCCGCCATGGACTCGCGGTAGCTCCGGACGGCGGTCGCCGCAGCCTCCCGGGCGGCGGTCTCCTTGAGGCCGTTGTCCCGGCAGGCGACGACGAAGCTCGCCGCCAGCCGCTTCACGTCCCACTCCCACGGGCCCGGGAGCGTCTCGTCGAGGTCGTTGATGGCGAAGATGATCTTGCGCTCCGGGGTGGCGAAGCCGCCGAAGTTGCAGAGGTGCGCGTCCCCGCAGCACTGGACGCGCAGGCCGGAGGACGGCGTCGAGGCGAGGTCGGCCGCCATGGTGAGGGCCGCCCCCCGGTAGAACGTGAAGGCCGACCGCACCATGCGTCCGTGCCGCAGCGGCAGCAGCTCCTGCATCCGGCCCTTCTCGGAGCGCAGGACGAGCTGGACGGGGTCGGCGCGGCCGGCCGGCGGCTTCCATGCGGCGTGCGAGGCGCGCGGGCAGGCCAGGCGCAGCGCCTTGCCGGCGGCGTATTGCTCGGCGCGCGGGAGGTGAAGGATGGCGCGGAGGTCCTGGGCAGCGGCGCCCGTCCCGTTCCTTCTCGCCATCGCCAGCGACGCCACCGTGTCGGTCGGGCTCATGGGAGGGCTCCTCCGGCTCGTTCCCCGTGGGAGGTGGATGACTGAACGTAGACTACCCGAAGCGCGTGCGCCCGGGAGCGGCCCGACGGGCCGCGCGGTGTGGCCGCGCGCGTCACGAGGCCTCATCCGGGGAGCGCCGCGGCGCCGCGCCTGCGGATCGCCGCGGCGTTACGTTGTGCGCATGCGCTGGTACGAGGCCCTCTCCACGCTGGTCCGGATCGCGCTCGCCGTCGCGGCGGTGGGGCCGCTCGGCGCGCGGGCGGCGGCCGGCGCCGAGCTCCGGGTGCTGGCGGCCGGAGCCACCGAGTCCACGGTGCGCGCGGTGGCGGCGGAGTTCGAGGCCCGGAGCGGCACGCGCCTCCGCCTCTCCTTCGGCGGGGTAGGCGCGCTCCGCGATCGCGTGACCTCGGGCGAGGGCGCGGACGTGCTGGTGGCGACCCCGGCGGCGCTCGAGCCGCTCGTGGCGAAGGAGCTGGTGCGCCCGGGATCGCGCGTCGACCTGGGCCGCGTCGGCGGCGGCCTCGCGGTGCGCGCCGGCGAGCCGCGGCCGGCGGTGGGGTCGCCCGAGGAGCTGAAGAAGGCGCTGCTCGCCGCGGAGGAGGTCTACTACCCGGACCCCGCCAGCACGACCGCGGGCGCCCACCTGCTGGCGGTGGCGGACGGCCTGGGCGTGGGCGCCGAGGTGCGCCGCAAGGGCCGCACCTCCGCCGGCGGCAGGGCGGCGATGGAGCTCATGGGCGGCTCCAGGACCCGCGCCCTCGGCGCGACGCAGATCAGCGAGATCCGCTCCGTGCCGCAGGTGGAGCTGGTCGGCCCCTATCCCCCGTCGCTCCAGAAGATGACGACCTACTCGGGCGTGGTGCTGAAGGGCGCGGAGCGGGCGGACGCTGCGGCGGCGTTCCTCGCCTTCCTGGCCAGCCCGCCGGTGCAGGCGCGATTCCGCGAGGCGGGGTTCGAGGGGATGTGACGGTCAGATGCGCTCGGGATCGCGCACCGTGCGCGCGTCGACGGCGTTCCCCGTGTTGAGCGTCCCGGACGGCTCGAAGAGCAGCACCTCCGCCTCGTCGTCGGCCACCGGGCGGTGCTCCACGCCCCGCGGCACGACCACCAGCTCGCCCTCGGAGAGCTCCACCGCCCGGTCGCGGAACTCCATGCGGAAGCGCCCGCGTACCACCAGGAACAGCTCGTCCTCGCGCTCGTGGTGGTGCCAGGTGAACGCGCCGCGGAGCTTCACCACCTTCACCTGCTGGCCGTTCAGCTCGGCGACGATGCGCGGGTGCCAGGCGTCCGTGAACGACGCCAGCTTGGCACGGAGGTTCACCTTCTCCATGGGTGGGTCGTAGGTCGATCCCCCGCCGCGTGCAAGGCGCCGCCGCCACCCGCGCGCCTTGCACAATGCCGTACCTGGGACCCGGAGGGGCGTGCGAAACGCAGGGAGCCGCGACGCGCGCAGCGCCTCGTGTCCTCGCAGGCGCAGCGCAAGCTGCGTGCGGATGCGCGGTTCGCCATCGCCGGGGGTCGGTGCGCCACGATGGCACGGGCGGTGCTCCTGCCGCAGGCATGGACGACGCTCGTGAGGGCGGCTGACATGCGCGAGCTCGAGGTCGGCGACGCGCTCGACGGGTACGAGCTCATCGAGCAGCTCGGGCGCGGCGGCATGGCGACGGTCTACAAGGCGGTGGACGTCGGATCCGGCCAGGTGGTAGCGCTCAAGATCCCGCACCTGCAGTACGAGTGCGACATCGTCTTTCACGAGCGGTTCCGGCGCGAGGAGGCCGCCGCCCGCGGCCTCGATCACCCGAACGTCGTGCGTGCGCTCCCGCCGCGCGCCGAGCCGGGCCGCATGTACATGGTGATGGAGTACGTGGAGGGCACGCCGCTCGCGGCGCTGCTCCACGAGGGCCGGGCGGTGCCGGTGGCCCAGGCCGTCGACATCGCCCGGCAGGCCTGCGAGGCCATCGCCTACCTCCACGCGCGGGGGATCGTCCATCGCGACGTGAAGCCGGGGAACGTCCTCCTCACCTCGACCGGCCAGGTGAAGCTGCTCGACCTCGGGATCGCCCACCACCAGGGTGCCCGCCGCCTCACGCTGACCGGCCTCGCGGCCTCGTTCGGCACGCCCGATTACATGGCACCGGAGCAGGCGGCGGGCCGGGTCGGCGACGCCCGCGTCGACGTGTACGCCGTCGGGGCGATGCTCTACCAGATGCTGTCGGGCCGGCTCCCCTATGCCAGCGAGGACTGGGAGGCGCGGCTCCGCGCCAAGCGCCTCGAGGCGCCGTTGCCGCTGTCGCGGCACGTGCCGGGCGTCGACCCGGCGCTCGAGGCCATCGTCATGAAGGCGATCGCGCCGCGCCCGGAGGATCGGCACGGGACGGCCGTCGACCTCCTCGCCGAGCTGCGCGACCCTTCCGCCGCGGTGGCGCGCGCCGCGCGGGCAGGCGCCCTGCTCCGGCCCCCCCGCGACCTGCGGCCGGTGGCCGCCGCCGTCACCGTGGCGGCGGCGCTCGGCCTCGTCGGCTGGATCGGCTGGCTGTCGCACGAGCGGATGGTGGAGGGCGCCGCCGCGCGCGCCAGCGGCGCCCCGGCGGGCGTCGTCGCGGGCGCGTCCGGCCCCGCCGCCGACGCGCGGCGGCGCTGAGCCCGAGGCCACTCCGGGAACGCTGATCCCAGGATTCCCAGGATTCCCAGGATGAGCGCACCATGAGTGCATATGTCCCGTGCTCCGTTCCGAGTGCGCTGCCTGCTTCCCGGCGGGTCAGGCGGCGGCCGGCGCCGGCTCCATGATCCGCACCGGCAGCACCATGGCGTTGAGGCCGGCGAACTGGAGCCGCCGCTGGAGCTGGTAGGCGGTCTCGTTGTGCAGCAGCCGCTGGAACCACTTCTCCCGCTCGAAGACGAGCTTGCCGGCGAAGAAGATGGCGCGGGGGAACTCCTTCGAGGTGGCGAGGCAGAGCTTCTCGGCCTCGGCCACCGCCTCCGTGCCCACCGACATCCGGTACTCGGCGACGAGCCCGAGTCGCGCGGCCAGGTCGACGTAGCGGCGCAGGCCGTCCTCGGTCGAGGTGCGGACCTGCTCCACCTCCTCCACCCCCTTCATGGTGGCGGAGTCGATCACGCCCACCGACAGGAAGACGAAGTTCCTGTAGTACCCGGGGAAGAGGCGCTGGATGGTGAGGATCTGGTGGATGCCGAGGCCGGAGTAGGCGCCGACGAGGAGGACCGCCGTGGGCTGCTTCGCGTCCACCTTCCCGCGCGGCGCCACCGGGTGCGAGGGCAGGCTGTTCATGACCTCGTTGAGCCGCCTCAGGTTCGCCTGCACGCGCCGGTAGTGGCGCCGGATGACGAGGCAGAGCGTCACCACCACCGCGGTCACGGCGACCGTCACCCACGCGCCCTGCTCGAACTTCTGGATCACGTTCCCGACGAGGATGGTGAAGCAGAGCACGAAGGCGGTGCCGTGGATGGCGACGCCGCGCTTGAACCCGGCCTCGCCGCGCCGCCCGAACCAGTAGCGCAGCATCGACGCCTGCGAGATCGAGAACGTCACGAACACGTTGATGGCGTACATCGTGACGAGCGCGCCGATGTCGCCGCGCGTGTAGAGGAGCGTGGCGATCGAGGCGGCGCCCATGAGCAGCACGCCGTCCTGCATGGTGAGGCGGTCCGAGAGCTGGCCGAAGCGGTGTGGAAGCCAGGAGTCGATCGCCATGTTCGACATGACGCGCGGGCCGTCGATGAAGCCCGCCTGTGCCGCCACGAAGAGCAGCGCCGCCTCGGCACCGAGCGTGAGCCACACGTACCCGTAGTGGAGCGGGCCCGGCCAGCCCTGCGCGAAGCGCTCGAGGAGGGAGGCGTTCATCGTCTTCCCCTCCTCGGGACTGATGTGGAACAGCATGTAGAGGAGGAGGATGCCGCTGGCGGTGATGGCGAGCGAGATCCCCATGTACGTCATGGTCCGGCGCGCGGTCTGCACCTTCGGCTCGCGCATGATCTGGAGGCCGTTGGAGACCGCCTCGATGCCCGTGTACGTGCCGGCGCCCATGGAGTAGGCGCGGGCGAAGAGC
Organism: Anaeromyxobacteraceae bacterium; assembly: GCA_035719345.1. Taxonomy (GTDB): domain Bacteria; phylum Myxococcota; class Myxococcia; order Myxococcales; family Anaeromyxobacteraceae; genus Anaeromyxobacter_A. Next base: position 9,177 of record DASTGH010000222.1, read on the forward strand.
GCGAACATGCCGGCGAGCCCGATGGTGCCGAGCCCGTGCGAGAACCCGGTCTTCACCTCGCCGACCACGCGCGGCACCTCGAAGGCGTGGCTGGCGATGCCGCCGCCGATGAGGACGACGTGGGTCACCAGGAAGACGAGGAAGATGGGCACGAGCGCGGTGACCGACTCCTTCACGCCGCGCAGGTTCATGACGAGGAGGACGCCGATGACCAGCGCCTCGACCGTGAGCTTCCACGGCGTCCAGTGGGGCGGCAGGACGCTGAAGACCTGGTCGGCGCCGCTCGCGATCGACACCGAGATGGTGAGGACGTAGTCGACGAGGAGCGCCGAGCCCGAGATGACGCCCCAGCGCGGCCCGAGGAGCTTCGTCGCCACCACGTAGCCGCCGCCGCCGAACGGGAAGCGCTTGATGATCTGCGAGTAGGCGACGGAGATGATGAGGATGGTCGCCATCGTGGCGATGGCCAGCGCCGGCGCGATGTAATGGTGCTCGCCGATGGCGCGGAAGCTCTCGTCGGGGCCGTAGGCCGACGAGGAGAGGCCGTCGGCGCCGAGCCCGACCCACGCCAGGAACGCCACCAGGGAGATGTGGTGGTAGACGTTCGGGTCGCGGACGTTGCGCGGCGCGCCGATGAGCGTGCGGCGGATGCGCGACCACGAGAAGCCCGGGTCGGGCGCGCTGCGTGCCTCCTCCGGCGAGGCGTCGGGCGAGGCGTCGCTCCTGTCGGCAGCGCGCTTCACCGCGAGGCTCCGGCACGAGCGCGGACAGGTGGCGTCATGTCCGGGGCCTGGAGCATGGTGCATGCCATGGCCTGCCACGAGGCGTCGCCCACGAATTCCGGCATCGCCGGCGAGGGCCGTTGCAATTTGCGGCGCACGCCGTGACGTCCCATTGCAGAACGCAACGGGGCCCGCCGGCGGGCGCCCCGTTTTTGGGCGTGAGCGCGCCCGGAAACGGGGCGCTCCGTGATCGAGCTGGGCCCTGGCGCTCAGCGATCCAGCGGAGCGCGCAGGTGACGATCCAGCCGGGCCAGGGCCTCCTGGAAGACGTCGGGCGGCGGCAGGAGCGAGACGACGAGGTGCTCGTCCCCGCCGAGCCCGTACCTCGAGCCGGGGTGGACCGCGATGCCGTCGCGGCGCAGGAGGTCGCAGAGCACGTTGTCGGGCTCGGTGGCGCCGATCCGCAGCACGCCCCAGATCCCGCCGCCGCCCCAGCACAGGCTCCACGGCGCCTCGCGCAGGGCGGCCGTCGCGAGCGCGGCGCGGTTGCCGGCGAGGCGGTTGCGGAGCGCGCCGAGGAACATCTCGCGGCGCGCCAGCAGCGGCGGGATCGCCTCCGGCCGTGGCGACGCCGCGTCGGGTCCCCCCGCCGCCAGCTCGCGGTCGAGCCGCGCGAGCGCCGGCGCGACCAGGTGGTCGGGGCCGGAGAGCGCGATCCACTCGCAGCCGAGCTCGCGGTTGCCGCACACGCCGGAGAGGCCCGAGACGTGGAGCGCGAGGCAGCGCGCCGCGTCGAGCACGTTTGCCGATGGGCCGAGCGCCGTGTCGATGAGCGCCTCGTCGCCGACGAGCGCGACCTCGCGTCCGGCGCAGAGCGCCTCGGCCGCCGTGAGGTCGTCGTCCGAGAGCATCGCGCCGGCCGGCACCGAGGGGTTGCCGAGCAGGACGGCGCGGGTGCGTGGGCCGATGCGGCGCGCCAGGGCCTTGTGGTCGAGGTGCCAGGCGCGGTCGTAGGCGAGGGGATAGCGCGCCAGCTCCAGCCCCGCCTCGCGGGCGTGCGCGTCCAGGGTGGGATCGCCAGGAAGCGGCGCGAGGACGTCGCCGCGCGTGCCGGCCACGGCGGCGAGCGCGAGCCGCAGCGCGTCCCGGCGCGAGCGCGCCAGACGGATGCGATCCGGGGTCGCGGCCGCGCCCCGGCCCGCGAGGTATCCGGCGACCGCCTCGCGCGCCCGGCCGTCGGCGGCCCTCCGCGCGCCCTCGTCTGCGGGGCCGGTCCGGGCGAGCAGCTCGTCCACCGCGGCGGCCTCCCAGCCCAGCCCGCAGCGCGCCGGGTCGTCCACGGTGAGGTCGAGGAGCGCGCGCCCGCCGCCCGCGCGCTCGACGACGAGGCCGCCCGGCCCGCTGCCGCGAGGATCCGTCGCGTTCATGGTCTCGTCCCTCCATGCGCCGCGGCGCGCACCCGCTCCGGCAACGCGTCGACCTCGAGCGCTCGCCCGCGCGCGAAGAGCACTGCGCGCTCGAGGGCGGCGAGGAGCTCCGTCACGTTGCCCGGCCACGGGTACGCGAGCAGCGCGCGCTGCAGGTCGGGGGAGAGCTCGGGGGCGGCGGCGCGCGCCACGAGGAAGGCCCGGGCGATGGGCAGCACGTCCTCGGCGCGCTCGCGCAGCGGCGGGATGCGCAGCTCGACCACTGCCAGCCGGTAGAACAGGTCGGGGCGGAAGCGCCCGGCGGCGATGTCGTCCTCGAGCCGCGGGCGCGCGCTCGCGACGAGGCGCGCCTCACCGGGGGCGTGGAGCGCCTGGAGCACGCGCAGCGCCGTGATCTGCGCCGGCGCATCGAGCGCGGTGACGTCGTCGAGGAAGAGTGTGCCGCCGCGCGCCGCCTCGGCGGGCTCGGGAAGATCGCCAGGGGCCGCCGCGCACTCGACCCGGACGAACGGGCCGCCGGCCCGCGGGGAGAGCAGGTGGAGGAGGCGCGCCAGCGCCGTCTTCCCCGTGCCGCTCTCGCCCACGAGCAGGACCGGCGCCTCGTGACGCGCCGCCTCGCGGAGCATGGTGAGGAACCGCCGCATCGCGGGCGAGGCGGTGACGAGGCGGGCTGCGGCCGAGGCGCCGTCGCCCGGCCCTTGCACCTCCGACGCTTGCGCCGCGATCGGCATCGGATCATCGGGTCGGCGACGAGGTGAGGTGGCCGCGCACCAGCGCCTCGCACTCGCCGCGGCAGTCGTCGAACTGGGCGGCGAAGGACGCGAGCTCCCGGCAGTGATCGCGCAGCACATCGGGCGCGCCGGGCCCGCACGTCTCGCGCAGCTCCTCCAGCGTGCGCGCCAGGACCGCGGCCCGCTGCTCCGCCGGCAGCGTGCGCAGCGCCCGCCGCTTCGCCGACAGCTCGACGAGAACACCGACCACCACGGCCGCCAGGAGGACCGCGACGGCCGTCCGGAAGAGCCACGTCGTCCAGGGCGTCCGGGCGGAACGAGGCGCCGCGAGCGCTCGGGCCGGGGACTGCATGAGGAGGCTCATGCCCTCCCGTGCAGCACGGCGCGTGCCATGCGCCGGGGGCCGGACGGAGCGAGGCGCCGGGCGGGTGGGGATTCCCGCCGCCCTGCGTCGATCGCGCTCGCCCCCGTTCGCCGTGAGGCTTTCCCGGGCGCGCGCGGAGGCGCGGCGACCGGGCCCCCAGCCGCCGGGCGGCAGGTCCGCGGCCGCCCGGGTGCATGCGATCGCATCCTGCACGGCCGCGCCCCCGAACGTCCTTGCGGAATGCAAGCCGCCGCCTGGCGCGGCCGGAAACGCCCTCGGAAAACCGCGTGGCACCTGCCGTGCAGCCGGTGCCGGCAGGAGGGACGCATGGACCTCGTCCTGGTCATCGCCACCGTCGCCTTCTTCGCCGTGAGCCTCGCGTACGTGCGCGGGTGCGACCGGCTGTGAGCCACCCCATGAACTTCGAGTACGCCATCGGCATCGTCCTGTCGGTGCTCCTCGCCGGCTACCTCGGGTACGCGCTCGTCCGGCCCGAGCGTTTCTAGGGCACCGCCATGACCGTCAACGGGTGGATCCAGATCGGGCTCTTCGCCCTCGTCATCGCCGCGATCACCAGGCCGCTCGGGCTGTACATGTTCCGCGTGTTCGAGGGGGAGCGGCAGCCGCTTCCGCGCCTCCTCGGGCCGCTGGAGCGCGCCCTCTACCGCCTGTGCGGCGTGGATGCGAGGAAGGAGCACGGCTGGGCGGGCTACACCGTCGCCATGCTGCTGTTCAGCCTCCTCGGCGTGCTCGTCACGTACGCCATCGAGCGGCTGCAGCACGTCCTGCCGCTGAACCCGCAGAAGCTCGGGCCGGTGCCAGCCGAGCTCGCCTGGAACACGGCGGTCAGCTTCACCACCAACACGAACTGGCAGAACTACGGCGGCGAGTCCACGATGAGCTACCTCACGCAGATGGCGGGGCTCGCGTGGCACAACTTCACGTCGGCCGCCGTCGGCATCGGCATCGCGCTGGCGCTGGCGCGCGGCCTCACCCGCCAGCCGGGCCCGAGCGGGCCGAGGACGGTCGGGTACTTCTGGGTCGATGTGATCCGATCCATCGTCTACGTCCTGCTGCCCATCTCGATCGTCGGCACGATCGTGCTCGTGGCGCTGGGCGTCCCGCAGACGCTCTCGGCCTACCGGGAGCTGACGACGCTCGAGGGCGTGAAGCAGGTGGTCGCGCTCGGGCCGGTGGCCTCGCAGGAGGTGATCAAGGAGCTCGGCACGAACGGCGGCGGATTCTTCAACGCCAACAGCGCGCACCCGTTCGAGAACCCGACGCCGTTCACGAACTTCTTCGAGATGGTGCTCATCTTCGCCATCCCGGCGGCGCTCACGTACACGTACGGGAAGATGGCGCGCGACGCGCGCCAGGGCTGGGCCATCTTCGCGGCGATGGCGCTCCTCTTCGTCGTCGGGGTCGCGGTCACCTATCACTACGAGGCGGGCAGGAACCCGGCGCTCGCCCCGCTCGCCGTCGATCACGCCCACGGCAACATGGAGGGGAAGGAGGTCCGCTTCGGCGTCGCCAGCAGCGCGCTGTGGGCCACGGTCACCACCGACACCTCCTGCGGCGCGGTGAACGCGATGCACGACAGCTTCACGCCGCTCGCCGGGCTCGTGCCGCTCGTGAACATCCAGCTCGGCGAGGTGATCTTCGGCGGAGTGGGGGCGGGCCTCTACGCCATGCTGGTGATGGTGATCCTGACGGTCTTCATCGCGGGCCTGATGGTGGGCCGCACGCCCGAGTACCTCGGGAAGAAGATCGAGGGGAAGGAGATGAAGCTGGCGATGCTGTACGTGCTCATCTTCCCCGCCGTCGTGCTCGTGCTCTCGGCCTGGGCGGCGGTCGCGCCCTACGGCACCGCCGCGCTCGGCAACGGCGGCGCGCACGGCCTCTCCGAGATCTTGTACGCCTACTCCAGCCAGGCGGGGAACAACGGTTCGGCCTTCGCCGGGCTCTCCGGCAACACGAGGTTCTGGAACATCACCGGCGGCCTCGACATGCTCATCGGCCGCTTCCTCATGATCATCCCGGCGATGGCCATCGCCGGGTCGATGATCGGCAAGAAGACCGTGGTCGCCGGGCCGGGCACGTTCCCCACCACCGGTCCCACCTTCACCATCCTGCTCGTCGCCGTGATCCTCATCGTCGGCGCGCTCACCTTCTTCCCCGCGCTGGCGCTCGGTCCGATCCTCGAGCACTTCACGGCGCTCGCCGGAAAGGTGCTGTAGCCATGGCCGCCCGGAAGGCGAAGCAGCCCTCGCTCCTCGACCCCGCCATCGTCCGCCAGGCGGCGATCGACAGCCTGAAGAAGCTCGATCCACGCCTCGTCGCGAGGAACCCGGTCATGTTCGTGGTGGAGGTGGGGAGCCTCCTCACCACGCTCCTCTGGCTGCGCGACCGCGTTGTGCACCCGGAGGGCGCGGCCCCCGGCTGGTTCACGCTGACCGTGAGCGTCTGGCTCTGGTTCACCGTCGTCTTCGCCAACTTCGCCGAGGCGGTGGCCGAGGGGCGCGGCAAGGCGCAGGCAGACACGCTCCGGCGCATGCGGCGCGAGATCAAGGCCCGCAAGCTCGTCTCCGGCCGCGAGGTGAGCGTGGACGCGTCGTCGCTGCGCAAGGGCGACGTGGTGGTGGTCGAGGCGGGCCAGATGGTGCCCGGCGACGGCGAGATCACCGAGGGCATCGCCTCGGTGGACGAGTCCGCCATCACCGGCGAGTCGGCGCCCGTCATCCGCGAGGCGGGCGGGGATCGCTCGGCCGTCACCGGCGGCACGAAGGTCCTCTCCGACCGCATCGTCATCCGCATCGGCGTCGACCCGGGCGAGTCCTTCCTCGACCGCATGATCGCTCTGGTGGAGGGCGCCGCGCGGCAGAAGACGCCCAACGAGATCGCGCTCCACATCCTGCTCGTCGGCCTGACCGTCGTCTTCCTCGTCGCCTGCGTGACGCTCGTGCCCATCGCCCGGTACTCGGGCATCGGCCTCGGTGCGACCGCGGTCGTGGCGCTCCTCGTCTGCCTCATCCCCACCACCATCGGCGGGCTCCTCTCCGCCATCGGCATCGCCGGCATGGACCGGCTGCTGCGCAAGAACGTGCTCGCCATGAGCGGTCGCGCGGTGGAGGCGGCCGGCGACGTCGACACCCTGCTCCTCGACAAGACCGGGACCATCACGCTCGGCAATCGCATGGCGACCGAGCTCCTCCCGGCGCCGGGTGTGAAGGTGGAGGACGTCGCCGACGCCGCCCAGCTGGCGAGCCTGGCCGACGAGACGCCCGAGGGCCGCTCCATCGTGGTGCTGGCGAAGGAGCGCCACGGGCTGCGCGGGCGAGAGGTCCACGGGGCCGAGCACGCCTTCATCCCCTTCAGCGCGCAGACCCGCATGAGCGGCGTCGACGTCGGCGGGCGCAGCCTTCGCAAGGGCGCGGTCGAGGCCATTGCCCGGCACGTGGTGGGCCTGGGCGGCACCATGCCCGCGCGCGTCGAGACCGAGGCGGCCCGCATCTCCGACTCGGGCGGGACGCCGCTCGCCGTCTGCGACGGCCCGCGCGTGCTCGGCCTCATCCACCTCAAGGACGTGGTCAAGGGCGGCATCAAAGAGCGCTTCGACCGCTTCCGCGCCATGGGCATCCGCACGGTCATGATCACGGGCGACAACCCGCGGACCGCTGCCGCCATCGCGCGCGAGGCGGGCGTCGACGACTTCCTGGCCGAGGCGACGCCCGAGACCAAGATGAAGCTCATCCAGGCGGAGCAGGCCAAGGGGAAGCTCGTCGCCATGACCGGCGACGGCACGAACGACGCGCCGGCGCTGGCGCAGGCCGACGTGGGCGTGGCCATGAATACCGGCACGCAGGCGGCGAAGGAGGCCGGCAACATGGTCGACCTCGACTCGAACCCGACGAAGCTGCTGGAGGTGGTCGAGGTCGGCAAGCAGCTCCTCATGACGCGCGGGACGCTCACCACGTTCTCGATCGCCAACGACGTCGCCAAGTACTTCGCCATCCTGCCGGCGCTGTTCGTGGCCGCCCATCCGGAGCTGGCGCCGCTCGACGTCATGCACCTCGCCTCGCCCTACAGCGCCATCCTCTCGGCGGTCATCTTCAACGCCATCATCATCGTGCTGCTCATCCCGCTGGCGCTGCGAGGCGTGAAGTACCGCCCGCTCGGCGCCGCGGCCCTGTTGCGCCGCTCGCTCCTCGTCTACGGGGTCGGCGGCGTCGCCGCGCCCTTCGTCGGCATCAAGGTCATCGACCTGGCCCTCGCGGCTGCGGGCGTCGTCTAGGGAGGAGGAAGCCATGAGGAACGTCGCCGTCCAGGTCCCGCCGCCGGCCCCGACGCCGGCTCCCGCGAAGCCCGTCGAGGAGCGCTGGGTGGACCACGTCATGCCGGCGCTGCGCGCCACAGCCGTGACCCTCGTCCTGACGGGTCTCGTCTACCCGCTCGCCATGACGGGGATCGCGCAGGCGCTCTTCCAGCGCAGGGCGGAGGGGAGCTTCGTCGCCGACGCCTCCGGGAAGATCGTCGGCTCGGAGCTCATCGGTCAGGGCTTCGCCGCCCCGGGCTACTTCCAGCCGCGCCCGTCGGCCGCCGGCGAGAAGGGATGGGACCCGCTGGCCTCCGGCGGCTCGAACCTGGGCGCCACCTCGAAGAAGCTGCGCGAAGGCGCGGCGGCGGCGCTGGAGAAGCTGGCGAGGGAGAACCCCGACGCCGAGGGCCCGGCGCCGGTGGAGCTCGTCGCGGCGTCCGGCAGCGGCCTCGATCCGCACCTCTCGCCCGACGCGGCGCGGTGGCAGGCGCCGCGGGTGGCGCGCGCGCGCGGCGTCTCCCTCGACCGGGTGCGCGCGCTGGTGGACGAGTACGCCGAGGGGCGCGACCTCGGGGTGCTGGGCGAGACGCGCGTGAACGTGCTGCTCCTGAACCTCGCGCTCGACCGGCGCTTCGGCAGGCCCGAGGCGCCGGCCTCCGCGGCGCCGGCGCCGGAGGCTGGCCGCTGAGCGGCGGGCGCGGTACGACACGACCTCATGGCGACGAGCGCCACCGCGGCCCAGCGCCCCACGCCCCGGGACTTCCTGGAGCTGGTGGAGCGCTCGAAGCGCGGGCGCCTCAAGCTCTACATCGGCTTCGCCGCGGGCGTGGGGAAGACGTGGCGCATGCTGGAGGAGGCGCACGCCCTCCGGCGGCGCGGGGTCGACGTGGTCGCCGCCCTCGTCGAGACCCACGGCCGCGCCGAGACCGCGGCGCTGGTCGGCGACCTGGAGGTCGTGCCGCGCCGGCGCATCGAGTACCGCGGGGTCGTGGTCGAGGAGATGGACCTCGAGGCCGTCCTGCGCCGGGCGCCGGCGGTCGCGATGGTGGACGAGGTCCCGCACACCAACGTCCCGGGCTCGAAGAACCGGAAGCGCTACCAGGACGTGCTCGAGCTGCTCGGCGCGGGCGTGAACGTCATCGGCGCGCTCAACATCCAGCACCTCGAGTCGCTGAACGACCTCATCGCGCGCAACACGGGCGTCACGGTGCGCGAGACGGTGCCCGACAGCTTCGTCGAGCAGGCGGACCAGATCGTGAACCTCGACCTGGCGGTCGAGGACCTCCTGGAGCGGCTCAGGGCCGGCAAGATCTACCCGAAGGACAAGGTCCCCTGGGCGCTGGAGCACTTCTTTCGCGACGCGAACCTGGCCACGCTGCGCGAGCTGTCCCTGCGGGAGGTGGCGGAGAGCCTCGATCGGTCCGCGCAGCGCGCGCCGGCGGGCGACCCGGTGCAGCGGGCCGCCGGGCGGGTCATGGTGTGCCTCTCCTCGAGCCCGCCGCACGCGCTGGCGCTCATGCGCCGGGGCTCGCGCATGGCCGGCCGGCTCAACACGGACTGGTACGTCGTGTACGTGGAGACGCCGCGCGAGGCGCCGGAGCGGATCGACTCCGAGGCGCAGCGCCACCTCCTCGCCAACATCGACAAGGCCCGCGAGCTGGGCGCCGAGGTGGTCCGCCTCAAGTCCTCCGATGCGGCGGCGGCGCTCCTCGAGTTCGCGCGCTCCCACCGCGTGAGCGACGTCATCATCGGCCGGACGGTCCTCCCCTGGTGGCGGCGCCTGGTGCGTCCCTCGGTGGTGGAGCGGCTGGTGCGCGACGGCGACGGGCTCGATCTGCACGTGGTGTCGTTCTTCGAGGAGGAGCCGCGGCCGTGACGCTCCGGGCGAAGCTGCTCCTGGCGCAGGCGCCGCTCGGGCTGGCGCTGGCGCTCGTCGGACTGGCGTCGGTGAGCGCCATCGCGGCGCTGGGGCGGAGCCCCGAGCTCATCCTGCGCGCCAACTACCGCAGCGTCCTCGCCGCCGAGCGGATGCTGGCGGCGGAGAAGGAGCTGGCAGAGTACGCCTGGACTCGCTCGGCGGGGAGGGCGGCCGACGACGGCGCGCGACAGGGCGCGACCGCCCGGCTGGAGGCGGAGCTCCGGGCGCAGGAGGGCAACATCACCGAGGCCGGGGAGGCGGACGCCACGCGCCTCCTCCGCGCGCGCTGGACCGCCTATCAGCGCGCGCTCGACGAGCTCCTCGCTGCGCCGCCCGCCTCCCGCCTCGACGCCTACTTCGACCGCTTCGCGCCCGCGGCCGCCGCGCTCCGGCGCGCCGCGGGCGAGATCCTGGCCCTCAACCAGGACGCGATGCAGCGCAAGAGCGATCAGGCGCACCGCGCCGCGGCGCGGACGACCGCGCTCGTCGTCGGGGTCATCGCCGCCGCCGTCCTCGCCGGCCTCCTCGCCTCCACCTGGATCACGACGCGCCTGCTCCGCCCGGTCGGCGCCCTCTCGCGCACCGTGCGCAGCCTGGGCGAGGGCGACCTCGACGTGCGCGTGCCGGTCGTCGGCGGCGACGAGATCGCCGCGCTCGGCGCGGAGTTCAACACCATGGCGGAGCGCCTCCGCCAGTACCGCACGAGCTCGCTGGGCGAGCTGCTGCAGGCACAGCAGGCGTCGCAGGCCGCCATCGACAGCCTCCCCGACCCGGTGCTGGTCATCGACGAGCGCGGCGCGATCGCGAACCTGAACGGCGCCGCCGAGGCCCTGCTGCGCCGCGGCGCGGGCGCGCCGCCGTCGCTGGCCGCGCTCGACCCGGGCCTGCGCGCGACCGTGGAGCGCGTCCGGGCGCACGTGCTCGCGGGAAAGGGGGCCTACGTGCCGCATGGCTTCGACGAGGCGGTGCGCATCGACGGGCCCGACGGCGCGCGCAGCCTCCTGCCGCGCGCGTCGCCGCTCTACTCGGAGGAGGGCGCCATCACCGGCGCCACCGTCGTGCTCCAGGAGGTGACCCGCCTCATGCGCTTCGACGAGCTGAAGAACGACCTCGTGGCCACGGTGGCGCACGAGTTCCGCACGCCGCTCACCTCCCTGCGCATGGCCATCCACCTCTGCGCCGACGAGCTGGTGGGCCCGCTCACCGGGAAGCAGGCCGATCTCATGTTCGCGGCGCGCCAGGACTGCGAGCGGCTGCAGTCGATCGTCGACGACCTCCTCGACCTGTCGCGCATCCAGTCCGGCCGCCTCGTGCTGTCGCGCGGCGCGGCCGCCCCGCGCGACCTGGCGGCGGCGGCGGTCGAGGCTCACCGCAGCGAGGCGAGCGGCGCCGGCGTGGCGCTCACGGCGGTGGCCGGGGAGCACCTTCCCGATGTGAGCGTCGACCGCGAGCGGATCGAGCTCGTGCTCTCGAACCTGGTGGCGAACGCGCTCCGCCACACGGCCGCGGGCGGCGCCGTCGAGGTCACGGCGGTGGAGGGCGAGGGCTCCGTTCGCTTCGAGGTGAAGGACAGCGGCGCCGGGATCGCCCCGGAGCACCACGAGCGCATCTTCGAGAAGTTCTACCGCGTGCCGGGGGCGCCGGCGGGCGGCGTCGGCCTCGGGCTCTACCTGGCGCGCGAGATCGTCGAGGCGCACGGCGGGCGCATCGGCGTCGCGAGCGCGCCGGGGGAGGGGAGCCGCTTCTGGTTCACGGTCCCGCGCGCCGACGCCGCCGCGGCAGCGCCAGCCGCGCCGCAGCCCGCGGCCTGAGCGCTCACCGCCCCCACTTCTTCCGCTTGCGCCAGAGCGTGGACGCGTCGATGCCGAGGATGCGCGCGGCCTCCTCCATCGTCGCGGTGTGGGCCATGACGCGGAGCGCGTGCTCGCGCTCGATGTCCTCGATGGAGAAGCTCCCGCCCAGCACCGGAGCCTCGCTGGCGGTGGCCGCGATCCGCTCGGGGAAGCTCTCCCGCTCGAGCAGCTGGCCCCGGGCGAGGATGAGCGCCCGCTCGATGGCGTTGCGCAGCTCGCGGACGTTGCCCGGCCACGGGTAGGCGACGAGCAGCCGCTCGGTGGCGGGCGAGAGGTCCGGAGGCGGGCGGCCGCCCTGGCGCGCGAAGAACTCGACGAAGGCGCGGGCGAGGGGGAGCACGTCCTCGCTGCGCTCGCGCAGCGGCGGGACCACGATCTCCATGACGTTCAGCCGGTAGAGCAGGTCCTCCCGGAAGCGGCCCGCCTTCACCTCCGCGTCGAGGTCGCGGTTCGTGGCCGCGACGATGCGCACGTCGGCGGTGCGGGTGCGCGTCTCGCCGACGCGCTCGAACCGCTTCTCCTGCAGGAAGCGCAGCAGCTTCGCCTGGAGCGCGGGCGAGATCTCGCCGATCTCGTCGAGGAAGACCGTCCCCCCCTCGGCGGCCTCGACGCGCCCCTCCTGATCGCGCACGGCCCCGGTGAACGCGCCGCGCGCGTGGCCGAACAGCTCGCTGGCGAGCAGCTCCTCGGAGAGCGTGGGGCAGTTCACCACGACGAACGGGCGGTCGCGGCGGGGGCTCTGCGCGTGCAGCGCGCGCGCCAGGACGCCCTTGCCGGTGCCGTTCTCGCCGCGCAGCAGCACCGCCACGTCGTGGCCGGCCGCGCGCGCCACGACGTCGAGCACCGCCTGCATGCGCGGCGAGGCGGTCTCCAGCCGCGCCTCCGGCGCCGCCTCCTCCAGCCGCGCCTCGAGCTCACCCAGCCGGCGCGAGAGCGTCCGCCGCTCGCGGGCGCGGTCGACGAGGTGCCGGATCTGCTGGGGCGTGAAGGGCTTGGGGAGGTAGTCCTTGGCGCCCCGGCGCATCGCCTCGACGGCGGTGTCGACCGTGGCGTAGGCGGTGATGATGATGACGTCGAGCGCGGGCCGCTCGCCCAGCAGGCGCGGCAACAGGTCCAGGCCGCTCTCGGCGCCGAGCTTGAGGTCGCAGAACGCCAGGTCGAACGGCTCGCGCCGGAGCGCGTCCACCGCCGCGGCGCCGGTCGCCACCTGCTCCACCTTGCACCCGAAGCCCTCGAGGCAGATGGCGAGCGTCTGGCGGATGTTGCGCTCGTCGTCGATGATGAGGACGTGCAGCGGCAGTGGCTCGGCCATGGCGCGCCCGGAAACATGCCATGGCGCTCGCCGGCGCGCCGCGTCTCAATTGTGCTTCTGGAACTGGCCCGGCTTCTTCCCGGTGAGGTCGAGGTAGAGCGTGTCGATGAACTTGTCCGTGCTGACGAACTCGCCCGACCACTTCTCGTAGCCGGCCAGCACCTTCTCGCGCTTGAGATCGTCGGCCGTCTTGCCGGCCCGGATGCCCTTCTGCACGCGCGCGGCGGCGTCCTCGAGCATGTCGGCGTAGGCGCGCAGGTCGGCGACGGTCGAGATCTTGCCGTGGCCGGGGATGATCTTGGCGTCGGGGGGCGCGGCGGCGATGACGGCCCGGACGGCCGCGGCCATGCCCTTCACGCTCCCGCCGCTGTCGAGGTCGATGAAGGGGAAGCCGTAGGTGACGAAGTCGTCGCCCATGTGCACGACGTTCGAGCGGGTGAAGAAGACGACCGCATCGCCGTCGGTGTGGCCGCCCGGGTAGTGGATGGCCCGGATCTCCTCGCCGTTGAGGTGGAGGCTGGCGCGGTCGTTGAAGGTGACGACGGGGAGCGCGTCCTTCGACGCCGGGGGGACCTTCACCTGCCCGCCCATGAGCTCGCCGCCTTCCTGCATGCGCCGCCGCACGTTCTCGTGCGCCAGCACCGGACCCTGCTGCTGGAAGTAGGCGTTCCCGCCCACGTGGTCGAAGTGCCAGTGGGTGTTGACGACGAACCGGACCTTCCTGTCGCCGAGGCTCCGCAGCGCCGCCTCGATCTTCGAGGCGAGCGGCGCGAACTGGTCGTCGATGATGACGATCCCGTCGTCGCCCACCGAGACGCCGATGTTCCCGCCGGCGCCCTCGAGCATGTAGACGCTGCCCTGCACCTTGTGGACCTTGATCTCGACCTTCGAGTAGTCGCGGTCCTGCTGGGCCGGGACCAGGGCCGGCCACCACGCCACCGCCATCGCCAGCGCCACGAACCTGCGCATCGCGTGCTCCTCCCGGGGAAGGTCGCCGCCATGTAACGGCGCGTACCTTCGCGAACAATGTCGAGACGCAGCCGTGGGGAAGCGCGGGGGGGACCGGGCGCATCGTGGCCGTCGCCTGGCGGGCACGGTGCCCACCGGCGAGGAGACGACATGACGACGACGACGATGATCCCGCGCGCGCTGCTCATGGGGTTCGCCCTGGCGAGCGGCGCGCCGGCGCTGGCGCACGACCCCGGCGGCGGCGGCAACCGGCACGGGCCGCCGCCCGAGGCACTCCAGGCGTGCAGCGGCCAGCAGGAGGGCGCGGCCTGCACCGTGACCTTCGCGGACGGGCGACAGCTCGCGGGCGTGTGCCGGTCGGGCCCGCAGGGAGAGCCGGCGGCGTGCTTCCCGCCGCACGGCCCGGGTGGCCCGCACGGCCCGCCGCCGGAGGCGGTGACCGCCTGCTCCGGCCTGCAGGCGGGCGCGACCTGCAGCTTCGCCGCGCCCGACGGTGCGCAGCTCAGCGGCAGCTGCCGCGCGAGCCCGGACGGCGCCGCCGTGGCGTGCGCGCCGGACGGTCCGCCGCCGCGCGGGTGAGTGGGATGGGCGCGAGGAGAGGGGTGGAGAGCGAGAAGACCTCGCCCTCTC
>DASTGH010000223.1:0-6024 GCA_035719345.1 Anaeromyxobacteraceae bacterium
GGCGGCGGGCCGGCATCGGCGGGCCGGGCGCCGCGCGGCGGCACCGGAGCCGACGGGAGCGCCAGCTTCTCGCGGAGCGTGGCAGGGGTGTCCACCGTGGCGAGCCGGGCGGCGGTGACCTTCCCCGTCGCCACCTCGCGGGCGCTCACCGACAGAATGCCCTCGTTCCCGAGCGCGAACTCGACCGCCACCTTGACGGCGCCGCGCGCCGCGGGCGGGAGGGCGGAGACCTTCACCGTGCCGAGGTACTCGCACTCGGCGGCGTCCGGCGCGTCGCCCTGGAAGAGCACGAGCTCCATCTCGCGCTGCCCGTCGACCACCGTGGAGAGCTCGTACGCCTTCTTCGCCGGCAGGCGCGTGTTGCGCGGCAGGACGGGGGCGAGCTTCCCGCCGGGGAGGCCGACCGAGATCCCCATCGCCAGCACGTCGATGAGGACCACGCCGTCCACCCGGGACTCCGCCTCCGCCAGGAGCGCGGCGCCGAGCGCGACCGCCTCGTCGGGGTGGACCGCCTTCGACGGCTCGCGCCCGAGCGCCTCGGCGATGCGCCGCCACACGAGCGGCATGCGGCTCTGCCCGCCGACGAGGACGACCTCGTCGAGGTCACCCGTTCCCAGGCCCTTCGCCGCCAGGACGTCGCGGCACACCTCGACGGTGCGGTCGACGAGGCGCGAGGTGAGCGCCTCCAGCTCGGCGCGCGTGACGCGGACCCGCAGGTCGAGGTCCTCTCCGCCGGGCCCCTTGCACAGGTACGGGACGCGCGCCTCGGCCTCCTCGGCCGAGGAGAGCGCCACCTTGGTCTCCTCGGCGGCGTCGCGGATGCGCTGCCACACCACCCGGTCCTGCGGCGGCAGGAAGCCGTACTCCTGCTGGAACGCGTACACGAGGTGATCGACGAGCTGCGCGTCGAAGTCGACGCCGCCGAGGAAGGTATCGCCGCCGGTCGAGAGCACCTCGTAGACGTCGCCCTGGATCTCGAGGACCGAGGCGTCGAAGGTGCCGCCGCCGAGGTCGTACACGAGGACGCGCTGCTGGAGGTTGCGGCCGTGGCCGAAGGCGAGCGCCGCCGCGGTCGGCTCGTTGACGATCCGCTCGACGTGGAGACCGGCGAGCAGCCCCGCCTCGCGCACCGCCTGGCGCTGGTGGTCGTTGTAGTAGGCCGGGACGGTGACGATGGCGCGCGTCACCGCCTCCCCGAGCGCCTGGGAGGCGACCTCGCGCAGCTCGGCCAGCACGTAGGCGGCCACCTGCTGCAGCGTGAAGGTGCGCCCGGCGAAGCGCACCGCCGCCGCGCCGCCGTCCCCCTCCACGATCTCGTAGTGGAACCGGTCGCGGCACGCCTGCACCGTCGGGCTCGCGAACGGCCGGCCGACGAGCCGCTTCGACCCGTAGACCGTGTTGCGCGGGTTGATCACCATCTGGCCCTTCGCCGGGTGGCCGACGAGGAGCCGGCCCTGCGCGTCGTAGGCGACGATGGAGGGCAGCGTCGCGTGCCCCTGGCGCGAGGCCAGCACCCGCCCCTTCCCCTTCTCGGCGACGGCGACGCAGGAGTTCGTCGTCCCGAGGTCGATCCCGACGATGCGGCGGGACTTCGGTGGGAGGGGGCGGACGACAGCGGGTGCCGGGGTTGGCGAGGGGGCCGGGGGCGGGGGCGGGGACGAGATCGGAGCCCCTCTCGGCCTCGGCGGCTCGTCGCTCCTCGCCTCCTCCCCGCGGGTCGCCACGATGAGGTCGACGAGCGTC
The DNA here is from genome assembly GCA_035719345.1 of Anaeromyxobacteraceae bacterium. Lineage (GTDB taxonomy): Bacteria > Myxococcota > Myxococcia > Myxococcales > Anaeromyxobacteraceae > Anaeromyxobacter_A. Next base: position 1,744 of record DASTGH010000223.1, read on the forward strand.
CGGCTCGCCGCGTCGAGCTCGACGAACTTGATGCCCATCCCGGGGGCGCGGGGCGGCTCGCCGGGCGCAGAGGGGGGCGTCGTCCACTTCACCAGGCCCCGGCCGCGGATGACGCGCTCGCCGGTCGCGAGCCGGATGTCGAACGCGACCGCCGTGCCGGGCGGTCGCGGGTCGCGCGTGCGGACGAAGATGCCGCCGCGCGAGATGTTCAGCGCGTAGCGTTCGATGAACTCGTCGACGGAGCCGAACGCGAGCTTGAGGCCGAGCTCCACGACGACGCGCGGGTCACGCCGCTGCTCGCCGGACATGGACGCACTCTATACCCCACCGGGCCGGCGAGCGCCGTTTTGGCTTGCCGAAAGCCGCGAAGGGGCCTTTCATGCGGGGCCGCTCTCGGCCCATGGTGTGCAACGCCGCGCGCTTCACGCGTCGCCGAGGGAAATCTGGAGGCCATCTCGTGACCAACGGTCGAGGCAAGAAGTCGAGCATCGCGCCCGCGAAGGGGCGCCTGGCGATGCTGCTCCCGGGCATGGGCGCGGTCGCGACGACGCTGATCGCCGGCGTGGAGGCGGTCCGCCGCGACCTCGCCAAGCCGCTCGGTTCCGTGACGCAGATGGCGCGCGTGCGCCTGGGGAAGCGCACCGAGGACCGCAACCCCCTCGTGAAGGAGCTCGTGCCCATCGCCGACCTCGCCGACGTGCGCTTCGGCGGCTGGGACGTCTTTCCGGACTCCGCCTACGACACGGCGGTGCACGCGAAGGTGCTCGACCGGGACCTCCTCGAGCAGCTCGAGGCCCCGCTCTCCGCGGTGAAGCCCATGCCCGCGGTCTTCGCGCCCGAGTACGTGAAGCGGCTGCACGGCACGCACGTGAAGAAGGGCAAGACCAAGCTCGAGCTGGGCGAGCAGCTCCGCGACGACATCCGGACGTTCATGAAGCGCGAGGGCTGCGACCGCGCGGTCATGCTCTGGTGCGCGTCGACCGAGGTCTACATCGAGCCCTCCTCGGTCCACGGCAGCCTGGCGGCGTTCGAGAAGGGGCTCTCCAAGAACGACCCGGCCATCGCGCCCTCGATGATCTACGCCTGGGCCGCGCTGAAGGAGGGCGTGCCCTTCGCCAACGGCGCCCCGAACCTCACCGTGGACACGCCGGCGCTCCTCGAGCTGGCGAAGAAGCAGGGCATGCCGGTGGCCGGCAAGGACTTCAAGACCGGCCAGACGCTCATGAAGACGACCATCGCCCCCATGCTCAAGGCGCGCATGCTCGGGCTGGAGGGTTGGTTCTCGACCAACATCCTCGGGAATCGCGACGGCGAGGTGCTCGACGATCCCGGCAGCTTCAAGACGAAGGAGGTCTCGAAGCTCTCCGTCCTGGAGCACATCCTGCAGCCGAAGCTCTACCCCGACCTCTACGGCGAGTTCGACCACAAGGTCACGATCCACTACTACCCGCCGCGCGGCGACAACAAGGAAGGCTGGGACGCGATCGACATCGTCGGCTGGCTCGGCTACCCGATGCAGATCAAGGTCAACTTCCAGTGCCGCGACTCGATCCTGGCGGCCCCGGTCGCGCTCGACATCGCGCTCTTCATGGACCTGGCCGCGCGCGCCGGGATGAAGGGCATCCAGGAGTGGCTGTCCTTCTTCTTCAAGAGCCCTCAGCACGCCGACGGGCTCTACCCGGAGCACGACCTCTTCATCCAGCAGACGAAGCTCAAGAACACGCTCCGTCACCTCGCGGGCGAGGAGCTCGTCACCCACCTCGGGCTCGACTACTACGAGGATCGGTAGCTAAACCGAGGGCTCCGGGGGCCGAAGGGGGCCCCCCGCTCGCCAGGAGAGGGCAATGCCCTACGTCGTCGCCGCGCCCTGCATCAAGTGCAAGTACACGGACTGCGTCGAGGTCTGCCCCGTCGACTGCTTCTACGAGGGGCCGAACTTCCTCGTGATCCACCCGGACGAGTGCATCGACTGCGGCGCGTGCGAGCCGGCGTGCCCGACGAAGGCCATCTTCCCGGAGGAGAGCCTCCCCCAGAAGTGGGCGGAGTACGTGGCGCTCAACGCCGAGCTGGCGAAGAAGTGGCCGAACATCACGGAGAAGAAGGACGGCCTTCCCGACGCGGACGCCTGGAAGGACAAGGACAAGACGAAGGACCAGATCGAAGGGATGTGAGGGAGGCCCTCACCCCACCCTCACCCCACCCTCTCCCCACCCTCGCGGGGAGAGGGCGAGTTTTCCGCCGCCTACCTGATCCAGACGGTCTTCACGTTCACGAAGGCCCGGATGCCCTCGAGCCCGAGCTCGCGGCCGTACCCGGACGCCTTGACCCCGCCGAAGGGCAGGCGCGGGTCCGACTTCACCATCCCGTTCACGAAGACCGCGCCGGCCTCGACGAGCGGCACGAGCCGCTCCGCCCGCGCCGGGTCGCCGGTCCACAGCGCCGCGCCCAGCCCGAACTTGGTGGCGTTGGCGAGCGCGATCGCCTCCTCCTCCGAGGCGGCGCGCATGACCACGGCCACCGGGCCGAAGAGCTCCTCCTTCGCCGCCGGGTTGTCCGGCCGCACGTCGGCGAGGATGCTCGGCGGGTAGAACGCGCCCGGGCCGGGCGGCACCTCGCAGCCGAGCACCCGGCGCGCGCCGGCGCGGAGGGCCTGCTGCACCTGCCCGTGCAGCTCGTCTCGCAGCTCGCGCCGCGCCTGCGGGCCGATGTCGGTCTGCGCGTCGAACGGATCGCCCACGCGGACCGCCTTCATCGCCGCGGTGAGCTTCTCGAGGAACCGGTCGTGCACGGGCGCCTCGACGATGAAGCGCTTCGCGCAGATGCAGCTCTGGCCGGCGTTGATGAGCCGCGCCGCCGACGCCGTCTTCGCCGCCGCGTCGAGGTCGGCATCGGCCAGCACGACGAACGGATCCGAGCCGCCCAGCTCCAGCACCGAGGGCTTCAGCGCCCTGCCCGCCGCCTCGGCCACCGAGCGGCCCGCGCCCTCGCTGCCGGTGAGCGTGACCGCGGCGATGCGCGGGTCGTCGATGAGCTTCGGGATGGCCTTCGACCCGACGAGGACGGTGCGGAAGAGGTCCCTCGGGAACCCCGCGTCGTGCAGCACCTTCTCGATGGCGAGCGCGCACTGCGGGACGTTGGACGCGTGCTTCAGGACGCCGCCGTTCCCGGCCATGAGGTGCGGCCCGATGAACCGGAACGCCTGCCAGAACGGGAAGTTCCAGGGCATGATCACGAGCACGACGCCGAGGGGGTCGAAGCGCACGTAGCTCTTGCCCGCGTCGCTCGCCTCGAGCCGCGGCGCGAGCAGGCGCTCCGCGTGCTCCGCGTTCCACTCGCAGACCGACGCGCACTTCGCCACCTCGGCGGCGCCGTCCTTGAGCGGCTTGCCCATCTCCAGCGCCATGAGCCTCGCCAGCTCGCCGGAGCGCTCGCGCAGCAGCGCCGCCGCCCGGCGCATGGGCGCGGCGCGCTCCGCGAACGGCGCCCGCGCCCAGGCGCGCTGCGCCGCCAGCGCGGCCGTGAGCACGCGGTCGACCTCCCCGGGCGGCGTCTCGGGGAACGACGCGAGCTGCTCGCCGGTGGCGGGGTTGACGCTCTCGATGGCCATGCGGCTGTCCTAAGAAAGGGCCGGGCCCGCCACCACGCCGCGGACCGGAGAAGCGCGGGTGGCGCGGGCCCGGCGGGACGCCGCGTGTGGCGGGAGTCGTCCCTAGGCGTGCCCCGCCGGAAGCTGGAAGAGCTGCATCCCGCTCGCGCGCCGCTCGACCGCCATGGTCGAGAAGACGCGGCAGTGGAAGCAGACGCCGCGCGCGCTGCCGGCGGCGAAGCGGGCCGTCACCGGACCGCCGCAGCCGAGGCAGGCGTCCGGCAGCTCGACGTCGCGGAGGGCCGTGTCGTGCTGGAGCTCCTGGTTCATGTGGGCATGGGTAACGCACCCCGGCGCCTTGGCAAGCGGCGGCGCCCGGGCGCCGGCGATCCGGCCGAGCCTGTCCTGAGCGTAGCGAAGCGAAGTCGAAGGGCGTCGGGCGGCCCCGGCCCTTGCGCCCCTCTGGACCCTTTGCTAGAAATCCCCGGCCTCGAGCCCAGGTGGTGGAACTGGTAGACACACCATCTTGAGGGGGTGGCGCCGTAAGGCGTGCGAGTTCGAATCTCGCCCTGGGCACTCCTCAGCATCGCGAAAAAGAAAAAGGGGGCCGGGCGACCGGTCCCCTTTTTCTTTGCGCTCACTCTGTCCGCCGCCCGCTCGGGGCGGGGCGAGAGCGACAGGAGCCTGCCTACTTG
>DASTGH010000224.1:0-6047 GCA_035719345.1 Anaeromyxobacteraceae bacterium
GTGACCGCGGCCGAGGAGCCTTCCGAGGCGGAGCCCGCGCCGGAGCCGGGCGAGCCGCTGCCGCCGGCGGCGCGCCCGGAGATCGTGCTCTCGCAGGCGATGATGGAGCGCGGCCGCAAGAAGAAGGAGCGCAGGGAGGGCAAGGAGGAGCCGGCCTTCGCCTTCACGCAGTCGGGCGACGTCTTCCGGCTGCCGGCGGTCGACCTGCTCGACCAGCGCGAGGCGGTGAAGCAGGACGTGGACGAGGGCGGGCTGCAGCGCACGGCCGGCGTCATCGTCGCGACCCTGCGCCAGCACGGCGTGGACGGCGTCATCCGCCACATCCGCCCCGGCCCGGTGGTCACGCTCTACGAGTTCATCCCGGTCGCCGGCGTGAAGCTCGCCAAGATCGAGAACCTCGACAAGGAGCTGACCATGGCCCTGTCGGCGACCCGCATCCGCATCATCGCGCCCATCCCGGGCAAGGGAGTGGTCGGGATCGAGGTGCCGAACAGGGACCGCGCCACCGTCTACCTGCGCGAGGTCCTGGAGTCGGAGGGCTTCGCCTCGGCCGGCGGGCTCCTGCCGCTCGCGCTCGGCAAGAACATCGAGGGCATCCCCTACTGCGTCGATCTGCAGCGGATGCCCCACCTGCTCATCGCCGGCACCACCGGCTCGGGCAAGTCGGTCGGCCTCAACACCATGATCCTGTCGATGCTGTACCGGCAGACGCCGGATCAGGTGCGCTTCATCATGGTCGACCCGAAGATGACGGAGCTCTCCATCTACGAGGACGTCCCGCACCTGCTCCTGCCGGTGGTGACCGATCCCGCCAAGGCGGCGCGCGCGCTGCAGTGGGCGGTGGACGAGATGGAGCGGCGCACGCAGATCCTGGCCGACACCGGCTCGAAGGATCTGAAATCGTACAACTCCAAGGCGGAGAAGCTGCGGTCCGAGGGCAGGACGTTCGGCGAGGCCGAGCCGGACGCGCCGCCGCCGCGGAAGCTGGTGGTGGTGGACGTCAGCGCGGGCGAGACGGAGGACGAGGCCGCGGTCGCTGCGCAGGAGCCGCTCCCCGGGTTCACGCCCGCCTACGAGGATCCGACCGCCCCACCGCCGGCGGACCCGGTCGCGGCGCGCGAGGCCGAGCAGGAAGGGAAGAAGCTCCCGCAGAAGCTGCCGTACATCGTCGTCATCATCGACGAGCTCGCCGATCTCATGATGACCGCGCCGCGCGAGGTCGAGATCTCGCTCGCGCGCCTGGCGCAGAAGGCGCGCGCCACCGGCATCCACCTCATGGTGGCGACGCAGCGGCCGTCGACCGACGTCGTCACGGGCATGATCAAGAACAACTTCCCGGCCCGCATCAGCTTCCGGCTCGCCTCGCGCCACGACTCTTCGACCATCATCAACGGGCCCGGCGCCGAGGCGCTCCTCGGCGACGGCGACATGCTCGTGCTCACCGCCACGCAGCCGGTGACCCGCGTGCAGGGCGCCTTCGTGTCCGAGGGCGAGATCGAGCGCGTCGTGAAGTTCCTGAAGGAGCAGGGCAAGCCCGTCTACGACGACTCCATCCTCAAGGCGCGCGACGCCGGGCCGGCCGCCGGCGGCGATCCCGAGGAGGACGACCCGGTCTACGACCAGGCGCTCGACCTCGTGTCGCGGATGGAGGAGGTCTCGGTGTCGAAGCTGCAGCGCGAGCTCAGGCTCGGCTACAACAAGGCGGCGAAGATCATCGAGCGCATGGAGCGCGAGGGCATCGTCGGGCCGGCGAACGGCGTGAAGCCGCGGCAGGTCCTCATCCGCCCGGTGGGCGAGGCGAACCCCATCCCGAACGTCTAGCGGCTGTCCTGGCGCGGCGCGGCGTCGGTCCGCGGATCCGGCGCCACCCGCCCGAACCGCCGGCGCATCTCGCGGTGGAAGCCGTGCGGGAAGTGCGCGCCGGGGAGCGCCATCCACGGGCAGAGGTCGTGGACCGCGGCGATGCCGTGCGCCGCGCAGAAGGCGAGCGCACCGGGCGTGGCGGCACCCTGGCCCGCGCCCCGGTGGAGCCAGACCTTGCGGACGCGCGCCTCGTCGCAGTCGCGGAGCACCGCCTCGGTCGCGCCCGGCGCCGTGAAGAGCAGCGCGGCGTCGACGGGCGGGGTCACCTCGGTCAGGCGCGCGAAGGCGGGGCAGCCCTCGATCTCGGCGCCGCCGGCGGCGGGATTCACCGCGACGATGTCGTACCCGCGGCGGAGCAGCTCGCGCGCGATGCCGCGGGTGAAGTCCTTCGGGTTGCGGGAGAGGCCGACGAGGGCGATGCGGTGTGCGCGGAGGAAGTCGCGGGCGAGGTCGAGCGGGAGGGCTGGCATGGTGGGTTCTCCGGACGCAGGGTAACGCGGAGGGCTGTCGCGGGTGCGCGGCACCGGGACGCGGGCCTGTCGTGCTACCGCGGACGGCGGCCTCGACGCGGGCCCTCTCCCCGACCCCGTCCCCGCCCCGTCCTCTGCCCCGTCCCCCGCCCTCCGCTAGGATGCGCGCATGCCGCTCCCTCCATCCCGCTGGCCGGGCCGGCCGGTGTGGGCCGAGGTCGACCTCGACGCGCTCGATCACAACGTGCGGCTGCTCGCCGCGCGCGCCGCGCCCGCCTGCCTGTACGCGGTGGTGAAGGCGAACGCCTACGGCCACGGCGCGGTGGCGGTTGCGCGCTCGGCGCTGGCGGCCGGCGCGCGCGGGCTGGCGGTCGTGGCGGTGGACGAGGGGGAGGAGCTGCGGCGAGCGGGCCTCGACGCGCCCATCGTCGTCCTCGGCCACACGCCCGCCTCCGACGCCGCGCGCGCCGCGGCGCTCGGGCTCGAGCCCACCGTCGGCTCGGCCGAGGTGCTCGAGGCGCTCGCCTCCGCCGCCCGCGCCACCGGGCGCGAGGTGCGCCTCCACCTCGAGCTCGAGACCGGCATGAACCGGCACGGCCTCGCCCCGGACGCCTGCGTCGCGCTCGCGGAGCGGGCGCGCGCCACGCCCGGCCTGCGGGTGGAGGGGCTCTTCACGCACTTCGCCTCCGCCGACGAGGAGGACCCGGCGTTCACGCGGCGGCAGGGCGCGATCCTCCGCGACGTCGCCGCCCGGCTCCCCTTCGTGGCGCTCCGCCACTGCTCCGCCTCCGCCGGCATCCTCGCCCACCGCGAGCTCGCGCTCGACATGGTCCGGGCCGGCATCTCCCTCTACGGCTACCGCCCGGCGCCCATCTGCGGCCCCGAGGCCGACCTCCGCCCGGTCATGGCGCTGCGCGCCCGGGTGGCGCGCGTCGCCGACCTCCGCCCCGGGGACGCGGTCGGCTACGGCCGGACCTGGGCCGCTCCCGGGCCGGCGCGCGTGGCGCTGCTCATGTGCGGCTACGCCGACGGCTACCGGCGCGGGTTCGGGGACCGCGCCCACGCGCTCCTCGGCGGCCGGCGCGTGCCCGTGGTCGGCCGCGTCTCCATGGACATGATCACCGTCGACGCGAGCGCGGTGCCCGAGGTGCGGGTCGGCGACGTCGCCACGCTCCTCGGCGGCGACGGCGCGGCGCGGGTCGACGCGGACGAGCTGGCCGGCCTCGCCGGTACCATCTCGTACGAGATCCTGGCCGGTGTCGCGGCGCGCGTGCCGCGGCTCTACCTGCGCGCCGGCCGCGCCGAGGCGTTCACCACCCTCACCGAGCGCGTCCCGCGCCCGCTCCCCGGGGAGGCTCCGTGACCTCGCCGCTCCGACCGATCCTCGACACCGTCCTCGACGGGACGTGGAAGGGCTTCCCGCAGGACGCTCCGCCGCTGCGCCTCGGTGACGTCGGGGCGCAGCGCTGGAGCGCGCCGCGGGGCGACCTCGGCGCCGCCGCCCTCGTCCTGCGCGGCCCCGCGCTCGATCACAACCAGCGCTTCATGGACGAGTTCCTGCGGCGCACCGGCGCGAGCCTCTGCCCGCACGGCAAGACGACGATGGCGCCGCAGCTCTTCCACCGGCAGCTCGCCGATGGCGCCTGGGGTATCACCGTCGCGACGGCACAGCAGGCGCGCGTCGCGGTCGAGTTCGGCGTGCCTCGCGTCCTGCTCGCCAACGAGCTCTCCCATCCCGCCGACGTGGCCTGGCTGCAGGGCGCGCTCGACCGCGATCCCGGGCTCGATGCGCTCGTGCTGGTGGACTCGACCGCCTCGGTCGAGCTCCTGGCGCGCGAGGCGCGCGGGCGCCGGCCCATCCCGGCGCTGGTCGAGCTCGGCTACCCCGGTGGCCGCACCGGCGCCCGCACCGTCGCCGAGGCGCTGGCGGCCGCGCGCGCGGCGCGCGCCTCGCCCCGGCTCCAGCTCCGCGGGGTCGAGTGCTTCGAGGGGCTCATCCAGTCGGAGGACGCGGCGGCCGACGCCGCCCGGGTGAGCGCGCTCCTCTCCGGCCTGTGGGAGCTGGCGGCCGCCTGCGCGGCGGAGGGCCTGGTCGAGGCCGACGAGCTCGTGGTCACGGCCGGCGGGAGCGCCTACTTCGACCTCGTGGCGCTCGCCGCGGAGGACGCCGGCCGCCTGGCCCTGCCGGCGCGGCTCGTGCTCCGCAGCGGCTGCTCCTTCACGCACGACAGCGGGCTCTACCAGCGGCTCGTGGCGCGGCTCGAGGCGCGCCTCCCCGAGCGCTGGCGCGGACCCCGCACGCTCGAGCCGGCGATCGAGATCTGGTCGCGCGTCGTCTCGCGGCCGGAGCCGGGCCTCGCCCTGCTCGCCATGGGCAAGCGCGACGTGGCGCACGACTTCGACCTGCCGCGGCCGGTGCGCTGGGCGCGGCCGGCGGAGGGCGTGCCGCGCGACGCGCCGCCGGGGTGGTCGATCTTCCGCCTCAACGACCAGCACGCTTATCTGAAAGTCCCCGCGGACGCGCCGCTCGCCCCGGGCGACCTCGTCGCCTGCGGGATCTCGCACCCCTGCACGACGCTCGACCGCTGGTCGCTCCTGTTCGTGACCGACGAGCGCGACGTCGTCACCGAGGCGGTGCGCACGTTCTTCTGAGCGCCCGCCGGCGCGGCCGAGGCGAGCCGGAAGCTGCCCACGAGCTTCGACAGCTCCCCGGCGCGGCTCGACAGCTCGGCGGCCGAGGAGGAGGTCTCCTCGCAGGCGGCGGCGTTGTCCTGGGTGACGCGGTCGACCTCCGCCACCGCCTTCGTCACCTGCTCGATCCCGAGCGCCTGCTCGCGCGCGGCGCCGGCGATGCGCTCGACGTTCTCGGCGAGCGCCGAGACCTTCTGCTCGATGGACGCGAGCTCGCGGCCGACGTCGGCGCTGGCGGCCTCGCCCGCGCCCGCCTGCGCCACCGCCTGCCGGATGAGGCCCTCGGTCCGCCCCGCGGCCGCCTTGGCCCGGAGCGCGAGCGCGCGCACCTCCTCGGCCACCACCGCGAAGCCGCGGCCGGCCTCGCCGGCGCGGGCCGCCTCCACCGCCGCGTTGAGCGCGAGCAGGTTCGTCTGGAACGCGATCTCGCTCACGTCGCGGTTGATCTCCGAGGTGCGCTCGGAGGCCGCCTTCACCTCGGCGATGGCGGCGGAGAGCGCCCGCATCGCCTGCGCGCCGTGGGCGGTGCCCTCGCGCGCCGCGGCGGCGAGCGAGGTCGCGCCGGCGGCGTCGTCGGCGGTGCGGCGCGTCGTGGCCGTGAGCGTCTCGAGCGAGGCGCTCGTCTGCTCCGTGGCGCTCGCCTGGCGCGACGCGCCGTCGGAGATGCCGTGGCTGGAGGTGGCGATCTGCCCCGCGGCCAGGGCGACGTGCCCCGCGTGATCGGCGACCTGCACCAGCGCCGCCTCGAGCGCCTCGGCCGTGGCGTTCATGGCGGCCGGGATGCGCGCGTGGCCGCCCGACCAGGTGCCCTCTGCGCGCGCCGTGAGGTCGCGCCGGGCCAGCCGGTCGAGCGCGCGGGCCGCCTCGTCGGCCGGCGCCTGGAGGGCGTCGAGCGCCGCGTTCACGCCCGATACCGCGCGCGCGAACTGCCCCTGGTGACGGGAAGCGTCGGCGCGCGTGCCGAGCTCGCCCCGCACCGCCGCCGCGGCCAGCGCCTCCGCGTCCGCGGCCAGCCGCCCGACC
>DASTGH010000225.1:0-39675 GCA_035719345.1 Anaeromyxobacteraceae bacterium
GCGGACCGGGCGGCTTCCGCGGTGGCCCGGGCGGCCCCGGCGACCGCAAGCGCGGCTACACCGGCCCGCGGCTCCCCGGCGACAAGGGGCCGCAGCCGCGGCCCAAGGCGGCCGCCGGCGGCGGCTCGCTCACGCACAACCCGTTCGCCGCGCTGGCGCAGAAGATCGAGGGCGGCGGAGCTGCCGGAGGCGGCGAGGCGCCGCACGAGGAGCCCGCCGCCGCCCCCGCGCCCGCCGAGGCGGAGGCGCACGCCGCTGCTCCGGCCGAGGCCGCACCCGAGCCGCAGGCCGCGGCCCCTGCCGAGCCGGCGCCCGCGGCGCCCGAGGCTCCGTCCGAAGCTCCGTCCGAGGGGCAGACGCAGCAGTCCTGAGCGCACTCCGCGCCTCCAGCCCCTTCTTCGGGTTCGACGGCCCTCCGGCCGCCGAACCCTCGCCACCCCGCCCCTGACCGCGAGAGCGCGGCCCGGGGTCCCCGCACCCTGGCCCACCCCGGCGCCTCGCAGTAACATCCGCGCGTGGTCCCGTTCGCGCGCACCGCCGCCATCTTCGACGTCGACGACTCGCTGCTCGACGGCAACGCCGGGACGATCTTCACCTGGTATCTCTACAGCGAGAAGATCATGCGGCCCGACATGCGGGCCAAGATCCCGCGCATCATCTACGAGTACGCGCGGCGGCGGCTCACCGAGCAGGACATGGTCGAGGTCGGCTCGCGCTGCCAGCAGGGCCTGCGCGCGGACGAGCTCAAGGCGCACGCCCACGCCTGCTTCCACAGGCACCTGCGCAAGCGCATCACCACCGGAGCGGTCCGCCAGATCCGCAAGCACCTGCTGTCCGGCCACCTGGTGGTCGTCGCCTCGGGCTCGCCGCAGTACATCATCGACGAGGTGGGCCGGCACCTGCGCGTGCACGTGGCCATCGGGACGCGCACCCGGGTCGTCGACGGCCGCGCCACCGACCAGATCGTCCCGCCCGTCGTCTTCCGCGACGGCAAGCGCGCGGTGGTGGAGCGCATCGCCGAGAGCTACGACGTCGACCTGGCGAGGAGCTTCCTCTACTCCGACTCCATCGCCGACACGCCGCTCTTCGAGGCGGTGGGCAACCCGGTGGTGGTGAACCCCAAGCCTCCCTTCCGCGAGGTGGCGGAGCGGCGCGGCTGGGACGTCGTGGAGTGGCACGAGCGCACCAAGGGACAGCTCCCGCCCGACACCGCCGACGAGTGGGGGAGCTGGGACGGGTAGCGCCCGCGCGTCGACCGCGCGGGCGTCCCGAGCGCCTAGTCCAGGCCCGCCAGCGCCAGCCCCTGCGGCGCGCTCACCTCCCAGCGCAGCTCGACCACCCGCTCCTCGCGAGCCGCCAGCGCCAGCTCCCAGGTGCGGACGCCGGGCCGCTCGACGTCCTCGCGCGCCCCGGCGGTCGTCCCGCCCAGCACCTTCACCTCGATCTCGCCGTCGCGCGCCACCGGGACGAGGTCCTGGAGCGCCAGCTTCACCGGCTCGCCGCGGCGGTTCTTCACGGTCGTGCGCACCCGGTAGCGCCACACGTCGCGCTTCCCGAGCAGGCCCGAGGTGTCGTGCGTGCGCTCCAGCACGCGCCGCTCCACCTCGACGCGGTCGTCGGCGCCGAAGGCGAGCCGGAGCTCGCCCCCGGGCGGCGTGGCGGCGACCGGAGCGCGGCCGGCGAAGGCGTCCCCCACCCAGACCGAGGCGGTGCCGGGCAGGATGGGGAGCGCGCTCCCGTTCACCATCTTGGCCGTGAGGAAGGCGGCGCGGTCGACGCGCGGCGCGGCCGTGCGCGTCACCTCGGCGTCGAGCGCCACGCGCGAGAGGAGGACCCTGCGCGCCTGGCCGCTGCCGTCCACCGTGGCGCGCGCCGGCGCGGTGAGCGTCACCGCCAGCGGACCGTCGGCCAGCTCGGCCTGCGGCACCTCCGCCGCGACCTCGTCCGCGTCGGCCCGCTCGCGCGGCGCACGCAGGGCGAGCGCGGCCGGCGCCGCCGCCTCCGGCTGCGCGCCCTTGGTCCGCTTCGCCGACAGGACGGCCACCGGGTGCGCCCGGTCGAGCCACGCCGTCGACAGCTCCGGGACGAGCAGGCGCCGCTCCGGCGCCGCCGTGGACACCGCCAGGCGCACCCCGCTCCAGTCCTCGCCCGTGCGCTGCCACACCGACCCGTGCAGCTCCAGCTCCACCTTCGACGCCGCCGGGTCGAGCCGCGCGTCCCACACCGGCCCCCAGCCGGCGTTCGCGACCGTGTAGGCGACGGCGAGCTGGAGCGTGCCGGCGCGCGACGCGTCGAGCGCGATCACCACCCGCTTCGTGGTCGCGGCGCGCTTCGCCGCCAGCGCCTCGAGCGCGGCGCGGGCCGCGTCCATGCGCCGCCTCGCCTCGCGGCGGCCCGCCTCGGCGCGACGCGCCTCGGCCGAGGCGGCCGCCAGCTCCTTCTCCACGAAGGACGTCAGCTCCGCCCATTCCCGGGCCGAGACCGGGCGGACGGCGAGGTTGCGGGCGCGCTCCTCGGAGTAGGTGGAGCGCAGCCCCTCCACGAACTTCTGCCTCGCCTGCGCCACCCTGAGCCGGTCCTCGAGCGCGCGGTCCTCCTCCGCCAGCGCCTCGAGCCGCTCCTCCGCCGCGCGCGCCTCGGCGGCCGCGGCGCGCTCGCCCGTGACGCGCTCCACCTCCACGCCGAGGAGGCGCACCCGGGCGCTCCCCTTCCCCTCCACGCGCAGCGAGTCGTCGTCGAGCCCGTCGGGCAATCCGGCGAGCACGAGCCGCGCCTCACCCTCCGACACCTCCGCCTCGGCGAGGCGCGTGACGCGCGCCGAGGTGCGATGCACCGTCACGGCGTCGACGTGCGAGGCCACCTCCCGCCCCGGCGCGGCGCGGGCGGGTGGCGGGAAGGCGAGGACGGCGAGCGACAGGGCGACGGCGGACGCGAGCGCGAGTGGGCGCATGGAGAGCCTCCTGCGCCGGTGGAACGCACGGCCGGCAGGGAGGATCTACGGCAGCCGGAAGAACCGCCGCGCGTTCTCGCTCGTCACCCGCGCGACCTCGTCCACCGGCGCGCCCCACAGCTCCGCCACCTTCTCCGCGACCTTCGCCACGTGGGCCGGCTCGTTGCGCTTGCCGCGGAACGGGACGGGGGCGAGGAAGGGGCTGTCCGTCTCGATCATGAGGCGATCGCGCGGCACGATCCGCACCGCCTCCCGCAGCGCGTCCGCGGTCTTGAAGGTGACCACGCCGGCGACGGAGACGAGGAGCCCGAGGTCGAGGTAGGCGCGGGCCGCCGCCGCGTCGCCGGTGAAGCAGTGGATGACGCCGCCCGGCGCCGGGAGGCCCTCGTCGCGCAGCACGCGCAGGCAGACCTCGTCCGCCTCGCGCACGTGGACCACCACCGGCTTCCCGGCCTGGCGCGCCGCCCGGATCGAGCGCCGGAAGCTCGCCTCCTGCACGTCGCGCGGCGAGTGGTCGTAGTGGAAGTCGAGCCCGGTCTCGCCCACGGCCACGACGCGCGGGTCCCTGGCCGCCGCCTCCATGGCGCGCCAGTCCTCCTCCGGGACGCGCGCGCACTCGTGCGGGTGGATCCCGGCGGTCGGGGCGAAGAAGTCCGGTGCCGCGGTCGACAGCTCGAGCGCGTTCCCGAAGTCTCCGGGCGCCCGCCACAGCCCCACGAGCACCACCCGGCCCACGCCCGCCGCGCGCGCCCGCGCCACCACGCCCTCGAGATCCCCGGCGTAGTCGGCGAAGTCGAGGTGGGCGTGGCTGTCGGTGAGCATCACTTCACGCGGGTGCCGGGCGCGATCCCGTCGCCGACCGTCACCACCTGCAGCTCCGGCGGCTCGCCCGCGGCCAGCAGCATCCCGTGCGAGGTGATCCCGCGCAGCGGCTTCGGCGCGAGGTTCGCCACCACCACGATGCGCTTCCCCACGAGCGCTCCCGGGTCGGGGTACGCCTGGGCGATGCCCGCGACGATGGTGCGCGGCTCGGGCTCGCCCACGTCGACCGACAGCTTGAGGAGCTTGTCCGCCTTCGGAACCGGCTCGGCCGTCCTCACCTGCGCGACGCGCAGCTCGACCTTGGCGAAGTCGTCGTACTGGATGACGCCGAACGGCGCGCCGGCACCGTCGGGCTTCGCCTTCGCTGCGCCACGCTCGGCCCGGACGGCGGTGGCAGCCTCCGACGGGCTCGCCGACCTGGCCACCGCCTGCGGCTTCGCCGGAGCGGCGTCGGGCGCGACCACGATGAGCTTCGCCACGTCCTTCGCGTCGAGGCGCGCGACCTGCGGCGGCTTCTCCTTCGCCACCACCGGCGGCCCGGCGAACGGGTCGAGGTCCTTGGGCCAGGCGCGCGGGTCGGGCTGGCCGAAGGCCTCGGCCAGCTTCGGCCCGAAGACCGGCAGGACGGGCGAGAGGATCACCGCCAGCGCGCGCAGCGCCTTCGCCACGGAGAAGAGCAGCGCGCGCGAGCCGGGCGAGCCCGGGTCCTCCCACGGCTTCGCCTCCTGCATGCGCCGGTTGCAGAGGTTCGCGACGTCGTTCACGAGCCGGACCACCTCGCGGTACTCGAGCGCGGCGTAGGCCCCGCGCGCGAGGTGCAGCGCGGAGCGCGCCGACTCGAGGATGGCCTCCTCCGGCGTCGCCGTCAGTGGTCCGTCGAGCCGCGCCACGAGCGCGAAGGCGCGCGAGGCCAGGTTCGCCACGTTGTTGGCGAGGTCGGCGTTGATGCGGTTGCGGAACTCGTCGAGCGAGAGGTCGAGGTCGGAGACGCCCGGCCCCAGCATGGCCGCGTAGTAGTAGCGGAGGAGCTGCGGGTCGAGGCCGGACTCGAGGTAGGTCTGGCCGGTGATGAACGTGCCCCTCGACTTCGACATCTTCTCGCCGTTGACCGTGAGGTGGCCGTGCACGGGCATCCGGTCGGGGGTCTTGAGGCCGGTGGAGAGGAGCATGGCCGGCCAGAACACGGCGTGGAAGCGGAGGATGTCCTTGCCGATGAAGTGCTCGAGGCGACCCGGCGCGCCCCTCGCCAGGTAGCGCGCCTCGTACTCCGCCGGCGAGAGCCGCTCGCCGGCCGGCGCCTCCTCCGCGAAGTAGTGCTCGCCCGAGGCGAGATAGCCGATGGGCGCGTCCACCCAGACGTAGAGGAACTTCCCCGCGAACTCGGGGTCCTTCATCGGGAACCCGAAGTAGGGCGCGTCCCGGCTGATGGCCCAGTCCTGCAGGTCCGCCAGCCAGCCCTTCACCTGCTCGCGCACGGCCGGCTCGAGGTGGCCGGGCGCCTCCACCCAGGCGCGGATCTCGGGCTCCACCTTGCGCAGGTTCACGTACGCGTGCTCGGACGTGCGCACCACCGGCGGCGTGCCGCACAGCGCGCAGCGCGGGTTCACCAGGTCGCGCGGGTCGTAGGTCGTGCCGCACTTCTCGCAGACGTCGCCGTACTGGTCGGGCGTGCCGCACTTCGGGCAGGTGCCCTTCACGAACCGGTCGGGGAGGAAGCGCCGATCGTTCTCGCAGAAGAGCTGCTCGACCGTCTTCTTGTAGATGAGCCCCCGCGCCTTGAGCGCGTCGTAGACGCGGTAGGCCCACTTCGCGTTCTCGGGCGAGTCGGTCGTGTAGTACGTCGAGAACTCGACGTGGAAGCGCCGGAAGTCGGCGTGCTGCTCGGCGCGGTACTTCTCCACGAAGTCCTTGGGCGACATCCCGGCCTTGGCGGCGTTCACCTCGATGGGCGTGCCGTGCGAGTCCGCGGCGCAGACGTAGGTGACGTGGTCGCCGCAGGCGCGCCGGAAGCGCACGTACACGTCGGTCTGGATGTACTCGACGAGGTGGCCGAGGTGGATGCTGCCGTTGGCGTACGGCAGGGCGCTCGTCACCAGGATGCGTTCGCTCACCGTGAAGACTCCCGCGTCGGGGCCCCTTCGGCCATGAGCCGCCACAGGGCGCGCTCGAGGAGGGGCCGCTCGTCCATGCCGCTCTTCATGCCCAGGTCGGCGTCGGCCAGGTCGGCCAGCGCCCGGAGCAGCGCGCCGCGCGAGTAGCGCTGCGCGGCCTGGTACTTCATCCAGAACCCGTACGGCTTCCTGTCCCCCAGCTCCTCGCGCGGGATGGCGGGGAGCACCACCTGCTCCCATTCCCGCACGCTGCCGATGCGTCGCTCGCCCGCCGCCTTGCGGCCGCGCTCGCGCTCCACCACCAGCCGCCGCACCGTCGAGGCGAGCATGGTGAGCGCCTGCAAGGGGTGCATGCCGTCGGCGAGCGCCCGGTCGAGGACGCCCAGCGCCTGGGGCAGGTCGCGCGCCTCGACCGCGTTCCCCAGCGCGAAGAACGGGTCCTCCGCCACCCGCGCCACGAGCGCGTCCACGTCGGCGGCGCTGATGGTCTTCCGGTCGCCGGCGTGCGCGACGAGCTTCGCCACCTCGCTCGCCAGCGTGCGGGCGTCGTCGCCCACGCGCGCGGCCAGCGCCTCCTCCGCGCCGCGGTCGATCGCCTTGCCGGTGCCGGCGAGGAGCGTCTCCAGCACCGGCCGCAGCACGAGCCGCTCGTCCTGCCAGGTGCCCTCCCTCGGGATGCCGAGCGCCACCCGCCGCCCGGCGGCGGCGAGCTTCTTCACGAGCGGCAGGCGGCCGTCCACCTTGCCGGCGGCGACCACCAGCACGTGCCCGGGCGGGAAGCCGGCGGCCAGCGCCGCGTCGAGCGCCGAGGCGTCGTCGCGCGCCGCCTTCATCTCCTTCTCCACCGCCCAGCGGGCCGCCTCGCGCACGAAGCCGAGGTCGGCGCCCTCCACCCCCAGCTCCCTCTTCCAGTCGGCGGCGTCGGGCGCCTCGTCGCCGGCGAGGAGCTCCGCCTTCCAGCCCGCCTTCGCCGCGAGCGCCAGCAGCTTGCGCGCGCCCTCGCGCTGCCGGCCCTTCGCCCACGCCTCGCGCGCGCTGGCGAACGGGCCGGCGCCGTCCTCCTTGGAGGTGAGGAAGGCGGGCTCGGAGAGCAGGACCACCTTGCGCGCGCCGCCGCCGAAGAGCGCGCGCGTGGCCACCTCCGCCGCGACCTCGGCCGGCGACGCCGCCGCGTCCAGCTCCACCACGTTCAGGTCGCGCTGCCCCTCGGGCACGAGCGCCTCCGCCAGCTCCCGGGCGGCGCGGCCGGCCAGGTACGGGTCGCCGTCGAACAGGTAGACCGGCGCCGGCGTCCCGGCGCGCGCCTCGGCGAGGCAGGACGCCAGGGTCGCTCCGTCCTGCCGGCGCGGCGCGCCGCGGCCCCTAGCCGCGGGCGCCATGGAACCACCCGATGAGCATGCGTTCCAGCGCCAGCGCCGGGGCCGCGTTCTGCTTCAGCGCCTCGACGGCGTCGCCGGCGAGCCCCACCCGGCGCGCCACGGCCGCCGGACCGAGGGCCCGGGCGGCGGCCCGCGTGCTCCCGGCGGCCCGGCCCAGCGCCAGGGCCGCGCCTTCCCCCGCCGCCAGCACCGCCAGCACGTCGCGCAGCCAGACCAGCAGGAGCTGGCAGGTCTCGCGCGCCAGCTCGCGCGACTTGCCGTGCCGGGCGGCGAACGCGATCCAGGTCGCGGCGTCGTCCGGGTCGAGGCGCGCCGCGTCCTCGACCGCGCCCTCCATGGCGACGCCGTCCTCCTTGCGCTCGCGCGCGATCTGGGCCGCCACCTCGCGCGCCCGGGCGAGCGAGCCCCCGGAGAGCGCCGCCGCCAGCAGGGCGTCCTCCTCCGCCACCTCCTCCTCCGCCAGCCGCCCGGCGATGGCGCGCTCGCCGAGCGGCGCGAAGGCGACCCGGGCGCAGCGCGAGCGGATGGTGGGGAGCAGGAGGTCCGGGTTCGAGGCGACCAGCACGAACGTGGTGTCGTCGGGCGGCTCCTCCAGCGACTTGAGCAGCGCGTTCTGCGCCTGGGGGTTCATGGCGTCGGCGGGGTCGATCACCACGAAGCGCCGGCGGCCCTCGAAGCGGCGCAGCGCCAGCCGGTGGTCGACGAGATCGCGGATCTGGTCGACCACGATGTCCTTCGACGGGGTGCGCCCGCCCCTCGGCTCCCAGCGCCCCTGCCGCGCCATGACGCGCTCCTCGGCCAGCTCGAGGACGTCCGGGTGGTTGCTGCGCGCGATCTTGCGGCAGGGGGGGCAGGCGCCGCAGGGGCGCTCCGGCTCCGGCGCCTCGCAGTTGCCGGCCTGCGCGAGCAGCCGGGCCGCGGTCGCCTTGCCCACGCCCTCGGGGCCGCCGAACAGGTACGCGTGGTGAAGGGCGCCGCGGGCCAGGGCCGAGCGCAGGTGGCCGAGCGCGCGGTCCTGCCCGATGAGCTCCGAGAACGGCATGGGGGCGCGGAAGCTAGCATAACGGCGGCCGGCGGGCGGGACAGCGGAACGCGCCCGGCCCGCCGCACCTCCACGGGCGACGGCCGCGCGGCGGGCGACCTGCTACCCTCCCGCCATGACGACCCGAACGCTCGCCCCCGGCCTCCTCGCGGTGCTCGCCTGCGCGCAGCTGCGCGGCGCCGGCCCGTCCGGCGGCGGGGGCGTGGCCGTGCCGCTCCAGACCTACGCCGGCCGGCTCGTCACGGTGGACGTCGAGGTGAAGGGCGTGACCGCGCCGTTCCTCATCGACACGAGCGGTGGCCTGACGGTGGTCGTGCCCGAGGTGGCGCAGCGCATCGGCTGCGCCGGGCCGCCGCTGGTGGCCCTCCACGCCGACGGCGAGCGCGCGGCGCTGCCGCGCTGCGGGTCGGTCGCGCTCACCATCGGCGGGCAGCGCTTCGAGTCGGAGGCAGCCGTCTTCGACCTCGCCAAGGTGCTGCCGCGCGACGCTCCGCCCGTCGGCGGCGTCATCGCGCTCGGGACGCTGGAGGCCCGGCCGTTCACGCTGGAGCTGGCCGCCCGCCGGCTCACCTTCGAGACGGAGGCGAGCCTGGCGGCGCGGGCGCGGGAGGCGCTGCCGCTCAAGGTGCGCGTGCAGCGCGCCGCCATGGGCGTGGCGGTCGACCTCTTCGTGGCGGTGCGCGGCGTGGGCGGGCCGCTCTGGTTCCAGCTCGACTCCACCAACCTGGGCGACGCCGTGGTCGCCCGCCAGGCGCTGCCCGCCCTCGCCATCCCCGACGAGCAGGGGCGCGGCCTCGCCGGCGGCGGGCGCGGCACGATCGACCTGCAGGTGGAGGGGCTGGGCGCCCTCCCCGTGCGCGCGGTGGCCGGCGACCTCATCTACGACGGCGTGCTCAGCGCCGAGGCGGTGGAGATGCTGGCCATCACCTTCGACCTGCGTTCGGGGAAGGCGTGGGCCAAGCGGGCGGGGCCGGCGAAATCGGACGCCGCGGACCTGTAGCGGAGACCTATGCGGCCCGGCCAGCGAGGCGGGCGACGGCCGCGGTCAGCTCGGCCGGCTCGATGGGCTTCGGCAGGTAAAGCTGGAAGCCGGCGGAGAGCGCCTGCTGCCGGTGCTCGCCGTGGGCGAAGGCGGTGAGCGCCGCGGCCGGCACGCGCCCGCCCTGCTCCGGCGCGAGCTGGCGCACGCGGCGGATGAGCTCGTACCCGTCCTGGCCCGGCATGCCGATGTCGGAGAGCAGCACGTCGGGCGGCGCCCGCCGCAGGACGTCGAGCGCCTCCTCGGCCGAGGCCGCCGCCGTCACGTCGGCGCCGGACTGCTCGAGGAGCTGCTTCACCACCTCCAGCGTGTCGCGGTCGTCGTCCACGATGAGGACGCGCAGCGCCAGCAGCGAGGGCACCGCCACCAGCACCGGCGCGGGGCGCGACGCCGGCCGCGGCGCCTCGGCGTCCCGCGCCCGTGGGCGCGCCTGGGCCACCGGGAGCCGCACGCGGAAGGTGGAGCCGAGCCCCGGCCCCGGGCTCTCCGCCTCCACCGAGCCGCCGTGCGCCTCGACGATGTGGCGGACGATGGCGAGCCCGAGCCCGAGCCCGCCGTGCGCGCGCGTGGTGGAGGAGTCGCCCTGGCGGAAGCGCTCGAAGACGTGCGGCAGGAAGTCGGAGGGGATGCCGGGGCCGGTGTCGCGGACGCTCACCTCGATCGCCTCGCCCTGCCGCTCGAGGCGCACCTCGGCGCGGCCGCCCGGCGGGGTGAACTTGATGGCGTTGGTGAGCAGGTTCCACACCACCTGCTGCAGCCGCCCGGGGTCGCCGGCGACGGTGCCGGCGCGCGGCTCGAGCACCGAGGCGAGCTCGATCTCGCGGGCGGCGGCGGCGGGGCGGACGGTGTCCAGCGCCGCCTCGATGACGGTGACCATCTCCAGCGGCCGCACGTCGAGGCGGAGCTGGCCGCGGACGATGCGCGCCATGTCGAGGAGGTCGTCGACGATCTGCGCCTGGGTGGTGGCGCCGCGCTCGATCGCCTCCACCGCGCGCCGGATGCCGGGGGCGTCGAGCTTGCCCATGCGCAGCAGGCGCGCCCAGCCCAGCACCGAGTTGAGCGGCGTGCGCAGCTCGTGGGAGAGCGTGGCGATGAACTCGTCCTTGGCGCGGCTCGCCTCCTCCGCCTCGGCCCGCGCCGACCGCTCGCGGGCGAGGAGGTCGGCGCGCTCCTCCTCGACCCGGCGCCGCTCGCGGATGTCGCGGAAGACGAGCACCACGCCCTGCGGGACGCCGCGGCCGTCGCGGATGGGGGCGACGCATCCCTCCACCGGAAACTCGGCGCCGCTGCGCGCGAGGAGCACGGTGCCCGGCGGGAGGTCGGCCACGCGCGCCTCGCGGTAGACGCGCCCGAAGGGGCTCTCGACGGTGCCGGCCTCGCCGCTCCGGGAGCGGAAGACCGCGTCCATGGGCGCGCCGAGCGCCTCGGTCCGTCGCCAGCCGGTGAGCGCCTCGGCCACCGCGTTCACCTCCGAGACGCGGCCGGATGCGTCCGCGGCGATGACGGCGTCGCCGATCGATCCGAGCGTGGTGCGGAACCACTCGCGCTCCGCGCGCAGCGCCTCCTCCACCGCCGTCCGGCCCTCGTCGATGCGCTGGATCTCGCGGGCGTTTCCCCAGACCACCACGGCGCCGGTGACGATGGCCGAGACCACGACCAGCGAGGCCCCCACCATCGCTTCGTACTGCCCGGCGCGCAGGCCGGCGACGAGGAAGAGCCAGCCGAGCACGATGGGCAGGAGCGCGATGACGACGAGCAGCCGCCGCGCCATGAACCCGGCCGGCCCGGGCGAGGCGACGATGCGCATGACGCCTCGCTCCGGCCGGGCGCAGAGGACGCCGACGCACAGCGCGCCGAAGGCGAGGCCGCCGTGCAGCGCCACCTGGCTGAGCGGGCTCTGGCCCTGCGCAGCCTCCACGCCGTAGATCCAGCCGACGGTGGCCTGCAGCGGGACGAGGCCGGCGGTCACGGCCAGGACCTGCGCGGGCCGGTACCCGGTCCGGGTCTCCGCGTCGAGCGAGAGGAGCGCGAGTCCGAGCAGGAGCAGCGTCACGGCCGTGCCGGCGGACATCCGGCCGGGCGCCGCGCCGCCCGCCGGGTCGTGCACGAGCAGCTCGTCGAGCGCGAAGCTCGCCAGGCCCCCGTGCTCGAGGAGCGTCAGCGCGGAGAGCGCGACCACCGCCGCGGCCAGGCCCTGACCCACGCGGTGCGGCACGCCGCCGGGTCTGCCGACGGCGCACAGCGCCAGGGCGGCGCCCGCGGCCAGCAGCGCCGCCGCCGTGTTCGCCTTCATGGGAAGGGCGCTCGGGACGAGCCGCGTCAGGAAGCCGACGTGGAACGCCCAGCCGACGAGCACGAGGGCGCCGAGCGCGGCCACCGCGACGCCGAGCGCGCTCGCCAGCCTGCGCAGCTTCGTCGCCACGGGCGTGGGCTTCTGATCCATGCGCCTCGCTCGAGCTCCGGGGGCCGCATGTTGGACCTGAACGGTCGAGAAGGCAAAGGGTCAATCGTCGCGCGAGGATGGGCCCCCTCGGGGCGTATCTCCCGCGAACGAGACCGCACCCAGGAACGCGCCCATGAACCCGGCGACCGCCGGGTGACAGGCGATCGATCAGGTCGACCCGGCCGCGCGCGAGGCGAGGCTGTAGCCGACGCCGAGCAGCGCCCCGGCGCCGACGCCGACGAGGAGCCTCCACGCCCTGGCGCGCCCGTTCGTCATCGGTGCCTGTCCTCTCCGGAGTGGCCGTCGCCGCTGCACCGGTGAGAGCCGCCGGCGGCCCCCCGGATTCGGGCAGCGCGCCGGCTCCGGCGGGTCGGCCCGGCGGCTCCGATGTGTGGTGGCCGGCAACTTTCATGCGTCCCCGAATGGCGGTAGGGTCGCGCCTGCCCCACGCAGGAGCACGCGCATGAAGATCACGCCGCTCGACATCACGCAGAAGTCGTTCCGCCGCGCGATGCGCGGGTGCGACCGGAGCGAGGTGGAGGCCTTCCTGGCGCTGGTCGCGAGCGAGTTCGAGGCGCTGGCGAGGGAGGTCCAGGGCCTGCGCGAGGCCGTGCATCGCAAGGACGAGGAGCTCGTGGAGCTGAAGGGGCGCGAGCGGGCGCTGCAGGAGACGATGATCACCGCGCAGAAGGCCTGCGAGGAGATCCGGGAGGCCGCCCGCAAGGAGGCCGAGATCACCCTCTCCGAGGCCGAGCTTCAGGCCGAGAAGATCGTGCAGAGCGCGCACCAGCGCTACCTGCGCATCGTCGACGACATCGCCGAGATGAAGCGCCAGCGGGTCCAGTTCGAGGCGAACGTACGGAACCTCGTCGAGGGACACCTCAAGCTGCTCCAGACCTTCGCGGAGCCGCCCGCCGAGGGCGTCGAGTACCTCGGCGCGAAGGGCGCGAAGAAGAAGACCGCGGACGAAAAGTAGCGCTCGTTCTTCACAGCGAGAGAATGCGGCTGCCCACGACCCGGGCGAGGGGTGCCGGGCGATGCCGGTTTCCGGCGCGGGGCGGACGGCGCGGATCGTGAATCCGCGCAGCCAACAGCGGGCCCGCTGCCGCGGGCCGAACAACTCGGACGGAGCGAAAACATGAGGGCCGTGCTCATCTTCCTCGCCGCCGTGCTCGTGATCTGCGCCGCGGCCTAGCCCGCGCGCCGGTGACCCTGGGTCCGACCCGACGGGTATCTTTTCACCCTGAGCATGTAGTCGGACGTCGGCGGACGGCACCTGCCAGGCTACAGGCTTCGGGCTACGGGCTGCTGCTCCCCGTGGCCTGGAGTCCGGAGCCCGTAGCCTCGTCTTCAGTGCGCCTCGGCCCAGCTCCGACCCTGGCCCACGTCCACCTCGAGCGGCACGCCCAGCTGTGCCGCCGCGGCCATCTCGCGGCGCAGCAGCTCGTGCAGCCGCTGCGCGTCGCGCTCGGCGACCTCGAGCACGAGCTCGTCGTGGACCTGCAGGAGGAGCCTGGCGTCCACGCGCTCCCGCTGCAGCGCGCCGTCGACGCGGATCATCGCCATCTTCACGATGTCGGCGGCCGTGCCCTGGATGGGCGTGTTCACCGCCATCCGCTCCGCGCCCTGGCGGAGCGCCGGGTTCCGGCTCATGAGCTCGGGGAGCGCCCGCTTGCGGCCGAAGAGCGTCCGGACCTCGCCCTCGCGCCGCGCCCGCGCCACCGTCTCGTCGAGCCAGCGCTTCACCGCGGCGTAGCGCGCGAAGTACCGGTCGATGATGCCCTGCGCCTCCGAGGGCGGCATGTCGAGCCGCTGCGACAGCCCGAAGGCGGAGAGCCCGTACGCGATCCCGAAGTTCAGCACCTTGGCGATGCGCCGCATGTCGTGGGTGACGGCCTCGCGCGCCACCCCGAACGTCTCGGCGGCGGTGGCGGCGTGGACGTCCTCCTTCCGGCGGAACGCCTCGACGAGCGCCGGGTCGCTGGCGTAGTGCGCGAGGATGCGCAGCTCGATCTGCGAGTAGTCTGCGGAGACGATCGCCTGCCCCGGCGGGGCGACGAACGCGGAGCGGATCCGCTTCGACAGCTCGGTGCGGATGGGGATGTTCTGCAGGTTCGGATCGGACGAGCTGAGCCGGCCCGTGGCCGCTCCGCCCTGGTGGAACGTGGTGTGGATGCGCCCGTCCGCCTCGACCAGCTGCGGCAGCGCGTCGACGTACGTGCCCTTGAGCTTGGCGAGGGACCGGTGCTCCAGCACGAGCGCCGGGAGCGGGTGCTGCTCGGCGAGCTTCTCCAGCACGTCCTGGTCGGTGGAGGGGCCGGTCTTGAGCCGCTTCGTCACCGGCAGCTTCAGCTCCTCGAACAGGACCTGGCCCAGCTCGCGGGTCGAGGCGACGTTGAACGACCGCCCGGCGGCGGCGAAGATGCGCGTCTCCAGGTCGCGCATCGCGTTCGCGAACTCGGCGCTCATCGCCGTCATGACCGAGGTGTCGACGGCCATCCCCACCCGCTCCATCTCGGTGAGGATGGGCACGAGCGGCCGCTCCACCTCCTCGTAGAGCTTCGCCACCCCGTCGTCGGCCATGCCCTGCCGCAGCGCGCGGGCGAGGTCCGGGAGCGCGGCCGCGCAGGGCGCGAGCGCCGCCGCCACGCGTTCCACCGGCAGCTCCCAGGGGGGAGCGGCGTTCCTCCTGGCCGCGCCGGTGGCGTTCTCGGCCTCGAGCACCGGCAGCTCGCAGGAGAGGCGCTCGCGGGCGACGTCGGCGAGCGCGTGCTCGCGGCGCGTGGGCAGGAGGAGCCGGCTCGCCAGCTCCGTGTCGACCCCCGGCCCGCGCAGCGCGAGCCCCAGCGCCGCGAACGCGTGCGCGTCCGCCTTGAGGTCGTGCCCGTGCTTCACGATCGCCTCGTCCTCGACGAGCGGCCGGAGACCCTCGCGCGCGTCCTCCGGCGACAGCTGGGCGGGCGCGCCCAGGTAGCGGTGCGCGAGCGGCAGGTAGAAGGCGCGCCCCGCGGCGGCGAAGGCGACCGCGAAGGGGGGCACCTTGCGCGGGTGCTCGCCTCCGGTCGCGGCCCGGATCCCGACCTCCCCCGCTACGCGCGCCGCGGCCACGGCCTCGTCGAGCGCCGGCCGCGTGAGGAGGACCTCGACCGACTCGGTGCGCGAGGTGGGCGGAGGGGCCGGCAGGTCCTTGAGCAGCCGCGAGAACTCGAGGTCGGTGAAGAGGGCGCGCGTGCGCTCGGCGTCGATGGCCCGCCGTGCGAACGCCTGCGGGTCGTAGGGCAGCTGCATGTCGCAGCGCAGCTCGACGAGCCGCCGGTTCGTGCGCAGGCGCTCCGCGTTCGAGACGATCTTCTCCTTCAGCTTCTCCCCGCCGCGCGCCACCGCCGCCGGGATCTCGTCCGGGCGACGCAGCATCTCCTCGACCGTCCCGAACTTGCGGACGAGCGCGGCGGCGGTGACCTCGCCCACGCCCGGGATGCCGGGGACGTTGTCGATCTTGTCGCCCAGGATCGCCTGGTACTCGACCACGCTCGCCGGCGGCACGCCCATCTTCTTCTCGACCTCCGCCGGGCCGCTCCAGCCGCCGCGGCCGGTGGCCTCGGCCATGGGGTCGTAGAGCGACACCCCCTCCCCCACCAGCTGGGCGAAGTCCTTGTCCCCGGTGACGATGACGACCTCCCACCCCTGCTCGCGCGCCCGGCAGGCGAGCGTGGCGATGATGTCGTCCGCCTCGAAGCTCGGGTCCTCGAGCGTGGGCACGGCCAGCGCGCTCGCCACGTCCCGCACCAGCGGGAACTGCGAGCGGAGGTCGTCGGGCGCCTCCGGCCGGTTGGCCTTGTAGGTGGCGTCGATCTCGTGCCGGAACGAGCGGCGCCCGGCGGCGTCGAGGACGAGCGCGACGTGCGTGGGCGCGTGCTCGCGCAGCGCCTTGAGCAGCATGGTGGTGAAGCCGTACACCGCGTTCGTCGGCACCCCCTTGGTGGTCGAGAGGTGCGGCAGCGCGTGGTAGGCGCGGAAGACGAACCCGGAGCCGTCGATGAGGGTGAGCGTCGGCATCGACGGCCGAACATAGCCCGGCCCGGCGGTCGCGCGCCGCGCGCCCGGCGCCTACGCGTGCAGCCGGCAGCGCACCGGCTCGTCGCCGAGCTCGAGCACGTCGCCGTCGCACAGCCGGCGGCGCTCGACGCGCTCGCCCCGGCAGAACGTGCCGTGGAGCGAACCGAGGTCCTCGATCCACCAGGCGCCGCCGCGCTGCACGAGCGCGGCGTGGCGGCGGGAGACGCGTCCGCCGGAGAGCGGGACGTCGCAGCGCGCGCCGCGCCCCACCAGCGCGCACAGCCGCCCCTCGACCGCGACGCAGCCCGAGCGCGTCTCCAGCACGAGCCGCGGCGCGGCTGCGCGGGCGCAGGCGGCGCGCTCCAGCGCGTCGGCCGTCGCCAGCACCCGCTCCACGATCTCGCGGCGCGAGGCGTGCGCAGGGCCCGGGGCGGTAGCGGCGGTGTGTACCATGGACGCGGGACGCTAGCAGAAACGCAGGTCGGGCGACAAATCCTGGCGGAGCGACCCGCTCTGGCGAGGCCAGGTGGGCGCGTCAGCGGATGCTCGCCACGTTCGCCGACGCGTCCAGGGGCGTGAACGCCAGGACCTGATCGTCCGCGTACGGTACGTAGAACCGGATCGACTCGTCGACGTGCCCGAGGACGGTGCGGTCGTACGGCACGGCCCGCTGTGGCAGCGCACCGCCGATGCTCGGGTGCCGCTGCGTGGAGGTGATGCCCCGCGTCGTCGCGAAGAAGATGGCCGCCCCGAACTGCGTCTGCGCACCCGGCGGTACCGGCGCGCCGGGCGTCGAGGCGGGCGGGAGCAGGCCGAGCGTGAACCGCAGCGCGAACCCGGGCTCGAGCGGGTCGAACATGGCCGGGAACCCCAGGTAGCAGCCCACCGCCTGGGCGGCGCGGGTGCCGGGCGCGTTCCGGGGGCAGCCGCCCTCCGGCGGGTAGTAGAGGCGCCGCACCTTGCGCGCGATGGCGGCGTCCTCGGCGGAGAGGCCCGTCTCGTCGCGCGGCGCGAGCGTGAACGGGACGTCGACCTCGGGGCGCCCGAGGTACCCGAGCTGCGCGCCCGAGAGCACCCAGCCCGCCGCGAAGACCGCGACCCTGCCCCCGGTCTCGGCGCCAGTCACCCTGAGGAGACAGTTGGGGTCCAGCGCCGGTGCAGGCGGCGGCGTACCGGTGATGGGCGCGAGCCGCAGCGCGCCGCCGGGGAAGCCCGGAAATCCCGCCGGGAAGCGCGACGGGTCGAGCGCGGGGTCACCGGGCGGGAACACCGCGTCCACCGGGGTGGTGCAGGAGGTGGCGACCAGAGGGAACGTGCCCGTGTCCACCGGCGCGACGAGGACGCTGTCGCCGGGCCGGACGCCGAGCTCCGGGTCGCCGATCCGGGAGAGCACGACGACCGGCGCGCCGGTGCCGCGCACGAGCGTCTGCGCTCCGACGTACACGGCGCCGTCGTTCCCCAGGCTGTACACCGCTCCGACCCCGGAGAGCGCCGGCAGCGTGCCGCGGAAGACGACCTGGAACGACTCGTCGGGCGTGAACCCGGGCCAGACCTCGACCGCGCTCGAGAGGCTGCCCGGATCCTCCACCACCGCCGGGGCCGGGACGGGGAACGGGGAGTCGAGGTTGATGAGCCGCGCCTCGGCGATGACGGCGCCGTTGTGGAGGCCAGGCCGGTAGGCGCCGGCCGCCAACGCCACCGTGCCGGCGGAGGTGACGCGGGCGCGCGCGGTGCCGGTCGCGAACGAGAGGTCGGAGACGGGCGCGAAGCGCGCGACGTCGATCCAGTACACCTGCCCGTCCGTCGACGTCACCATGGCGATGGCGGGGACGTTCCTCGAGCCGCCGCCGGCGTTCAGGGCGAGCACCGGCTGGTCGGGGTTGTTCGCGTCGGTGACGATGCGCGCCTTGCCGGACGCCGGTGGGAAGCCGAGCGCGATGTGCACCGGGATGCCCGGGACGGGGATGGGCCCGCGGAAGGCCTGGGGCGCCACGCCGGGGGGCGGCGTCTCGGGCGGCCACGCGGCGCCGGGCGGCGCGGAGGCGAGGACGTCGGCGGCGGGATCGGCCGCGAGGCCGGGGACCGCCTGATCGGGCCGCAGCGTCGCGATCCCGCAGCCGATGCGTGCGCTCGGCCCGCACGTCTCCGGGTCGAGCACGGCGTAGACCGAGAGCGGCGCCGCTGCGAAGTCGAAGGTGTCGGCGAGCTGGGAGCGCCGGACGGAGGGATCGGTCGGCGCGGAAGGGACCACGCGCTCGGGGACGCGCGCGGCGGCGACCGCCACCGTCCCGATCCGCGCGTCGAGCGCGGTCGCCACCCACGAGCCGGGGGCGCCGGCGGTGTCGACGACCGCGACGCCCTGCACCGGCCCGGCGCTCGCCGGGATGGGATCGAGCGTGGCGGCGAAGATCCGCGTGCCCGGCGCCGGCTCCAGGGCCAGGTCGAGCGGGTCGAAGCCGAGGTCGGCGCTCGCAGCGACCGCGTCCGCGGCGGCCGGGCGGAGCGCGCGCCCGTCGGCGTCCCGCTCGAAGCGCACGAGCACGAGGCGGCCGCCGCTCAGGCCGACGACCACGAGCGCCTGCGGCTTTCCGGCCGGTCCGGGACGCGGCGACAGCCCGAGCACCGCCAGGACGTCGGCGCCCGTCCCCACCGCGTCGGCGAGCGACACGTCGAAGGCGACCCGGGGCTGACCGGACCAGGTGTCGACCACCTGCAGCGCCGGAGCGGCCACCCCGAGCCCGTGCGGCGCGCCGCCGGCGCTCACCGCGACGAGCAGGTCCGCCTCGCCGTCGCCCAGCGACGCGGCCGCGAGGAGCAGCGGCCGCGGCGCGGTCGTCACCGACAGCGGGAAGACGACGCCCGGGCCGAACACCGGGTTGTCGTCGTTCGGGTCGACGAGGCGCAGCTCGTCGCCGCGCGAGGCGGCCACGGCCAGGTAGGGCCGCACCGCCGTCGCGTCCACCTTCGGCGCCCGGCCGCTGAACGGGACGAGGGCGGACGGCCCGGCGAAGCGGCTGGCGGCGATGGTCGGGCCGCTGGAGCAGGCAGCGGCGGCCAGCGCCAGGCCGGCGAGCGCCGCACGGCGTCCGGAGGTCACGGGCGCTCCTGCCCGATGCGCCACCACCCGCTGGGCGGCGCCTGCGGGTTCGCCGGGTCCATGTCGAGGATGTTCACCCAGTTGCGGTCGAAGGACCCGACGTACACGCGGACGTAGGGAGCCGGATGCAGGGCATCGGCCGCGCGCGCCTCCACGGCCAGCCCGAACGGCTGCAGCCCCAGGCGCGGGCGGCCGGCCTGGCACGGCCCGGGCGTCGGATCGTTCTCGGTCGGCTGGCAGAACGCGATGACCTGGGCGACCTTCCCCACCTCGTCGTCGTAGACCAGGAGCGAGGAGTCGTCGGTCGCGGTCGCGAAGACGAGGTCGCGCTTCGCCGGTTCGGTCGCGGTGGCCAGCCGCTCGACCGTGCGCACGACCGTGGCGCCGCGGTCGATGGGCAGGATGGCGGCGAACCTCGGCGTGATCGCCTCGTCGGGACCGGTCACCGTGTCGAACGCGACGAGCGCGCCGGCGAGATCGCCCGAGGGCCTGACGCCGAGCTGGGAGGCGAGCGTCGCGTCGAAGACGCGCAGGCCCATGAAGAGGCGGGGCGCCGTCCCGGGCGCGCGCGGACCGCGCGACAGCGCGAGGCCGCGCGGCTCGGCCCCCCGCAGCACGCTCGTGAGGTCGATGGCCTGGAGCGCGCCGCCGAACGTGCCCGTCGAGGTGTCGCTGAGGTCGAACCGGCCGAGCTGCAGGCTGCGGAGCGGCGCCGACGACGCGTTCGTGTCGAACCGCGGCGAGACGTAGAGGCGGGTGGTCGATGGGTCGTACGCGGAGGAGTGCGTCGAGACCCTGCCGATGTTGACGTCGGTGTTGCCCGCGAGCGGCGCGTGGACGTCGAGGTCCACCCGCGTGAGCCAGCCGAGCGACTGCGGCGCGCGCAGGTAGGTGACCCAGGCGTCGCGGCGCGGCTGGGGCGCGAGCCCCGCCGACGGCGGGAATGATCCGCAGGCGACGGTGACGCCGAACGGGTCGGCGAGCGCGGTGTTGAGCTTCACCGCGCAGTTCCGGCAGGACGGGCCGTCGCTGCCGAGCGCCACGCGATAGAGCGAGCCCAGCTGGCGCGAGGTGACGAGGGCCTCCGGCGTGTTCGGCGGCTGGCCGGGAATGCCGTCCTCCCAGCCCGGGCAGGTCGAGTCATCGACCACCGCCACCTCGCCGGCGTACGAGCCGACGGGCACCGGCGCCCCGACGAGCACGCCCGCCGTGGTGAGCGGCAGCGGCGAGGTCGCACCCGGCTGGGAGGCGGCCTCGACCGCGGCGTCGGCGTCGATGACCGCCAGCGTGCCGCCCTCGGTCGCGGAGAAGGCGAGGTCGAAGTTGGACGAGGCGACGAGGAGGTGGGTGCGGCAAGCTGCCCCGTCGGCGGGGCGGCAGGTCCCGCCCGCCGCGTTCACGCGCCGCAGCGCCATCCCGGTGGGAAAGAAGAGCCGGTCGCCCGGCGGATCGATGAACGACGCCCTGTCGCCGCAGGCGCCGAGCGCCGCGGCCGCGAGCAGCGCCGGCGCGGCGAGGAGCTTCTTGGAGAGGCGCGTCAAGGGCGCGAACCGTACCCGCGGCCTCCGGTGGCGGTCAAGGGAGAAGGCCCCCCGCGGAGCTAGCCGCCGGCGGCCCTGGCCGGCGCCGGCTCCGCCTGGATCTTCTTGAAGTCGGCGATGTCGGCGAAGAGGCGCACCACCTTCCCCACCAGCGCCAGGCGCGTCGAGCGCACCGACGGGTCCTCGGCCATGACGAGGACGTCGTCGAAGAAGCGGTCCACGGCCGGCTTGAGCTGCGCCACGGTGCGCAGCACGGCCGGGTAGTCGCCGGCGAGCGCCGAGGTCTCCGAGCGCACGCGCTCCACCTCGGCGGCGAGCGCGCGCTCCGCCTCCTCGGTCAGCTTCGACGCGTCGACCGCGCCCGAGGCGTCCTGCTCCTTGGCGCTGATGTTCGCGGCGCGCTTGAAGGCGACGGCCAGGGGCACGAAGTCGGGGCGGCGCTTGATCTCGGCCAGCGCCTCGAGCCGGCGCCGGGCGTCGACCACGTCGTCCGAGCCGGCGGCCAGCACCGCGTCCACGAGGTCGCCGTCGAACGACTCCGCCCACAGCGCCTTGAGCCGCCCGGCGAGGAAGTCGAGCACCTGGGCCCCGACCTTCTCGCGATCGCCCTGCACCTTCCCGCCGAGCGCGTCGAGCGCGTGGCCCACGGCCTTGCGCAGGGACAGCCGCCAGCCGCGGTCCTGCACGATGCGCAGGATGCCGATCGCGGCGCGGCGCAGACCGAAGGGATCGGCGGCGCCGGTCGCCTTCTCGCCGACGCCCAGGATGCCGACGAGCTGGTGGAGGCGGTCGGCGACGCCGACGAGCGCGCCCACGTCGCCGCGCGGCATCTCCTCGGAGGCGCCGATGGGCTTGTAGTGGTCCTCGACGGCGTCGGCGACCTCGGCCGGCTCGCCGTCGAGGCGCGCGTAGTGGCCGCCCATGATCCCCTGCAGCTCGGGGAACTCGCCCACCATGCCGGTGCCGAGGTCGGCCTTGCAGAGGCGCGCGGCCCGCGCCACGGCCTCGCGTCGCTCCGCGAACCCGAGGTCGCCGGCGAGCGCGAGCGCGATGCGCTCGATGCGATCGACGCGCTCCCGCTCCGTCCCCAGCTTCGCCTGGTAGGTGCGGCGGCCGAGGTCCTCCACCCGCTCCTCCAGCCGGCGCTTGCGGTCCTCCTCGAAGAAGAAGCGCGCGTCGGCGAGGCGCGACCGCAGCACGCGCTCGTACCCGCGGCGCGAGACCTTCGGGTCCTTCACCGGGGTACCGGACACGGCGATGAAGCGGTTCGTGAGCTTGCCGTCCCCGTCCACCACCGCGAAGTAGCGCTGGTGCCCTCGCTGCTCGGAGATGACGACCTCGGGAGGCAGCGCCAGGTTCGACGCCTCGAACTCGCCCACCACCGGCGTCGGGTGCTCGACGAGGAAGGTGACCTGCTCGACGAGCGGCGCGTCGGGGCGGACGCTCCCCCCCGCCTTGCGGGCCGCGGCCGCGAGTCCCTTCTCGATGACCGCGCGCCGCTCCTCGGGATCGACGATGACGGAGGCCTTGCGCAGCCTGGCGACGTAGTCGTCGGGCGTGCCGCGCAGCGCGATCGCCTTCGGCGCCAGGAAGCGGTGGCCGTACGTCACCGCGCCCGCCGCGATGTCGCCGTAGCGGACCTCGACCGGCTTCCCACCGAGGAGCGCGGCCATCCAGCGCACGGGCCGCGCGAAGGTGACCGTCTGGTCGCCCCAGCGCATCGACTTCTTGAAGCGGAGCCCGGCGACGAGCGCCTCGAGGATGCCCGGCACGACCTCGGCGGCCTTGCGCCCCTTCTCCACCTTCTCCACACCCAGCCGCTCGCCCTTGGGCGTCGCGACGCGCCGCAGCTCGGACACGTCCACGCCCTGGCTCCGGGCGAAGCCGAGCGCGGCCGCGGTGGGCTTGCCCTCGCCGTCGAAGGCGGCCTGGACCGCGGGGCCGAGCGCCTGGGTGGTGGCATCGGGCTGCCTCGCCGCCACGCCGCGCGCCCAGACGCAGAGGCGGCGCGGCGTGCCGACCGCCTTCACCTCGCCGTGCGCGAGCCGCGCGTCGTCGAGCGCCTTCGCCAGGTCCGCCTCGAGCTGCCGGAGCGCCGGCGGGACGAAGCCGGCGGGGATCTCCTCGCTGCCGATCTCGAAGAGCAGGTCGGCCATGGTCTAGACCCTCGCCCCGGCGGACTTCTTCGACCGCGCCTTCGATGTCGACCTCGACCTCGACCCCGACCTCCTGGCCGATCGCGAACGAGGTCGTTCACCCTGAGCGTAGCGACGCGACAGCGTCGCGGAGTCGAAGGGCGTCCACCCCGACTTCAGCAGCGGGAACCCGAGGGTCTCGCGCATCTCGAGGTACCCCTGCGCGCAGCCGCGGGCGAGCGCGCGGACGCGCCCGATGTACGCCGCGCGCTCCGTGACGCTGATGGCACCGCGGGCGTCGAGCAGGTTGAAGGCGTGCGAGCACTTGAGGCAGTAGTCGTACGCCGGGAGCGGCAGCTTCGCCTCGAGGAGGCGCTTGCACTCGGCCTCGTAGGTGGCGAACAGGCCGAACAGCATCTGCGCGTCGGACGCCCGCATGCTGTACTGGCTCTGCTCCACCTCGTTGTGGTGGAACACCTCGCGGTACTTCACGCCCTTCACGAACTCGACGTCGTAGACGTTCTCGACGTTCTGCAGGTACATGGCGATGCGCTCGAGCCCGTAGGTGAGCTCGCAGGCCACCGGCTTCACCTCGAAGCCGCCCGCCTGCTGGAAGTACGTGTACTGGGTGATCTCCATCCCGTCGCACCAGACCTCCCAGCCGAGGCCCCAGGCGCCGAGCGTCGGGCTCTCCCAGTCGTCCTCGACGAAGCGGATGTCGTGCTCGAGGGGATCGATGCCGATCGCCTTCAGCGACCCGAGGTAGACGTCCTGCACGTCGGCGGGGTGCGGCTTGAGGATGACCTGGAACTGGTGGTGCTGGAAGAGGCGGTTCGGGTTCTCGCCGAAGCGGCCGTCGGCCGGCCGCCGCGAGGGCTCGACGTAGGCCACGTTCCACGGCTCGGGACCGAGCACGCGCAGGAAGGTGGCCGGGTTCATGGTCCCGGCGCCGACCTCGAGGTCGTAGCCCTGGGCGAGGATGCAGCCTCGCGACGACCAGTAGGCCTGCAGGCTGAGGATGAGCTCCTGGAACGTCACGCGCGCCTCCCCCGGCCACCGGGCCGGTCGGACGGGGGACGGTAGGGGGCGCCCCGGGGCGTGTCAACGGGTCGGCGAGGGGGCCGGCGCTCCGGGCGCGTCGGCCAGCTCCGGCCCCGCGGTCGCCTCCTCGAGGGTGACGGGGCGCCAGCGAGCGCGCACCACCTTCCACCCGCCCGGCTCGCGCTCCAGCGCCAGCTGGAAGCGGTGGACGCTCGCCTGCTCGGGGAGGAGGTCGGCGAGTCGCGCGCCCTTGCCGCCGCGGGAGAGCAGGACGTCGACGGCGGCGCGGGCCGCGTCGCCCTCCGGCGCGATGCGGGCGCCGGTGACGGCGACCGAGACCCACGTCCCGCGGAGCACGTGCAGCGCCACGAGCTGCTTCGCGCCCTGCCGGTCGAGGCCCTCGCCCTGGAAGCGGTCGGAGAGGTCGGCGACGGCGTCCCCCACCCGCTTCTCCCCGGCGGCCTCCGCGGCCCGCTCCAGCAGCGCGCGGATCTGGGCCTCGTCCGACGGCGCCGGCCGGAGCGCGCGCCAGCCGACCCAGGCGAGCGCGGCGGCTGCCACGGCCACGAGCGCGAACGCGAGGCGCCTCACCCGCCTCCCAGCACCGGACCGACCTCGTCCAGGAACCTGCGGCTCGCGAGCCTCCGCCCGAGCTGGTGCTCGATGAAGCGGGAGAGCGCGTCGCGCAGCTCGCCTGCGACCGCGCCGGTCGCCGGCTCCGCGTCGGCCGCGGCCAGGCCGCCCTGCTGGAGGCGGGTGGCCTCCCGCAGCGCGCGCGCGGAGAGGCGGGCGGCGCCCGGCGAGGCGGACGGCTCGCAGCCCTGGCAGAGCGCGCCACCCTGGGCCGCGTCGAAGGGGAGGCGGTCGCCGGCCAGCGCGCCGCCGCAGCGGGCGCAGGCGTCGAGGCGCGGCATGAAGCCGGCCGCCGAGAGCGCCCCCAGCTCGAAGGCGCGCAGCGCCGCCGGGCGCGCCGGGCCGCCGTCGAGCCGGTCGAGGTAGCGGACGAGCAGCGCCAGCAGCTCCGGGTGCGGCTCGTGATCGCGCACCAGCTCGCGCGCCAGCTCGGAGGCGTAGCCGGCGCAGGCGATGCGGGCGAGGTCGGCGCGGATGCCGCCGAAGGCGCGCTCCACGTCGACGCTGAGCAGCGTGAGCAGCTCCGCGCCCGCCCGCGTCCGGGCCTCGGCCCGCACCAGCGTGAACGGCTCGAGCGCGCCGCCGAAGCGCCGGCGCGAGGCGCGCGCGCCGCGCGCGAAGGCCGAGACCTTGCCGCGCTCGGCGGTGAGGAGCGCCACCACGCGGTCCGACTCGCCGTAGTCGACCGTGTGCAGCACGACGCCGCTGAGCTTGAGCGCCTCGGGCACGCGCGGGTCCGGTGCTTCAGCGCGCCGGCGCGCCGGCGGGATACGGGGCGCGCTCCGTGGCGCGGGGGCGGTCCAGCTTCACCGGGGCGCGCTCCCGCGGCCCCGCCACGAACAGGATCAGCAGCGCCAGCGCCACGAGCGCCAGCGCCGCCAGGAGGAGGGCGCGCAGCGGGAGGCGGCGCGGGCGCGTGCCGGGCGCTTCCTCCGGGCCCACCACCTCCTGCCAGCGCAGGACCACGTCGTCGGCGTCGAGCCCGACCGCGCCCGCGTAGGTGCGCAGGTAGCCGAACACGTACGCCTTGGGCGGCATGCGATCGGGGTCGCCCGACTCGAGCGCCTCGATCGTCCCCGGCGGCAGCCGGGTGAGCTTGGCGACCTCCTCGCGCGGCAGCGCCCGCAGCTCGCGCTCCTGCAGGAGCCAGCGGCCGAAGGCGCTCGCCGCCGCCAGGAGCTCCGCCTGCCGACCCTGCTCGCTCACGGAAGAGCCTCGCTCATGCGAGCTCCCATCACTGCAGCGCGCCGGCCCGGCGCCGGCACTCCTCGCCGAGCGCGTCCTCCCCCGCGACGCTGCGGCAGCGATCGAAGGCGTCGCGCGCCGCCTCGGGCTCGCCCGCCTTCATCTGGGCGAGGCCGAGCTGGAACCAGGCGTCGGGCAGCTTCTCGCACAGCTCCGTGTAGCGCTGGAACGCCTCCAGCGCCTCCTTCACCCGTCCGTCGGCGAGCTGCGCGCGGCCCAGCTCCCGGTGCGCCTGGCACCAGCGCGGCGCCGCGGCCACACAGGCGCGCAGGTCGGCGATCCCATCCTCCTTGCGTCCCAGCTCGTGCAGCGCCTGGCCCCGGTTGCAGCGCGCCAGGTAGGCGTCGCGCCAGGTCATGTCCTCGAGCGCCTTGTCGAACTCCGAGACCGCCTGCTCGAGCCGGCCGGTGGCGGCGAGCAGCTGCCCGAGCGCGTTGTGCGCCGACGGCGTCGCGGCGAGCTCCAGCGAGCGACGGAAGTCGCGCTCCGCCTCCTCGGTCTTGCCGAAGAACTGGCGCACGATCCCGCGCCCCAGCCAGGCATTGGCGTTCTCGGGGTTCGCCTCGATCGCCTGCTCGAACTCCCGCAGCGCGTCGGCGCGGCGGTTCTGGGAGAGCGCCTCGGCGCCGAGCTGGTAGTGGATGTCGGAGGCCTCGCGCTGCTTGGGAGAGGGCCCGTGGGCGCAGGCCGCGGCGGCGGCGGCGAGCGCGAGGAGGCGCGGCAGGGCTCGAGAGCGGAGGCTCATCGGTCAGAAGCTGGCGAGCAGCCGCGCCAGCGCCTCGGGCGAGCGCGCGCGCTCGCGCGTCCCGGCGTCCGCCCTCGCCGGCCGCGGCCGCGAGAAGAGCGGCACGCGCTCGAGCGTGCTCTGCTGCTGCTCCGGGCTCAGGTTCCGGAAGTTCAGGTTGTCGAGCATGAACCCCATCGACTCGAGGAACTGCAGCCCCTCCGCCTCCGCCTCGCGGTACGCCGAGACGGGCAGCTCGCGCGGCTCGTGCGCGTAGACCACGTTCTCGCCGCTCTGCGGGAGCCAGAGCGACACGAACACCGACAGGCTGCCGTCGGGGTTGCGCAGCCCGCAGAGATGGCCGGTCACCGACTGCGGCGGCTTGCTGGGGATGGAGATCTGCGGCTGGTTGATGCTCTCCACGAGCGTCATGACGCGCTCGCGGGTGGCGGGTACGAAGGGCAGCGTGGGATCGGGCCGGAACAGGTGGGCTCCCTCGGGCGCGGCCGGCCCCAGCCGCGGGCGCCGGATGGACCGTCGTAGCCCCGCCCGCCGCACCGGGTCAAGTTGCCGACCGCAGGCTTCAGGCTTCAGGCTGCAGGCTTCAGCCAGCCTGGGTCCCGGAGCCTGGAGTCCGGAGCCCGTAGCCTCGCCGTCAGACCCCGCGCGCGTCCGCCCCCCACACGATCTTGTGGAGCTGCAGGTTGAGCCGCGCCTGGACGCCGCTCGCCAGCATCCAGGCGGCCAGGTCCTTCGGGTCGACGGCGCCGTGGACGGGCGAGAAGAGGACCTCGACCCGCCCCTCCAGGCGGTGCCGCCGCACCACGTCGAGCGACCAGCGGAAGTCGTCCTGCGAGCAGACGACGAACTTCACCTCGTCGTGCGGCGCCAGCGACTCGAGCCAGGCGAGCTCCGTCGCCGGCTCACCCGACCCGGGCGTCTTCACGTCGGCGATGCGGACGACCTCGCGCGGGAGCGCCCCGAGCGGCCGCTGCCCGTGCGTCTCGACCGTCACCTCCCAGCCCCTCGCCAGCAGGTCGCGGGCGAGGTCGGGCAGCTCCTTCTGCAGCGTCGGCTCGCCGCCGGTGAGCAGGACGAGCCGGCACGGGTGGCGCTCCACGTCCGCCAGGATCTCGGCGCGGGTCATGTCCCGGCCGCCGTGGAACGCGTAGGCAGTGTCGCAGTAGACGCAGCGCAGGTCGCAGCCGGTGAAGCGGACGAAGACGCACGGCAGGCCGGCGCGCGTGCCCTCGCCCTGGATGCTGAAGAAGATCTCGGTGACCCGCACGCGGCCGGTCTTAGCGCTGCGGCGCGGTGGCCGCCGCCGGCGCCGCCTCGACGCCGTCCTCGGCCTGCGCCGCCGTGCGCCGCAGCGCCGGGACGCGGTCGGCGAGCGCCAGCTGCGGCGCGCCGTGGCGGCGCTTCAGCTTGCGCAGCTCGCCGTTCACCTTCTGCGGGTAGGCGAGGAAGCGATCCGGCACGGCGCCCTCCTCCTGCAGGTAGCGGAGGATGCGGTTCGGGCCGGCGTTGTAGGCCATGAGCGCGACGTCGGTGGACCCGAACGCGCGGACGAGGCGCCGCAGGTACCGCACCCCGGCGCGCACGTTGAGGATCGGGTCGGCCGGGTCGGCGCCCTCGAGGCGCGAGCGCGCCGCCTCGCCGCGCAGCGTCGAGGGCCTGAGCTGCATGAGCCCGCGGGCCCCGCGCTCGCTCTCCGCCTCGTGATCGAAGCCGGACTCCACCGCGATCACGGCCAGCACGAAGAAGGGATCGAGCGAGGCGGCGCGAGCCTCCTCGTAGATGACGTCGGCGAGCCGGGTGCGATCGCTCTCCGGCAGGCCCGGCATGCGGTCCGCCAGCATCGTCTCCAGCCGGCGGAGCCCTTCGAGCCGCTCCGGCGAGGGGCAGGGCGAGGTGCCGCCGCACGCGGACGAGATGAAGGTCTCGACCCGCGGCACGGCCGGCGCCTCGCCCAGCGTGCGGGGCAGGATCACCGCGGTGGCCGCCACGGCCACCGCGACGAACGCGCCCGCGCACCCCCTGGCCGTGGGCCTCGTCACGCGCCCTGCCCACCCTGGCGCGCCTTGACGATCTCGTCGACCTTGGCGCTGACGGCTTCGACGCGCTGCTTCAGGTCCTCGAGCTCCTCGCGGGTGGGGAGCTTGAAGCGGCTGGCGGTACGCTTCACCGCGTCGTCGATGCTCTTCTCGATCTCCTTGCGCTGCGCCTGCAGCCGCTCGCCGAACTCGCGCGCGTGGCGCTTCACGTCGTCGGGGGTGAACCCCGCGGCGTCGGCGATGCGCGTCATGACCTTCTCGGCCTCCTGCTCGGCGGCGTTGAAGCCGACCAGGGCCTGGGACCACGCTTCCTTGAACGCCTCGCGGATGTCGGTCATGGTGCCTATCCCTCCGCCACCTTGCGGGCGGCCTTGCGGGCCGGCTTGCGAGCGCCGCGATCCAGCTTGTCGAGCCGGCGGGAGAGGCGGTCGAGCTCCCGCGACAGCTCCCGGACCTGGTCGCGGCTGGCGACGCCCAGGAACGCCACGGCCTTCGTCTGCAGCTCCTCGAGCCGCTCGACGGCCTCCGTGCGAAACGCGTCGGCGCGCCCGCGGAGCTCCTGCGCCCGCTCCAGCCCGTGCGCGCGGAGCTTGCCGACCCGGCCGCGCAGCTCGTCCATCGTCCAGTCCTGCTTGGAGAGGCGCTGCACGAGCTCCTGGAAGTCCTTCCGGCTCGCCTTGCCCTTCTGCATCAGATCCTTGAAGACCCGCTGCGCCTCTTCCTCGAATTCCGCGAGCCTGAGCTGAGCCGCCTCGAGCGGCTCGCGCAGGAACTCGGGGACCTTGGTGGTGCCGTGATTCTTCTCGGCCATGCGATCACCCCGTTGACTGATGTGGGCCATCAGGACACCGAACCCCTCGGCGCCCTTTCGGTGACGACCGTAACGCATCGCGTCATGGCCGTCAACCGGTCACCCATTCGCACGGCCTTGCAGCTTACAACCTCCGCTGAGGTGACACCTCACAGGCAAGCGGGCAAACCCCTGCCGGGTGGTCAGCCTTGCTTGGGCTAGGCCGTAAGTCTGCGACTTGACTGGCGTCATGCGTACATCCGCCTACTGACGTCTACACCGACGGCGTCGGAAACCCGCGAAAATCCGTCGCGGCGCATGAGCTGCTCGACCCCGTCGAGGATCCCTCGAACGTAGCTGGGCCCCCCGTAGATGAAGCCCGTGTAGGCCTGCACCAGGGTCGCGCCCGCCCGGATCTTGGCCCACGCGTCTGCGGCGTCCATGACACCCCCCACACCCACGATGGGGAGCCGACCCTGCGCCCGGGCGTGGATGCGCGCGACGACGCGCGTCGAGATCGACCCGAGCGGGGCGCCCGACAGGCCACCCGTCTCCCGGCTCCGCGGGTGCGATGCGGTCCCGCCGGGGCGCTGCAGGGTGGTGTTCGTGGCGACGATCCCGGACGCGCCCACCGCCAGCGCGACGTCGACCGCCTCGTCCAGCGCCTCGTCCGAGAGGTCGGGCGCGAGCTTGACCAGGAGCGGCTTCGGGACGGCGAGCCGGCGCGCCCGGTCGGCGCAGGCGCCGAGGAGCCGCTCCAGGGCGGCGCGCTCCTGCAGCTGCCGCAGGCCCGGCGTGTTGGGCGACGAGATGTTGACGACGAGGTAGTCGGCACGCGCGTGCAGGCGGTCGATGCAGGCGAGGTAGTCGTCCTCGGCGCGCTCGTTCGGCGTCGCCTTGTTGCGGCCGACGTTCACGCCGACGACGCCGGGCCGGTCCTCCGGGGCCAGCGCCTCGAGCCGCGAGGCGCACGCGTCCGTGCCCTCGTTGTTGAAGCCCATCCGGTTCACGAGCGCGCGGTGCTCCGGCAGCCGGAAGAGCCGCGGCCGGTCGTTTCCCGGCTGGGGGCGGGGCGTCACCGTCCCGATCTCGACGTGGGAGAAGCCGAGCGCGAACAGCCCCGGCGCCACCACCTCGCCCTTGTCGAACCCGGCGGCGAGGCCGAGCGGGTGCGCGAAGCGGAGCCCGAGCGCCTCCACCGCGAGGCTCGGCCGCGGCCGCGGGCGCAGGCGCCGCGCCACCGGCCGCCACCCGAGCAGCCGGAGGCAGCGGACCGCCAGGTGGTGAATCCACTCGGGGTCGAAGCGGAACAGGAGCCAGCGGACGGCGCGCCAGAGCATTGGAGGGCGCGCGTTGTACACCATCCCGCGCCGCGGCGTCGACCCGGCGGGGGGGCGAGCGCCCTACAACGCCCTACAGATCGATCACCATCACGATCGCGTCCTCGCCCTCGTCCACGTAGTAGTTCGGCCGGATCCCGACCTGCCGGTATCCGAGGTCGCGGTAGAGCGCGATGGCGCCGACGTTCGAGCGTCGGACCTCGAGCGTCGACAGCACCGCGCCCGCCTCGCGCGCCCGGCGCGCCGCCTCCAGCATGAGCGCGCGCGCCACGCCCCGCCGCCGCTCCTCCATGGCGGTCGCGATGTTGAGCACGTGCAGCTCGTCGTGGACGAGCCAGTAGACGACGAAGCCGAGGCAGTGCTCCATGGGCAGCCCGCCCGGCCCGCGGCGGATCTCGGTGGCGAGCAGGATGGACGACCACTCGTGCCCCATCTCGCGGCGGATGAGCTCGGCCGACCACGGGTGGGCGAAGCCGTCCTTCTCGATCTCCATGACGCGATCGAGGTCGTCGAGCTCCATCCGCCGGAAGCCGAACGGAGGAGGAGGCGGCGGCGGGGTCGTGGGCCCCGCGGCGTCGGGTGGCCGGCGCAAGGGAGCTAGCGCCTCCCCTCGGGCAGCCCGAGGATCCGCACCTCGGCGCGCGCGCGCAGGTCCCGCAGGAGCGCCTCCGTCTCGGCCTGCGCCCGGTCCGGCGAGCGCCCCGCCAGCGCCAGCTTCGACTCGACGTAGAGCGAGACGCGGAGCGTCCGGCGCAGGATGGCCTCGAGCTCCGCCTCGGGCAGGTCGAGCCGGGCGAGGAAGTCGCGGTACTCGGAGGGCGAGGCGAAGCGGCCCCGGAAGCGGTCGAGCTCGCCGCGCGAGGTCGCGGCGTCCACGTCGAAGACGCGCAGCCGCGCCGCCTCCTCCGCCAGGAGCGTCTGGCCGACGAGCCAGTCGAGCCCGGCCCGGAGCGCGTCGGCGTCGAGCGGCTCGGTGGCGGCGCGCATCCCGCCGCGGGCGACGAGCGCGATGCGCGTCTCCTCCTCCACCCGCGAGAGCGTGAGGACGTGCGGCTCCTCCGCCGCGCGCCCGCGCACGACGGCCACCACCCGGTCGAGCTCCTCGGCGCGCGCCGCGCCCCCGACGGCGACGGCGAGCCCCACCGCCAGCGCGGGCCAACCTCGGCTCATGCCGGTGATTCTAAGCGCCGGGGGCGCGCGCGGAAACAAGGCGCAGCCGGGCGGCCGATTGACGCGAGGCGCCGGGGCGTTACGTTTGCAGGCGTGCCCGAGCGAGACCTGTACGACATCCTGGGCGTCGCGCGCAGCGCGAGCGCCGACGAGGTCAAGAAGGCCTACCGCCGGCTCGCGAAGAAGTACCACCCGGACGTGAACCCGGGGAACAAGGCGTCCGAGGAGAAGTTCAAGGAGGTCACCGCCGCGTTCGACGTGCTGGGCGACGCGAAGAAGCGCGCCCTCTACGACGAGTTCGGCGCCGACTCCCTGCGCAGCGGCTTCGACGCGGCCAAGGCGGAGACCTACCGGCAGTGGAAGCGCGGCTCCGGCGGCGCGCCCGGCGGCGGGATGCCGTTCGACTTCGGCGACTTCCG
Organism: Anaeromyxobacteraceae bacterium; assembly: GCA_035719345.1. Taxonomy (GTDB): domain Bacteria; phylum Myxococcota; class Myxococcia; order Myxococcales; family Anaeromyxobacteraceae; genus Anaeromyxobacter_A. Next base: position 32,035 of record DASTGH010000225.1, read on the forward strand.
GGAGGTGAACGTCGGCGAGGCGGGGACCTTCGACTTCGGGTCCATCTTCGAGGACCTCTTCGGCATGGGGCGAGGGGGCCGGGCGCGCGCCGGCCGCCGGCACGACGTCCCGTCGCAGGGCGCGCACGCCGAGGCGGAGATCGAGGTCGACCTGCGCGACGCGGTGGCCGGCGCGGAGCGCGACCTGCGCGTCGGCGGAAAGACGCTCCGGGTGAAGATCCCGCGCGGCGTCTCCGACGGCTCCACCATCCGGCTCTCGGGCCAGGGCGGCCCCGGCAGCCACGGCGGCGGCGCCGGCGACCTCTACCTCAAGGTGAAGCTGCGGGAGCATCCGTGGGTGCAGCGCGACGGGAAGGACCTGTCCGTCGACCTGCCGGTGACCGTGCCCGAGGCGGCCCTGGGGGCGGAGGTGACCTTGCCCACGTTCGAGGGCCCCGTCCGGCTGCGCATCCCGGCCGGCACGCAGAGCGGCAGGCGCCTCAGGCTGCGGGGCAAGGGGCTGCCCGACCTGCGCGGGGGGGAACGGGGCGACCTCTATGCCGTGGTGAAGATCGTCCTCCCCGAGCCGAGCGCCGGCCTGGAGAAGGCGGCGCGGGCGCTCGAGCACCTCTACAAAGGCGACCCGCGGGCCCACATCTCGTTGTAAGGATGCGGCGGGGCGGCGGCGCGAGTGACGCGCTGCCGCGCCAGCGCGCGGAGGTCTCCGGTGGGCATCTTCGATTTCTTCGGCGGCGGCAAGGGCGGGGGCAAGGAGGGCCTGCGCAAGCAGGCCCAGAAGATCACGACCAAGTTCGGCCCGCCCGAGAACCGGCAGAAGGTCATCGAGCAGCTCGCCGCCATCGACAGCGCGGAGGCGCTCGGCACGCTCTGCCTGCGCTTCACCATCCGCGCCGATCCGGGGATCACCGACGACGAGGAGAAGGAGCGCGTCCGGGAGATCCTGGTCGAGGCCGGCGAGAAGGCGGTCGGGCCGGTGAAGGAGTTCCTGGAGGCGCAGGAGTCGGGCGTCTCCTGGGGGCTGCGCGTCCTCGCCGCGCTGCGGCCGCCGCCCGACGTCGTCGGCACCGCGCTCCGGCTCCTGCACCGGCTCGGGCGCGAGTACACGCGCGACCCGGAGAAGAAGATCGTCCTCCTCGGCTGGCTGGCCGAGCACCACGGCGACCTCTCCGCCTCGGCGGCGGCCGGCGCGGCCCCGGGCGTCGCGGCGGACGCGCCCCCGCTCGACGAGGCGCTCCTGCCGCTGCTGGAGGACTTCTCCGACGACGTGCGCATCGCGGCGGTGCGGGTGCTGGCGCAGCAGCCGCTCACGGAGCGGACGCGCGCCGCGCTCATCGAGCTGTACCTGCGCGACAAGGACAACGCCCGCGTCCGGGGCGAGGTGCTCGACGCGCTCGCCGCGCTCGGCGCCGACGTGAAGGGCTACCGGCCCAGCGTCGAGGCGCTCCTCGCCGAACCATGGTTCCTGGACAAGGAGGGGCGGGTCAAGAAGCGCGGGTGAGGTCTCGCGCCGCCGCCCTTCGACTCCACTTCGCTCCGCTCGGGGCAGGCATGGCGCACCGCGTCCAAAGTCGTCCTCGACGGCCGTCCTGGCGTGCGTCATCTTCGGCGCCGTGAACGACCACGGCTCGTCCGCCGCCGCCGAGCCGGCGGCCCGGCCCAGCTTCCTCGATCGCTGGTTCCGCCCCGTGCGCGTGCCGCGCGAGGCGCCGCGGGAGCTCGCCGAGCTCGCCCGCCGCGGCAGCGTCGTGTTCGTGATGCGCAAGGCGGGGCTCCTCAACTTCCTCTTCCTGGCGTGGCTCCTCCGGCAGCACGGGCTGCCGCCGCTGCGCGCCGCGCTCGGGCTCACCGGCGTCATGCCGTGGCTGGCGAGGGTGCGCGCCTCGTGGGGTGCGGTCGAGGGCGCGATCCGCGCCGGCGACGCCACCGTCGTCTTCCTGGGGCGCGCCTCGGGCCCGGACCCCTTCCCGCTCCTGGCGCGGCTGCAGCGCGAGCTCTCCCGCCCCATCCTCCTCGTCCCGGCGCTCCTGGTGTGGGCGCGCCGGCCGCAGAACCTCGAGCCGACGCTGGGCGACATCTTCTTCGGCACCCCGGACGCGCCGCGCCGCCTCGCCAACATGCTCGGCTTCGTGCTCAACCACCGGCACGCCGTGCTGCGGCTGGGGCGGCCCGCGGACCTGGCCGCGTTCGAGGGCGAGCGCCCCGACGAGCCGGACGCGACGGTGGCGCGCATCACCCGCGGCGTCCTGCACCTCCACCTCGCGCGCGAGGTCCGGGCGGTGGTGGGCCCGAAGCTCAAGACGCCCCGGCGCGTGCGCGAGACGGTGCTGCGCGACAAGAGCCTGCGCGCCACGCTGGAGCGGGAGGCGCGCGTCTCCGGCCGCCCGGTGGCCGATCTGGAGCGCGCGGCGGAGCGCGACCTGAAGGAGATCGCGAGCCGCTACTCGGCCGGCTTCATCGAGTTCGTGCGCTACGTCCTCTCCTGGCTGTTCGGGCGGCTCTACGACGCCGTGGACGTGGACGAGGAGGGGCTCGCGCGCGTGAAGCGCGCCGCGGCCGAGGCGCCCATCGTCCTCTGCCCGAGCCACAAGAGCCACGTCGACTACCTCGTGCTGTCCTGGGTCTTCTACATGGCCGGGATGACCCCGCCGCACGTCGCGGCCGGGATCAACCTCGCCTTCTGGCCGTTCGGCCCGATCGCGCGGCGCGGCGGCGCCTTCTTCATCCGGCGCACGCTCAAGGGCGACCGCGTCTACACCGCGACCCTGCGCGCCTACGTGAAGTACCTGCTGCGCGACCGCTTCCCGCAGGAGTTCTACCTGGAAGGCGGGCGCAGCCGCTCCGGCAAGCTGCTCTTCCCGAAGACGGGGCTCTTCTCCATGGAGGTCGACGCCTGGCTGGAGCAGGCGGCGGACGACGTCCTCTTCGTGCCGGTGGCCATCGACTACGAGCGGCTCATGGAGAGCGGCAGCTACGCGCGCGAGCTGGCCGGGGGCGAGAAGCGGAAGGAGGACTTCCGCGGCCTGCTGCGCGCCCGCAAGGTGCTGGGCAAGCGCTACGGCCGGCTCACCATCCAGTTCGAGGAGCCAGTCTCGCTCCGCGAGTTCGCCTCGCGGCGGCTCGGGGCGGGGGCGACCTCGCTCACGCTCGACGACGAGCCGGCCTTCGGGTTCGACGGCCCTGCGGCCGCCGAACCCTCGCGTCCTCGCCCCTCGCCGCGAGAGCGCGGCGAGGGGTCCACCTCGGCCGAGACCAAGCGCGCCTTCGTCCAGGCGCTGGCGAACCGCGTGGCGTACGGCATCAACCGCGCCATCAGCATGACTCCGACCGGGCTCGTCGCCGCGGCGCTGCTGGCGCACACGCGGCGCGGGCTCCCCGCGGCGGAGCTGGGCCGTCGCGTCGAGCTGCTCCGCTCGATCGCGCGCGACCAGGGCGCGCGCTTCTCGCACGGCCTCGCCGGCGCGCCCGCCGATCCGCTCCGGCCCGGGCCCATCGCCGACGCCGTGGCGCGGCTCGCGGAGGAGGGGCTCGTGCGCGTGGAGCGGGCGGCGGGCGAGACGATCTACCTCGTGCGCGAGGAGCGCCGGACGAACCTCGACTACCACAAGAACGCCGTCATCCACCGCTTCGTGCCGCTGGCGCTGGTGGCGACGTCGCTGCGCGCGCTGGGCGGCGACGCCGCGCGCGACGAGGTGCGGGAGCGGACGCGGTGGGTGTCGCGGCTCCTCAAGCTCGAGTTCATGTTCCGGGTCGGCGTCACCTTCGACGAGCTGTTCGCCGAGAACGCGGCCGAGCTGGCCCGGGTCGGCGCCATCGTGGAGCGCGCAGGTCGACTTACAGTAGGGGCCGAGCCCTCGGCGCTCGAGTTCCTGGCCGACCTGCTCCGCCCCTACCTCGAGGCGTACCGCGTCGTGGCGGAGGCCGCGCTCGCGGCCGACCGCACCGGCGCGCCGCTCGACCGCCGGTCGCTCCTGAAAACCTCGCTGGAGCAGGGCCGCGCCGCGTGGGCCGCCGGGCGGATCGCCCTGCGCGAATCGCTCTCCAAGGCGACCGCGGAGAATGCGGTGGAGTGGCTCGCGCAGCAGGGAGCACTCCGTTCGGGGGAGACGCCGGCGCGGCTGGCGCCGGCGTGGCGCGACGCGTCGTTGCCGGAGCTGATCCGCCTGATGGACAGCCATCTCTCGCGGTGAAACCTGATTCGGACCGGCCCCTTCTCTCGAGGCCCCGCTTCGGGCTATTCTGGCGACTCACCCGCGCAGCTCGAAGCACCCCGGGGGCTTTCCCTCTCTGCCCCCTTTCCACGATCCGAGGAGGCGTCTCTCGATGGCTGACCACCCCCGTATCCTGAACAAGTCGCTGCTCAGCAAGGTGATGCCGGCCGAGGCCGCGGCCCAGCTCATCCCCAGCGGCGCCACGGTCGGCATGTCCGGGTTCACGGGCGCCGGCTACCCGAAGGCGATCCCCACCGCGCTCGCCAAGCGCGCCGTCGAGGACCGGCTCAAGGGCAAGCCGTTCAAGGTGAACGTCCTCTCGGGCGCCTCGACCGGGCCGGAGCTCGACCAGGTCATGGGGCTCACCGAGGCCGTCGGCTTCCGGTTCCCGTACCAGGGCGACGCCGTGATGCGGGAGAAGATCAACCAGGGCGTGGTCGAGTACCAGGACATGCACCTGTCGCACGTCGGCACGCTGGTGCGCTACGGGTACTACGGCAAGATCGACTACGCCATCGTCGAGGTCCTGAAGATCCGCGAGGACGGCTCGATCATCTTCTCCTCCTCCGTGGGCGGCAACACCGCCTACCTCGAGATGGCGGACAAGATCATCCTCGAGGTGAACTCCTGGCAGGACGAGAAGCTGGAGGGGATGCACGACGTCTACCTCGTCGCCGGCCACCACGGCGAGCGCAAGCCCATCCCGCTCCTCACCGCCGACGGGCGCGTGGGCTCGCCGTACATGCCCATCAACCTGGAGAAGGTGGTGGCGGTGGTCGAGACGACGAATCCCGACCGCAACGCGCCCTTCAAGAAGCCCGAGACGGAGCACAAGGCGATCGCCAAGCACATCCTCGACTTCCTCGAGAACGAGGTGAAGAAGGGGCGGATGCCGAAGACGCTGAACCCGCTGCAGTCCGGCGTCGGCAACATCGCCAACGCGGTGCTCGTCGGGCTCAACGAGGGGCCGTTCGAGAACATGACCTCGTTCACCGAGGTCATCCAGGACGGCATGCTCGACATGCTCGACTCGGGCAAGCTGCGGATCGCCTCGGCGACCGCGTTCTCGGTCTCGCCCGAGGGCCAGGAGCGGTTCCTCAAGAACATCGACCGCTACCGCAAGCAGATCATCCTGCGCCCGCAGGACGTGTCGAACTCGCCGGAGGTCATCCGCCGCCTCGGCTGCGTGGCCATGAACGGGTTCGTGGAGGCCGACATCTACGGCCACGTCAACTCGACCCACATCGTGGGCAAGGGCATCGAGAACGGCATCGGCGGCTCGGGCGACTTCGCCCGCAACTCCGCCTACACCATCTTCATGTCGCCCTCGACGGCCAAGGGCGGGAAGATCTCGGCCATCGTGCCCTTCGCCACGCACGTGGACCACACCGAGCACGACGTCATGTGCCTCGTGACGGAGCAGGGCTTCGCCGACCTGCGCGGCAAGAGCCCGAAGCAGCGCGCCAAGGAGATCATCGAGAAGTGCGCGCACCCGGACTACCGTCCGCTGCTCTGGGATTACTACAAGCGCGCGTACGAGCACCCCAGCGCCGGCCGCCAGTCGCCGCACATCTTCACCGAGGCGTTCGGGTTCCACACCCGCTACCTCGAGACCGGCGACATGCGCCCGAAGGCGTAACGCCGCTCGAGAGCCCGCTCACCCCTGCCCCTCTCCCCGGTCCGCGGGGAGAGGGGTTCTTCTTTTCCTGGCGACGCAGGGCGGTCCGCACGGCACGCCGTTATCCTCACGCGCATGACGGTGGACGACGTCGATCTCGACCTCGCGCTCGCCACGGCCCGGCGCGCCGCGGAGGCCGGCGCGGCCGCGGCGATGCGCCACTTCCAGCGCGGCGTGCGCGTGGAGCTGAAGCCGGACCGCTCGCCGGTGACGCAGGCCGACCGCGAGTCGGAGGGCGCCATCCTCGCCGTGCTGCGGGAGGCGTTCCCGTCCTTCGCCATCCTGGGCGAGGAGACGGGCGCGCACGCCGGCGCCGCCGGTGCGCGCTGGATCGTGGACCCGCTCGACGGGACGCGCGGCTTCACGCGCGGCGAGGGTTTCTGGGGGCCCCTCGTCGGCCTGGAGGTGGGCGGCGAGATCGTGGCGGGCGCCATGGCGCTGCCGGTCCCGGGCGACGTGTACTGGGGCGCGCGCGGGCGCGGCGCGTGGCTGGCCGCCGGCGGTGGCGCGCCGGCGCGGCTCGCCGTCTCGGGCGTGGCGCGCTGGGAGGACGCCACCTTCTCGCTCGGCGAGCCGCGCATCCTGCTCGCGCCGCCGTTCGAGGCGCCCGTGTCCCGTCTCGCAGCGACCTGCGCGCGGACGCGCTGCCACGGGGATCTCGCCGGCTTCGCCATGGTGCTCGCGGGGAAGGCGGAGGCCTGGGTGGAGGCGGGGGTGCAGATCTGGGACCTCGCGCCGATGAAGGTGCTGCTGGAGGAGGCGGGCGGGCGGTTCACCGACCTCGCCGGCCGGCCCACGCACGCCTCCGGGAACTGCCTCGCCTCGAACGGGAAGGTGCACGAGCACGTCCTCGCGGCGCTCGCCCCGGCGCACGGTGCGTGAGGAGGCGACGTCGCCGGGGCGCCGCGGGACAGACGCCCGCGACGCCACGTGATATCCGCATCCGGCATGCACCCCGAGTCGCCCCGCCGCCTCGACCTCGGCCCGCTCGGCGTCGATCCCCTCACCCTGGGGGGCGCGCTCGATCGCATCGAGGCGCTGGTCGCGTCCGGGCGCGGCGGGCGGGTGTTCACGCCCAACGTGGATCACGTCGTCATCGCCGAGCGCCACGCCGAGTTCCGCGAGGCGTACCGCGACGCCGACCTCTCGCTCGCCGATGGCGTGCCCATCCTCTGGGCGGCCCGGCTCCTGGGCGAGCCGCTGCCGCAGAAGGTCTCGGGTTCCGACCTGGTCCTGCCGCTGGTGGAGCGCGCCGCCGCGCGCGGCTGGCGCGTCTACCTGGTGGGCGCCGCGCCGGGGGTCGCCGCCGAGGCGGCGCGCCGCCTGCAGCAGCGCTTCCCGGCGCTGCGCGTCGCCGGCGTGGACGCGCCCTTCGTGAAGGTCGACGGCCCCGACCCGGAGGGCGAGGTGGCGCTGCAGCGGCTCGCGGCCGCGGCGCCCGACCTCGTCCTCGTCGCCTTCGGAGCGCCCAAGCAGGAGCTGTGGATGCACCGCCACCGCGCTGCGTTCGGGCGCGCGGTGGCGGTGGGCGTGGGGGCGAGCCTCGACTTCGTCGCGGGCACGATCCGGCGCGCGCCCCGCTGGATGCAGCGCGCAGGCCTGGAGTGGGCCTTCCGCCTGCTGCGCGAGCCGCGCCGGCTGTGGCGGCGCTACCTCGTCGACGACCGGCGCTTCGTGCCGATCGTCTGGCGGGCGCTGCGGGCGCGGCGGCGCCCGCGCTGAGGCGCGGCCCGGCGGGCCGCCGGTGCCAGCGGG
>DASTGH010000226.1:0-5595 GCA_035719345.1 Anaeromyxobacteraceae bacterium
AGAGCGTCTCCGACGTCCTCTCCGAGGGCGAGGAGGTGCTGGTGAAGGTCATCTCGGTGGACCGCACCGGGAAGATCCGCCTCTCCCGCAAGGAGGCGCTCGCCGACGCCGCCAAGAAGGCGGGGGGCGAGGGCGCCGCGCAGCAGGGCTAGGCGTGGCCTGGCGCCTGCGCGTGAAGCGGGTCGGCGCGCGCGGCGCGCCGCTCCCGCTGCCGGCGTACGGCACGGCCGGCGCCGCCGGGCTCGACCTCCGCGCCGACGAGGCGTGCACGCTCGCGCCCGGCGAGCGCAGGCTCGTGCCCACCGGCCTCGCCCTGGAGCTGCCACCCGGCCACGAGGGCCAGGTCCGCCCGCGCTCCGGCCTCGCGCTCCGGCACGGGATCGCGATGGTGAACGCGCCCGGGACGATCGACGAGGACTACCGGGGCGAGGTGGGCGTCATCCTCGTCAACCTCGGCCGGGAGCCCTTCGACGTCCGCCGCGGCGACCGCATCGCCCAGCTGGTGGTGGCGCCGGTCGCGCACGTCGACGTCGAGGAGGCCGCGGAGCTCGCCGACAGCCACCGTGGCGAGGGCGGGTTCGGGTCGACGGGGCGGTAGGTCGCGGTCGAAGTCTTGGAGGTCGAGAACCCATGATCCCGCGCTACACCCGCCCCGAGATGCTGCGCGTCTGGTCTCCCGAGCGCCGCTTCCGCATCTGGCTCGACGTCGAGCTGCTCGCCTGCGAGGCGATGGTCGGCCTCGGCCAGGTGCCGGCCGAGGATCTGGCCCAGCTCCGGAAGGCGTTCGACGGCTTCTCCTTCGGCCCGGCCGACGTCGCGCGCATCGACGAGATCGAGCGCACCACCAAGCACGACGTCATCGCCTTCCTCACCTTCCTCGAGGAGAAGGGCGGCCTCGCCGTCCGCCACCTGCACAAGGGCATGACCTCGTCGGACGTCCTCGACACGACGCTCGCCGTCCAGCTCAAGGAGGCGACCGACCTCGTCCTCGCCGGCATCGACCGGGTGCGTGCGGCCGTCCGCAAGCGCGCCTTCGAGCACAAGCTCACGCCCATGATGGGCCGCAGCCACGGCATCCATGCCGAGCCCATCACCTTCGGCCTCAAGCTCGCCGGCTGGTGGGACGCCTGGGGCCGCCGCCGCGAGGCCATCGCCCGCGCCGGGCGCACGGCGGCGGTGGGCAAGATCTCGGGCGCGGTGGGCACCTTCGCCAACGTCGACCCGCGCGTCGAGGCGCTCGTCATGGAGCGCCTCGGGCTCGCCGGCGCCGAGGGCGCGGCGACGCAGGTCGTACACCGCGACCGGCACGCCGAGCTGTTCTGCGCGCTGGCGGTGGCCGCGGGCACGCTCGAGCAGCAGGCGACCGAGGTCCGGCACCTGCAGCGCACCGAGGTGCGCGAGGCGGAGGAGCCGTTCACCGCCGGGCAGAAGGGCTCGTCGGCGATGCCGCACAAGCGCAACCCCATCCTCTCCGAGAACCTGACCGGGCTCGCCCGGCTCGTCCGGTCGTACGCCGTGGCGGCGCTCGAGGACGTGGCGCTCTGGCACGAGCGCGCCATCAGCCACTCGTCGGTCGAGCGCGTCATCGGCCCCGACGCGACGATCGCGCTCGACTTCGCGCTGCACCGCTTCGCCGGGATGATCGACGGCCTGCGCGTCTACCCCGAGCGCATGCGGGAGAACCTCGCGCTCACCGGCGGGCTGCAGGAGGCGCAGCGGGTGCTGCTGGCGCTCGTGGAGAAGGGCGTGGCGCGGCAGGAGGCGTACGTCCACGTGCAGCGCAACGCCATGAAGGTCTGGGAGGAAGGGGTCGACTTCCGGACCGCCCTGAAGCGCGACGCCGACGTGACCCGGGCGCTGTCGACGCAGGAGATCGACGCGTGCTTCGCGCTCGAGTACCACCTGAAGCACGTCGACACGATCTTCCGGCGCGTCTTCGGAGAGGCGTGAGGCTAGAGGTAGCCCTTCGCCCTCAGATTGCGCTCGATCCGCGTCGCCACGCTGCCGACGTCGGAGCGGAACGGCTCGCCGGTGAGCAGGTGGAACACCTCCATGTACTTCGTGGCGAGCATGACGCGCACGTCGTCGGAGAGCGGCGGGGGCTTGCCGTGGCCGGAGAACCCGTGCTCGCGGATGAGCCACTGCCGGATGTTCTCCTTGTCGAGCATCTCCTGGTCGGCGCCGCGGGCGAAGCGCTCCTCGTACCCCTCGGCCAGCCAGTAGCGCGACGAGTCGGGGGTGTGGATCTCGTCGATCACCGTCAGCTTGCCGTCGGCGATCCCCATCTCGTACTTGGTGTCGACGAGGATGAGGCCGCGGCTCCTCGCCCACTCCTGGCCGCGCTGGAAGAGCCGGCGCGCGATGGCGGTCGCCTCGCGCCAGACGTCCGCCGCGACCAGCCCCTGCTTCACGATCTCGGCCTCGCTGATGGGCTCGTCGTGCTTGCCGTACTGCGCCTTGGTGGACGGCGTGATGACCGGCTCGTCGAAGCGCTGGTCCTTCCTCAGGCCGGCCGGCCACTCGATGCCGTAGGCGCCGGCCTTTCCGGCCTGGTAGTCGCGCCAGAGCGAGCCCGTCACGTGGCCGCGGATCACGATCTCGACCGGCAGCGGGTCGGCCTTCTTCACCACCATGACGCTCGGGTCGGGCGCGTCGAGGAGGTGGGTGGGGGCGAGGTCCTTCACCTTGTCGAACCAGAAGAGCGTGAGGCGCGACAGCACCTCGCCCTTGAACGGGATGGTGCCGAGGACGTGGTCGAAGGCGGAGACGCGGTCGGTCGTGACCATGACGATCCGGTCCGCGCGCGCGTAGTTGTCGCGGACCTTGCCGCGGTAGAGCTCGCCGAGCGGCAGGTCGAGCTGGCGGAGCGTGTACGGGAGCTGTGCGCGGATCTGGCTCTCGGCGATCATGGGGGGCCTCGCGGCGGCGGGACGCGTTCGCGCGGTATCTTAGTGCCCACCTCCGACGCCGGCGCGGGAGAAGGGGAGGGCGCGTGCCGCCGGGCGGCGTGACCTTCGTGCTGCACCGCCCTTCCTCCGCCGAGAACATCGGCGCGGTGGCGCGCGTCCTGAAGAACTTCGGGCTCGCCCGCCTCGTCATCGTGGCGCCGCCCTCGTGGACCGGGCTGCCGCGCGGCGGCGGACCGCTCACGGCGCGGGAGGAGGTCCTCCTGCGCGCCCGGAAGACGGCGCGGCGCGCCGGCGACGTGCTGGAGGCGGCGGAGGTCGTGCCCGATCTGCGGCGAGCGCTCTCCGACGCCGCCTGGGCCTGCGGCACCACCTCGCGCGAGCTCCCCGGCAGGCCGCAGCTCGACCCGCGGGCACTGGGCGCGGAGGTGGCGGCGCGGGCGCGGCGGGGGCCGGTGGCGATCGTGCTGGGCGAGGAGCGTCGCGGGCTCTCCGATCGCGAGCTCACGCTGTGCCAGGCGGTCTGCACCATCCCGACGGCCGCGGCCTACGACTCGATGAACCTGGCGCAGGCGGCGGCGGTGCTCGCCTACGAGATCGCCTCGGCCGCGCCGGCGCGGGAGGCGGCGGCCGATCCCGGCGAGGCGCCGGCCCGGCACGCGACGATGGAGGCGCTCTGGGTCAGGCTCTCGGCGCTGCTCTCGGCGGCGGGCTACCTGAACCCCCAGAACCCGGAGCACATCCTCGCCGACTGGCGGCGGCTGCTGGCGCGCGCCGAGCCGACGCAGCGGGAGGTCGAGCTGCTCCTCGCCGCGGCGAGGGCGCTCGAGCGGAAGCTGAAGCTGGGCTGAACTAGCTGGCCGCGGGGGCCGCCGCGGCAGCCGGCGCGCCGGCGAGCTTCGCGCTCTTGCGGCTCGCCTTCCAGGCGTCGAGGTGCTCCTGGCACAGGCCGTGGGCCACGACCTTCTTCTTGCAGGCTTCCTTGCCGCAGGTGTCGTAGCGCGTGGCGCGCAGGCCGGGCTTCTTCTCCAGCTCGCCGCGGCGCCACTTCTTGTAGTGGAAGAAGCAGAGCCCCTTGGCGCGGTAGCCGCGCTTGCAGCCCTCGATGCTGCAGGTCTTCTTCCCTGCGCCCTTCGGCGCCGGCGCCTTCGCCTTCTTCTTGGGGGGGGTGGCGGTCGTCTCGGCCATGGCTCTCTCGAAAAGGTTTTCGCGCCCGGGCGGGCGCGAAGGGGGCCTAGATAACCGCAAGCGGCGCCGCGGTGCAAGCGAGGGATGGCGCGCGGGCCCGCCCCCGGGGTCGCGGGGGTCAGTCGCCCGCGCCGCCCCGGCCGTCCGAGGCGAGGGCAGGGGCCCGGCGGGCCGCCGGATCGCGATCGGGCGAGGTCGCGAGCTCGACGCGCACGGCGCGCTCGCCCTCGCCGCGGCGGACGGTGAGCGCGACGTTCCGTCCCACCCCCGCCGTGGCGACGTACCAGCGCAGCCGTGCCGCGTTCCCCACCCGGCGACCGTCGAACGCGGTGATGACGTCGCCGACCGCCAGGCCGCCCGTCGCCGCCGGGCCGCCGTGCACGATGTCGGTGACGACCACCTGCCGCGGGCCGTGGCCGCCCTCGCGCAACTCGCGGACCGAGACGCCCATCCAGCTCCGCACGACGCGGCCGCGGTCGCGGAGCTGCGCCAGGATCTCCTTGGCCATGTTGATGGGCACGGCGAAGCCGATGCCCTGCCCGGTGGCGTTCACGGCGGTGGCGATGCCGATGACCTCGCCGCGCACGTTCAGCACCGGGCCGCCCGAGTTCCCGGGGTTGATGGAGGCGTCGGTCTGGATGAAGTCGTAGAACCCCTCGCGGCCGGCGGGGGCCACGTCGCCGCGTCCGAGGTGGCTCACCACGCCGACGGTGACGCTGTGCGACAGGCCGAACGGGTTGCCGATGACCAGGAGCCAGTCGGCGATGTGGATGGCGTCCGAGTCGCCGAGCGGCAGCGTGGGGAGCGGCCGGCCGGCGTCCACGCGGAGGAGCGCCACGTCGCTGGCGTCGTCCTTGCCCACCACGCGGGCGGGCAGGCGCTCCTCCTCCTCGCCGAGGTCCACCTCGATGCGGGCGACGCCGTCGATGACGTGCGCGTTCGTGAGGATGAGCCCGTCCGGCGCGATGACGAAGCCGCTGGCGAGCCCTCGCCGCGGCTGGTCCGCGCCGTAGTGCTCGAAGAGGTCCCGCATCGGATCGCCGCGCGGCGGCGCCTCGCGATCGGTCTGGCTGGTGACGATCCCCACCACCCCCGGCATGGCTGCCTCGGCCACGCGCGACAGCTCCGGGAGGCCGCTCGCCACGTTCCTGGGCGGCTCGGCCCGAGGAGGCTCGGCCCGGGGAGGCTCGGGAGCGGGAGGGCCCGCGCGCGCCGTCCCGGCCGCGAGCAGCGCACACAGCAGCCACCACCTCCGCCGCCCACGACCCATGTCCCCACCCCCGCCGATCAAGGTGATGGCGGCGGTGGCACGCCACAAGGCGGCGGCAGCGGCCGTGGGTCGCGTCCCCGGCCGCGCGGCCTCTCGGCCGTCCCGGGTGAGGGGGAGCCGTGCGGCGGCTCAGCGGCGCGCGCTCTCCGCGACGATGCGGTCGAGCGCGGCGCGGTCGTCGGCGCTGTGGTGCTCGACCGGCTCGCGCGAGCGCGGCGTGGCCGGCCGGGC
>DASTGH010000227.1:0-14351 GCA_035719345.1 Anaeromyxobacteraceae bacterium
TTTGAGGCAGGCTTTCGACTGGCGATCTGCGCCTGTCAGTGACCCCCGACCCCAACCCCCAACCCCCAACCCCGACCCCGACCCCGACCCCGACCCCCGATCTCGACCTCGATGCCGACCGCGGGTCCCCCGTCCCTACGCGGACGCCCCGCCCCGCTGCCGCTCCGCGAAGAACGTATTCGTCTTGAAGAAGACGAGCTCCACCACGCCGGTGGGGCCCTGGCGCTGCTTGGCGATGTGCAGCTCGATCTCCTGCACGTCCACGCGCTGCGCCGGACCGCCGCCGCCGTCGTCCTTCTCCTCGGGTCGGTGGAGGAACATGACGACGTCGGCGTCCTGCTCGATGGCGCCCGACTCGCGCAGGTCGGAGAGCATGGGCGGTTCGCCCTTGCGCTTCTCCACGCCCCGGTTCAGCTGCGACAGCGCGAGGATGGGGACGTTCAGCTCCTTCGCCAGGCTCTTCAGCGAGCGGCTGATGATGGCGATCTCCTGCTCGCGCGACTGGGCGCCGGCCACGTTCATGAGCTGGAGGTAGTCGACGACGACGAGGTCGAGGCCCCCCTCGCGCGCGATCTTGCGGCACTTGGCGCGCAGCTCCACCGGCGAGAGCACGAAGTTGTCGTCGAGCCAGATGCGGGAGGAGGAGATGCGATCGCCGTGGGACATGATGCGGTCCCAGTCGCTCTGCTGCAGCAGGCCCTCGTTCATGCGCCAGAAGTCGAGCTTCGCCTCGGCGGCGAGGATGCGCATGGCGAGCTGCTCGGAGGGCATCTCCAGCGAGAAGATGGCGACGCGCTTCCCGGCCCGGGTCGCCGCGTGGCTGGCGATGTTGAGGGCGAAGGCCGTCTTGCCGACGGAGGGGCGCGCGGCGAGCACGATGAGCGCGCCCGCCTGCAGGCCGAGCAGCTTCTTGTCGAGCGCGCCGATGCCGGTGGGCACGCCGGTGATGGTGCTCAGCCCCTCGCGCACGCGCTTCTGCGTCGCCTCGAGCGTGTCGAGCGCGCGCATCATGGGCTCGGCGATGGTCTTCAGCGACTCGGTGCGGCCGCCCTGCGCCGCCGCGAAGACCTCCTGCTGCACCTGCTCCAGGTACTCCTGCACGTTGCCGGCGGCCTCGAAGCCCTTGGCCGCGTTCTTCTGGCAGGTGAGCAGCACGCGCCGGATGCGCGCCAGCTCCTCCACCACCGAGGCGTAGTGGCGGACGTTGCCGGCCGTGCCGATGCCCTTCGCCAGGGAGAAGGGCATCTCGCGAGGCACCGCCGCGCCGAGGAGGCCCTTCGCGTCGAGCCGCTGGTGCAGGAGCACCGGGTCGATGGTGGCCTTCTCCTGCGCCAGCTCGGCGCAGGCGGCGAAGACGAGCTGGTGGGCGTGCAGGTAGAAGTCGTCGGCCTTGAGCCGGTCGGCGACGAGGTCGAAGGCGGCGTCGTCGATGAGGAGCGCCCCGAGGACGGCCTGCTCCGCCTCGAGGTTGTGCGGCAGGTCGCGGGAGGCCCGGATCTGGAGCGCGGGCGCCGCCGTTCCTCGCCGGGGGAGGTCCTGGTCGCTCATGGAGAGGGCGGATGGTATCAGCCACCCCCGACGGCTTCACCGTGCTTCGTCTGCGAAAACAGTGCGAAAAACGCCCACTTGTGGATAACTCGGTGGAGGATGCGAGGAACTTCCTGTGAGCGCGAGGTGACCGCCGCGTGAATAACCTGCGTCGACCGATGCTCCTCCGGCGCATGCCGTCCCTCCACCGTGGACGCCGGCCCCCGGCCCGCCCGCTCGCCGCCGCGGCGGCTGCCCTCGCGCTCTCGCTCCTGCCCGGTTGCTCGCTCTTGCAGAGCCTCGCCGCGGCGGGGATCGAGCGGCCGCGCCTGACGTTCGAGACGTGGTCGGCCGACCTGCTCGACCTGGAGGGCGTCACCATCACGCTCCGTTACCGGCTCGACAACCCCAACTCGTTCGGCCTCGACCTCGACCGCCTCGCGTACAAGCTCGAGGTGGAGGGCAAGCAGGTGGTGGAGGGCAACCTCCCCGCCGGCGTGCACCTCGCGCCGAAGGGGGCGACGCCGCTCGCCGTGCCGGTGCGACTGCGCTGGAAGGACCTGCCCGGCTTCGGCGAGCTGCTCCTCACGCGCTCCGATGTCGGCTACCGCGTCTCGGGGGTGGCCGGGGTCGGCTCGCCGGTCGGGCCGGTCGAGCTGCCGTTCGAGCACCGCGACCGGCTCGCGCTGCCGCGGCTCCCGGGGGTCCGGCTCGAGGGCGTGAGCGTGCGGGAGGCGTCGCTCACGAACCTCTCGCTCGACGTCCGGCTGCGCGTCGAGAACGGAAATGCGTTCCCGCTACCGGTCGGAGCGCTCACGTACGGCCTCCGCGTGGGAGATCAGGACCTCGTCGCAGGGGGATCGCACCCGCTCGCGTCGGTCCCGCCGCACGGGCACGCGACGGTGGCCGTGCCCGTCCGGGTCTCGGTGACGGGCGCGGCCAGCGCGGTCGCGAGGCTCCTCAAGGGTGCGGAGCTCCGGATGCGAGGGCTGGCCGACTACGGCGCGGTGGAGGTCCCCGTGGAGGGCGGAACGACGGTCACCCGCTAAAAAAAAGGCCGGACCGTTGGCGGACGGTCCGGCCCAGCTCTCCGGCGAGGAGGGTGCCTTCCAGAGAGCCACGCGCGAGTGCCGGGGTCGTGATCCGGCGCTGCGCTGTAGCCTCCCGTAGCAAGGAGAAGGCCAGCGTCCAATTCACCGCAAACCGAGAGTCCGTGTCACCGGGCCACCACCCCAGGGACTATCATTTTGAGCGACGAGGCTGTCATGATGAGAGTCGTCCCCAGGGCACCGCCTCATGCGCGTCGCCGACCTCGACCTCCGGGAGCTGCTCCAGTTCGAGCCCGACGGCGGGCCCGTCCACTTCGCCGGCCGGCGGGTCGTGCTCTACGACGCGGTGGCGCTCGGCCTCTTCCGGCAGGAGCTCATCGATCTGCTCGGGACGGCCGCCGCGCGCATCCTCCTCGCCCGCTTCGGCTACGCCCATGGCTGGCGTGCCGCGGAGGCGCTCCGCACCGAGGTCCCCTGGGATGCGGACGTCGAGTGGCGCCGCTCGGGCGGCCGGCTCCACCAGCTCCTCGGGCACCTGCGCTTCGAGGCGCCGCCGCCGCGGCCCGGCGTGGCGCCGCCCTTCGCGGAGGCGATCTGGCGCGACTCGTACGAGGCGGAGCAGCACCTCCTGCACCGCGGCCGCTCCGACGAGCCGGTGTGCTGGACGCTCACCGGGTTCGCCTCCGGCTACCTGTCCTACGTGAACGGCCGCGAGATCCTGTGCCGGGAGGAGCGCTGCGTCGGCGCCGGCGATACGGAGTGCCGCTTCGTCGGGCGCCCGCGCGAGGACTGGGAGCGCGAGGCCCCGGAGGAGGCGGGCCTCGTCCTGGCCACGAGCCGGCGCGAGTCGCTCGAGGCCTCGCTCCAGGCGCTCACCCGGGCGCTGCACCAGGCGGAGCGGCGGCTCGCAGCGCACCGCCAGCGGGCGCAGGAGGTGGGCGGCGTCGTCGCCCGCAGCGCGGGCATGCGCCGGGTGCTCGATCTGGCGCGGCGCCTGGCGCGCTCCGACGCGACCGTGCTCGTCACCGGCGAGAGCGGGGTGGGCAAGGAGCGGGTGGCGCGGTTCATCCACGACGCCTCGGCGCGGGCCGGCCACCCGTTCGTCGCGGTGAGCTGCGGCGCCATCCCCGAGACGCTCATCGAGAGCGAGCTCTTCGGCCACGCGCGCGGTGCCTTCACCGGCGCCTCCGGCGACCGGCCGGGCCTGTTCGAGGCGGCTCACGGCGGCACGCTCTTCCTCGACGAGGTGGGCGAGCTGCCGCTGGCGCTCCAGCCGAAGCTCCTGCGCGCCATCCAGGAGCGCGAGGTCCGGCGCGTGGGCGAGACGCGCAGCCGG
The DNA here is from genome assembly GCA_035719345.1 of Anaeromyxobacteraceae bacterium. Lineage (GTDB taxonomy): Bacteria > Myxococcota > Myxococcia > Myxococcales > Anaeromyxobacteraceae > Anaeromyxobacter_A. Next base: position 3,913 of record DASTGH010000227.1, read on the forward strand.
CCGGTGGACCTGCGCCTCATCACCGCCACGAACCGGGCGCTCGGCGCGATGGTGGAGGAGGGGCGCTTCCGCGCCGACCTCTACTACCGCCTCAAGGTGATCGAGGTGCACGTGCCGCCGCTCCGAGAGCGGCGCGAGGACGTGCTCCCGCTCGCCCGCCGGGTCCTGGCCGCCGCCTCGGCGCGGGGCGGGCGTGCCCTGTCGGGCCTCTCCCCGCGCGCCGCCGACCAGCTCGTCCGTCACGACTGGCCCGGCAACGTGCGCGAGCTGGAGAACGCCATGGAGCGGGCGGCGGCGCTGGCCGAGGGCGCGCGCGTGGACCTGGAGGACCTGCCCGAGGAGGTGCGCGCGGCCATGCCCGTGGTGCCGGCGCAGGGCCCGGTGCGGCGCCTCGACGAGCTGGAGCGCGACTACGTCCTCGCCGCGCTCCGGATGAACGGCGGCCACCGCGCGCGCACCGCCGCGCAGCTCGGGGTGGGCGAGGCCACGCTCTACCGCAAGCTCAGGGCCTGGGGCGCCGCGGAGCGGGGCCGCGCCGCGCGACCCGCGCACGTTAAGAGATCGCCATGAGACCCGACCCGGAGCGGGACGCCCTCGTGGTGGTGGACCTGCAGCACGACTTCCTCCCAGGCGGCGCGCTGGCGGTGGCCGGCGGCGATGCGGTCGTGGCACCCATCGCTGCGCTGGCGCCGCGCTTCGCCACGGTCGTGGCGACGCAGGACTGGCACCCACCCGGCCACGTCTCCTTCGCCTCGTCGCACCCGGGCGCCGCGCCGTTCACGACGCTGCGCGCGGAAGCGGGGCCGCAGGAGCTGTGGCCCGACCACTGCGTCCGCGGCACGCGCGGGGCGGCGCTCCACCCCGCCCTGCCCGACGAGGCGCTGACGCTCGTCCTGCGCAAGGGCACGCGCCGCGAGGTCGACTCCTACTCCGCCTTCCGCGAGAACGTCGGCCCGGGCGGATCGAGGCCCACCACCGGCCTCGGCGCCTGGCTCCGCGCGCGCGGCGTTCGCCGCGTCTTCGTCTGCGGCCTGGCCCGAGACTTCTGCGTCCGCGCGACCGCCGTCGACGCCGCGGCCGAGGGCTTCGAGGTGACGGTGCTCGACGACCTCACCCGGGCCGTGTTCCCCGATCGCTCGCGCGAGACCGACGGGGCGCTCCGCGCCGGCGGCGTCGGCCTGGGGACGAGCGCGGCGCTCGCGGACTGACGGGCGCCGCCACGACCCTACCGCGGGTCGATCAGGCTCTTCTTCATGAGGACGTGCGGGACGCCCTGGTCGAGGAAGACCTCCCCCTCGGCCACGAAGCCGCGCCCCTCGTAGAAGTGGCGCGCGGGGATCTGCGAGTGCACCGCCAGCTCGCGGAGCCCCTGCATGCGCGCCATGTGCTCGAGCGCGTCGAGCACGGCCGCGCCCACGCCGTGGCGGCGGCGCTCCGGCAGCACCGCCTGGCGCCCGATCTGGCCGAGGCGCGTGTCGAGCCGCACCACCCGCCCCGTGCCGATGCACCGGCCGCTCTCGTCGAAGGCGACGGCGTGGGCGGCGCGATCGTCGAACGGGTCGCGGTCGAGCGGGCGCGGGACGTTCTGCTCGGCCTCGAAGACCGCCTTGCGCAGCGCGTACGCTGCCTCGAGGTCCTCCTGGGTCACGGCGAAGCGGACGAAGAGGGGCATGGATGCCATGGTAGCGAAGGAGGCGCGTGGCTCGCACGCCTCCCTCGCAACGCGCCGCGGCGGCCGGCGGGACCCCACCCGCCGCCGCCGCGATCCGGGGCTGGACGAGCGGCCCCGCTACTTGGTGGTGTCGCTGCCGCCGCTCGTGCCGCTCGAGCCGCTCGACGTGCTCGGCGACGAGGTGCCGGGCGAGGTCGACTTGGACGACCCCGTCCCCTGCGACTTCGACGAGCTGTCGCTGCCGGAGGTGGAGCTGCTGCCGGAGGACGACGACCCGGTTCCCATCGAGCTCGACGACCCGCTGCTCGCGCTCTTCGCCTCGTTCTTCGTCGACTTCTGGATCTGCTTCGCCATGTCGAGGTGCGACTGCATCTTGCTGTGCGTCTGCTCGAGCATGGAGGCGAGCTCGGTCTGCTTCGCGTCCTTCGCCTTCTTCGCCAGCTTGTCGACCTCCTTCACGTCCTTCTCGTGGTCCTTGACCATGCGATCCATGTAGGCCTTGTCGAACTCGGCGCCGGACTTGCCCTGAACCTTCTGCATCTCCTTCTGGTGGTCCTTCTGCTTGTCCTCGAACGCCTTGCCGGTGAGCTGGACGCCCATGGTCTGGGCCATGCTCGTGAGCTGCTGGTCGTTCTTGCCGTGATCGTCCACCATCTGCTTGGCGAACTGCTTCACCTGCGGGTCCTGCGCCATCTGCTCGCCCATCTGGCCCATCTGCACCTCCGCCTGGTTGGCGGCGTGCAGCTTCTGCAGGCCTTCCATGAGGCTCTTGTCCATCTTGCCGGAGCCTGAGGACGAGGCGGTGCCGCTGGACGAGGTGTCGCTGCTGCTGCCCGTGCCGCTCATGGACGACGAGCTGCCGGAGCTCTTCTTCGAGCTCGACGAGGCCGAGCTCGGATCCGAGCCGGCGGCGGTGCCCGGGTCGGGCGTGGTGGAGGCGCCCGCCGAGCCGCCCATCGTGCTGCTCGAGCCCTTGTCGCTGCCCGAGGTCGCGCTCGTGCTCGCGCCCTCCGCCCCGGCGGCGGGCTGAGCCATCGCCAGGACCGCGCTGACGGCCGCGGCGAGACCCCACTTCGCATACGTCATGCCGTTTCCCCCTTCCGTGCGAGGCGTGGATCCGCCCCGGCGTGAAAGGTGGAGAGGGAGCGGGCGCGTGGCACGGAGCGTGCGGTCGTGCGCCGTCGGCGGAGGCGCTCGCCCGGCGGGCGATCAGGCGGCGACGAACTGGCGCTCCACGAGCCGCCGGTAGGGGCCGTCCTCGCTCATGAGCGCGGCGTGGCTGCCCACCTGCACGATCCGGCCGCCCTCCAGCACCACCGCCCGGTCCGCTCGCAGCACGGTGGAGAGCCGGTGCGCGATGACGAGCGTGGTGCGACCGCGCATGAGCCGCTCCAGCGCCTCCTGCACGAGGTGCTCGCTCTCGGCGTCGAGCGCGGAGGTGGCCTCGTCGAGCACGAGGACGCGCGGGTCCTTCAGCACGGCGCGGGCGATCGCGACGCGCTGCTTCTGCCCGCCGGAGAGCTGCACGCCTCGCTCTCCGACGCGGGTCGAATAGCCATCGGGGAAGCGGGCGACGAAGTCGTGGGCATTGGCGGCGCGCGCCGCCGCCACGACCTCCTCCTCGCTGGCGCCGGGCCTGCCGTAGCGGACGTTCTCGGCCACCGTGCCCGAGAACAGGATCGGCTCCTGCGAGACGACACCCACCTGGCGGCGCAGCCAGCCGGGGTCGAGGTGGCGCAGATCGCGGCCGTCGAGCCGGACCGTCCCCGCCTGCGGGTCGTAGAAGCGCGAGAGGAGCTGGGCGACGGTCGACTTGCCCGCGCCGGACGGCCCGACGAGCGCCACCACCTCGCCCGCGTCCACCGCGAGGTCGATGCCCTGCAGCACTCCCACCTCGGGGCGCGTCGGGTAGGCGAAGTGGACGCCCTCCCACGCGAGCCGCCCCTCCACGCGCGCCGGCCGTTCGCCGCCGCGCGGCGGCACGAGCGGGGTGCGGTCCTGGATCTCGAAGATCCGCTCCGCCGCGCCGAGCGCGCGCATGAAGTCGGCCCACAGGTCGGCGAGCGCGCCCAGGCTCACCGCCAGGAGCAGCGTGTAGACGAGAAAGGAGGTGAGCCCGCCGGGCGTGAGCGCGCCGCGCGCCACGAGGCGCCCGCCGTACCAGAGCACCACCGCCACCGCGGTGTAGCCGGCGCCGGCCGCCGAGCCCATGAAGGCGGAGCCGGCGCGCACGCGCCGCCGGGCCGTCTCGAAGGCGCGCCACACCGCCGCGCCGTAGCGCTCCCGCTCGCGCGCCTCGGCGTCGAAGGAGCGGACCGTGCGCAGGCCGGAGATGGTCTCCTCGGCCACCTCGCCCGCCGCGGCCAGCGCGTCCTGCACCTCCCTCGCCAGCCGGCGCACGCGGCGCCCGTAGGCGACGGCCCCGAGCGCCACCGCCGGCACGATGGCGAGCATGACGAGCGCCAGGCGCGCCGAGGTGAGGAAGAGGAAGACCACCCCGCCCCCCACGGTCGCGAGGTGCCGCAGTCCCATGGAGACGTTGCTGGAGACGGCGCTCTGCAGCACCGCCGTGTCCGAGGCGAGGCGGCTGGTGAGCTCTCCCGTGCGACGCTGGTCGAAGAACCCGACCTCCTGCTCCAGGATGGCGCCGTAGAGCGCCTGGCGCAGGCGCGTCACCACCCGTTCGCCGGCGACGCCGAAGGCGCGCGCGCGGAGCGCGATGGCGACGCCCTGCACGACGGCCAGCGCGCCCATGGCGAGCGCGGCGCGGTCGAGCGAGGCGGGCCCGGCCGGGCCGAACGGCGTGGGCACGCCGCTGGCGAGCGCGCCGTCGATCACCACCCGGATCGCCTGCGGGTACAGGAGCGACGCCGCGCTCCCCACGGCCAGGGCGACCGTCCCGGCGAGGAGCAGGCGCCATTCGGGACGGGCGAGGGCGACGATGCGGCGGAGCGCCGGGCCGCGGGCGGCCCGCGGCGCTTCGTTCGGCTTCACGCGGACGGTTGTAGCGGCTCGGCGGTCGCGCCGCCGGCCGGGCGCCGCGGCGCGTCGAGCGCGTCCGCACAGCGTGGCCGCACCACCAGCGCGGGTCGGACCTCACGTGGGCCGCCCGGGCGACCCGCCGGGCGCCTATGGGGCCGGCCCCCGCGTCTCACTCGCAGTCGCAGGTCGAGGAGGTCGTCCATGCGCAGGGCCGTCGCCGCCGCCATCGCCTTCGGGATCGCCGCCGCTCCCGCGGCGCGCGCCGCACCGTTCCGGATCGAGGAGGCCACGCTCGCCGATCTGCAGGCGGAGCTGGCCGCAGGCCGGCTCACCTCCGTGCAGCTCGTCCAGCACTACGTGAACCGCATCCTCCAGCTCGACCAGGGAGCGTCGGGCGTGAACGCGGTCGTGGAGCTCAACCCCGACGCCCTGGCGCTGGCGCGCCAGGCGGACGCGCAGCGCCGCGCCGGGCGCGCCGCGGGCCCGCTCCATGGCATCCCCTTCGTCCTCAAGGACAACATCGACACCGGCGACCGCATGCAGACCACCGCCGGCTCCCTCGGGCTGGTCGGGGCTCCGCCCCTCCGGGACTCGACCGTCGCCGCCAAGCTCCGCGCCGCCGGCGCCATCATCCTCGGCAAGACGAACCTGTCGGAGTGGGCCAACTTCCGCTCGTTCTTCTCGACGAGCGGCTGGTCCGGCCGCGGCGGCCTCACGCACAACGCCTACTCGCTCGACCGCAACGCCTGCGGCTCGAGCTCCGGCTCGGCGGCGGCGGTGACGGCGAACTTCGCCGCCGCGGGCCTCGGGACCGAGACCGACGGCAGCATCGTCTGCCCGGCCAACGTGTCCGGGGTGGTGGGCGTGAAGCCGACGGTGGGGCTGGTGAGCCGCGCCGGCGTGGTGCCGATCTCGCACGTGCAGGACACGGTCGGTCCGCACGCGCGCACCGTCGCGGACGCCGCCCGCCTGCTCGACGTCATCGTGAGCCGCACCCCGGACCCGCGCGATCCCGCGACCGCCGGCGTGCCGCTGGGCTGGTCGGGGACGGGCCGGACGCGCCCCGCGCTGCCGCGGACCTACACCGCGTTCCTCGATCCGGACGGTCTCCGCGGCGCGGTGCTGGGCGTCACCCGCCAGGGCATCGACAGCGCGCCACCGCAGGTGGTGGCCGCCTTCGACGACGCCCTGGCCGCCATCCAGGGCGCGGGGGCCACGCTCGTCGACCTCGACGGCGCCAAGTTCGTCTTCCCCCCGGCCGACGGCGAGCTGCTGGTGCTGCTCTTCGACTTCCGCCGCGACGTCGAGGCCTACTTCGCGACCCGCGCCGGCGTGCCGCTCGCCGGCAAGGCGCTCGCCGACGCCATCGCCTTCAACACCGCCAACGCGGCCGCCGAGATGCCGTACTTCGGGCAGGAGCTGTTCGAGCTGGCGAACGCGCTCGAGCAGGGCGAGGACACCGCCCAGCCCATCTTCGGGATGACCTACGACGAGGCGCTCGCCATCGACGCGGCCGCCGGCGCGAACGGCATCGACGCCGCCCTCGCCTCCTTCGGCCTCGACGCGATCGTCGCCCCCACCGACAGCCCGGCGTGGACGACGGACCTCGTCCTCTCCGACCACTTCATCTTCGCCAGCTCCGGGCTCGCCGGCCCCGCCGGCTACCCCATCGTCCAGGTGCCGGCGGCGAGCGTCCTCGGGCTGCCGCAGGGCGTGAGCTTCCTCGGCACGGCCTTCAGCGAGCCGACGCTGCTCCGGCTCGCGTCCGGCTTCGAGGCGGTGACGCACGCCCGCTTCGAGCCGACGTTCACGGGCAACGTCACCAGCGCCGCCACCGATGGGACGACGCTGGTGCGGCCGAAGAAGAGCGGCCAGCGCGCGCCCGGGCGGCCGCATCGGTTGTGACGGTCGGGGACCGGGACAGGGGTCGGGGTCGGGAACGGGGTCGGGGTCGGGAACGGGGTCGGGGTCGGGAACGGGGTCGGGTACGAGGACGGGGACGAGTACGAGGACGGGGACGAGTACGAGGACGGGGACGAGTACGAGGACGGGGACGAGTACGAGGACGGGGACGAGTACGAGGACGGGTTGACGGCGGCGGGCCCCGGTCCCCCTCCCCCGCGCCAGCGGGGGAGGGAAGGGGAGAGGGCCGGTTCAGCGGCCGCGCCGCCAGCCTCGGACGTGCTCTGGCAGCGGGGCTGGCCGCCCCGCCCCGTCCGCCACCGGCTCGCCGGCCGCGAGCGCGAGCGGCAGCACGCCGGCCCACACCTCGCGCGCGAGATCCTCCTCGTCCTCCTTCGGCGGGCCGGTGCGGATCTTCGCGGATGCCTCGTCGAGCGGCAGCCAGAGGACGGAGGTCGCCCGGAGCTCCTTCTCGCTCGGCGGCCGGACCTCGTCCCAGCGGCCGGGGAGGAGGTGCTCGGAGATGACGCGCAGCGCGGCCTCCTTCTCCGCGGGATCGTCGATCGGCCGCGCCGTCCCGAGCACCACCACCGAGCGGTAGTTGGCGCTGTGGTGGAAGGCGGAGCGCGCCAGCACCAGGCCGTCGAGCAGCGTCACGGTGGCGCAGGCCGGGATCCCGCCCTCGAGCCCGCGCACCATGCGGCTCGCGGCGGAGCCGTGGAAGAGGAGCCGGTCCCCGTCGCGCCCGTAGAGGACGGGGATGACGTAGGGCTGCCCCTCGAGCGCGAAGCCCAGGTGCGCCACGAGCCCCTCGTCGAGGATGGCATCGAGGGTAGCGCGGTCGTAGGCGCCGCGGTCGGGGAGGCGGCGGACGCGGGTGCGCGGGCTGGGCGGAGGCTGGCTCATGGCCCGCATGGTAGGCGCGCCGGCGCGGCGCCGACAGGGGCAGGCGCGGCCGCCGGAGGCCCCGACCTGTGCGGCCTACCCGGCCGCGGCCGCGACGGGCCCGGTGGAGCGGATGGTGTAGTAGACCGCCTCGGGATGGTGCAGGACGATGGCCGAGGTGGATTGCTCCGGCACCATCTGATCGGCGCTGGTGAGCGACACGCCCACCGTGCGCTCCGGGTCGAGGAGCTTCCAGATCTGCCGCTGGTCGACGAGCTCCGGCCAGGACGGGTAGCCGGGCGAGTAGCGCTTTCCCTGCAGCTCGGGGATCCCGAGCTCGCGCCGGACGACCCGGTGCCAGTACTCGGCGAGCGCCTCGGCCGTCTCCACCGCCAGGCCGTGCAGGTAGAGCGCCCGGCTGTAGTCGCCCTTCTCCTGCCACGCGTCGGCGAGGCGCGTCGCCTCGTGACCCACGGTGACGACCTGGAAGGCGACCGTGTCCGACCCCGGCTCCGGCCGGAAGTAGTCGGCGAGGCAGAGGTGGCGCTCGTCGGGCTGGCGCGGGAAGCGCAGCCGCGCCAGCGGCTCCTTCCTGTGCACCGGGTCGAGGACGACGAGGTCGTCGCCCTCGGCGTGGCAGGGAAAGTAGCCGTAGACGACGCGCGGGCTGAGCCAGCCGTTGGTCAGGATCTCGGCCTTGAGCGCCTCGAGCTTCGGGCCGAACTCCTCCTTCACCAGCCGCTCGTACTCGGCCTTGGGTCCCCGGACGCCCCACTGCAGCTTGAACAGCTCCACGAGGTCGAGGTGCGGCCACACGTCCTGCAGCCGGATCTCGCCGGCCGGGACGGCGCGCGTGCCCCAGAACGGCGGCGCTGGCGGCTTCCCCACCGGGACGATCGGGCTGCGCACGCCCGGCGCCGCCGCGACGGCGGGTGCCTCGGGCTGGTCGCGGTGGGCGAGCGCCTTCGCCAGCGTCGACGCGCGGAGCGCCTCGCGCTTCTCCGGGACGACGAGCTGCTCGACGAGGTCGAGGCCCTCGAACGCGTCGCGGGCGTAGAAGACGCCGCCCGGGTAGGGCGAGCGGTCCTCCAGGAAGGCGGTGCGGTAGCCGAACTTGCGGTTGATGGCGGCGCCGCCGATCAGCACGGGGAAGGTGAGGTTCCGCCGCGCCAGCTCGGACACGCAGTACGGCATCTGCTTCGACGTCGAGACGAGCAGCGCGGAGAGGCCGATGGCGTCGGCGTTCACCTCCAGGGCCTTCTCCAGGATGGTCGCGACCGGCACCTGCTTCCCGAGGTCGTACACGGTGAAGCCGTTGTTGGAGAGGATCGTCTTCACCAGGTTCTTGCCGATGTCGTGCACGTCGCCGTAGACGGTGGCGAGCACCACCTTGCCCTTGGTCGTCCCCTCGACGCGGTCGAGGAACTTCTCGAGGTGGGCGACGGCCTTCTTCATGACCTCGGCCGACTGCAGCACGAAGGGCAGGATGAGCTCGCCCGCGCCGAAGCGATCGCCGACGTCCTTCATCGCCGGGAGGAGCACCTCGTTCAGCACCTCGACCGCCGGGTGGCGCGTCAGCGCCTCGTCGAGGAGCGCCTCGATGCCCTCGGGCCGGCGGTGCAGGATCTGGAGGTGGATGCGCTGCTCGGCGCTCTTGCCGGCGAAGAGGTCCTCGGTCGGCTGCGCTGCGGCGCTGGCCGTCCGCCCCTGGAAGTGGGCGATGAGCTGCGCCAGCGCGTCCGGGCGCCGGTCGAGGACGAGGTCCTCGGCGAGCGCGCGCTCCGCCGCCGGGATCTCCTGGTAGCCCCTGATGTCCTTCGGGTTCACGATGGCGAGGTCGAGGCCGGCCTGCACCGCGTGGTAGAGGAAGACCGAGTTCACCACCTCGCGCGCCGGCTTGGACAGGCCGAAGGAGACGTTCGACACGCCGAGGCAGGTGAAGACGCCCGGGTTCTCGGCCTTGATGCGCCGGATCCCCTCCAGCGTCTCGAGCGCGCTCCGGCGGTACTCCTCGCCGCCGGTGGCGAGCGTGAAGGTGAGCGGGTCGAAGACGAGCGAGTCGGGCGGGACGCCGTACTCCCGCGCCACCGCCACCGTGCGCCTCGCGATCTCGGCCTTGCGCTCGGCGGTCTGCGCCATCCCCTTCTCGTCGATGGTCATGGCGACCACCGCGGCGCCGTAGCGCCGGACGAGCGGCAGCACCTTCTTCACGCGCTCGCCCGACTTCTCGAGGTTGACCGAGTTCACGATGCAGCGGCCGGGGTGCACCTTGAGCGCGGCCTCGACGACGTCGGCCTCGGTCGAGTCGATCATGAGCGGCGCGTCGATCGACTGGGCGAGAAGCTTCACCAGCGTGCGCATCTGCGCCGCCTCGTCCTCCCGCTCGTTGAGCGCCACGCACACGTCGAGCACGTGGGCGCCGCCCTCCACCTGGTCGCGCGCGATGCGCAGCAGCCCGGCGAAGTCGTCGGCGAGGAGCAGCTCCTTGGCGATGCCGCCCGGGCGCTCGGGGATCTCGGCCGGGCGCGCTGGCTCCGCGCCGGGGGAGCCCGGATCGAGGCCTGCGCCCCGCAGGAGGCGACCGCCTGGCCCAGCCGCGTCGAGGCCGAGTTCCGCGATGTCGAGATCGGCATCTCGCGCACCAGCGCCGGCTGGGGCAAGTACGAGGAAGTGCGCGAGGTCGAGGCGCTGTTTTTCGAGCACATCGCCGCCGCCCGCCGCTTCATCTACGCCGAGAGCCAGTACTTCGCCTCGCGCAAGGTGGCCGAGGCCCTGGCCGCGCGCCTTTCCGCGCCTGATCCGCCCGAGGTTTGTCTCATCGGCCCGCTCGTGGCCCACGGGTGGCTCGAGCAGACGGCGATGGACGGGGCGCGCGTCCGCCTTCTCCACGCCATTGCCGAGCGCGATCCCTTGCGGCGCATGCGTGTCTTTGTGCCGTATACCGGCCGCAAGCCGATCTATGTACATGCCAAGATCATGATCGTGGACGACGAGATCC
>DASTGH010000228.1:0-18393 GCA_035719345.1 Anaeromyxobacteraceae bacterium
GGCGCCTGGGCCTCGCCATCGCCGGCAGGATCCATCTCGTCCGATCTGTGCACGCCCGCCGCGTGCGTCAGACGTCGCCGCTACGATCACGCTGGAGGAGCGTGTGCGCGTCCCGGAGGTAGGCCGGCGATGAGGGAGCCCGCGAGCGCCGCGCGCGGTGCGCGGCCGGGCGCCGGCGCGGCGAGGGCGGGCACGGCCGACCTTCCGCTGCACGGCGGCACGGTGCCGCCGTGGCTGCGCCATCGCATGGCGCGGCTGGGCCGCGTCCTCGTCGAGGCCATCGCGCTCGAGTACGGCCGCGACGAGCTGGTGCGCCGGCTCGCCCATCCGTTCTGGTTCCAGTCGCTCGGCGCGCTCATGGGCATGGACTGGCACTCGTCCGGGATCACGACGAGCGTCCTCGGCGCGCTGAAGCGGGGCCTGGCGCCCATCGAGTGGGAGCTCGGGCTGCACGTCTGCGGCGGCCGGGGGAGGCAATCGCGCGCCACGCCCGCGGAGCTCCTGCGGGTGGGCGAGCGCACCGGGCTCGACGGCGACGCGCTGGCGCGTGCCAGCCGGCTCGTCGCGAAGGTCGACACCGCCGCGGTCCAGGACGGCTTCGAGCTGTACCTGCACGGCTTCGTGGTGAGCGACGGCGGCGCGTGGGCGGTGGTGCAGCAGGGCATGAACGGCGCCAGCCGCCGGGCCCGTCGCTACCACTGGCTCTCGGAGGGCCTCGCGAGCTTCGTCGACGAGCCGCACGCCGCCATCGAGGGGAGGCCGCTCGGCGAGGTGGTGAACCTCACCGACCGGCGCGCGGCGCCCTCGCGGGCGGCGCAGCTCGGGATCGTCGCCGCCGGCCCGGACCGCGCCGTGGCAGCGGTGGCGAGGCTGCGCGAGCTGCCGGCGCTCCCGCACCTGCACCTCCCGGCGCACCACGACGTGCGGCCCTCGGACGTGCTCCTGCGCCGGCTGCACGGCGCGATGTGCGCCGCGCAGGCGCGAGGACCCACGGACTTCGCCGAGCTCCTGCTCGTCCCGGGCGTCGGCGCGCGCACGGTGCTGGCTCTGGCGCTCGCCGCCGAGGTGATCCACGGGGCGCCGTGCCGCTTCTCCGATCCGGCCCGCTTCTCGCTCGCGCACGGGGGGAAGGACGGGCACCCCTTCCCCGTCCCGCTGAAGGTCTACGACCGCACGCTCTCGGTCCTGCGCGCCGCCGTGGAGCGGGCGAGGCTCGGGAACGACGACCGGCTCGCGGCGCTGCGCAGCCTGGACGCGGAGGCGCGCCGGCTCGAGGCGGTCGCCGAGGGCCCTCCGCTCGTGGAGTTCATGGAGGAGGAGCGGGCGGCGAGCGCGGGGTACGGCGGAAGGACCGTGTCCGGGCCGGCGACTTCCCAGCTCCGCCTCTTCCGTTGACCGCTACCGCGCCGCCAGCGCCAGCCGCACCAGCTGCTTCACGTTCTCGGGGCACTCGAGCCCGTCCGCGCTCTCGACCCAGCGCGCCTCGGTCCACTCGTCGCAGGCGGCGAGGTCGCGCGAGGCCACGTCCGCGACGAAGGCGAAGTTCATGTGGAGGCCCTTCGACCCGGCGGCGTGCTCCTCGTAGCCGAGGAGCCCCGGCGGCGTCCCGTCCACGCCCAGCCCCGCCGGGAAGCGGCCCTCGAGCCCCGTCTCCTCGCGCAGCTCGCGCCGGGCCGCCTCGAGCGGCGTCTCGCCGGACTCGACCTCGCCGCCCACCGGCAGCCAGGTGCCGAGCCGGCGGTGGCGGACGAGCAGGATGGCGCCCCCGTGGCGGCAGAAGACGGAGACGGAGAAGGCTCGGCGCACGGGGTTCACCTCAGGCGAAGAGATCGCGGACGCCGACCACGACGAGGTAGGCGGTGAGGACGATCATGACGACGGTGGTGGCCCAGGCGACCCCGTTGAAGAAGCGGCCGTTCCGCCACCGGCCCATGAGCTTCTCGTCGTTCACGAGGAGCAGCATGAAGACGAGGATGAACGGGAGCAGCATCCCGTTCACCACCTGCGACACGAGCATGATGCCGATGAGGGGCAGCCCGGGGACGAGGACGATCGCCGCCCCGAGGACCACGAGCGCCGAGTAGAGCCAGTAGAACTGGCGCGCTTCGTCGTACTTGCGGTCGATGCCCGACTCCCAGCCGAACGCCTCGCACACGTAGTAGGCGGTGGAGAGCGGCAGGATGGATGCGGCGAAGAACGAGGCGTTGAACAGGCCGAACGCGAACAGCCAGGAGGCGTACTGGCCGGCGAGGGGCGCCAGCGCCATCGCAGCCTGATCGGCCGTCTCGATCTTGACGCCTGCCTGGTGGAGGGTCACGGCGCACGCGACCACGATGAAGAAGGCCACCACGTCGGTGAAGATGCAGCCCACGATCACGTCCAGCCGCGAGAGCGGGTAGTCCTCGACCTTGATGCGCTTCTCGACCACCGCGGACTGCAAGTAGAATTGCATCCAGGGCGCGATGGTGGTGCCGACCACGCCCACCACCATCGCCACGTAGGCGCCGCTCCACTCGACGTGCGGCGTCACCGTCTCCCGCAGCATCTCGCCCCAGGGCGGTCTCGCGAGGAAGCCGGAGAGCGGGTACGCCACGTAGAAGAAGCAGGCCACCAGGAAGACCCGCTCGACGAACCGCGCCGTGCCCTTCAGGATGAGCCACCAGACGGCCAGGGCGGCGAGCGGCACCGAGACCCAGCGCGGCACGTGGAAGATCTCCAGGCTCGCCGCGATGCCGGCGAACTCGGCGACGACGTTGCCGAGGTTGGCCACGATGAGCGCCACCGAGATCCAGAACGTCACCTTGACGCCGAACCGCTCGCGGATGAGGTCGGCGAGCCCCTTGCCGGTCACGACGCCCATGCGCGCGCTCATCTCCTGCACGACCACCAGCGCGACGGTGATGGGGAGGAGCGTCCAGAGGAGCCGTGTGCCGAACTGGGCGCCGGCCAGCGAGTAGGTGGTGATCCCGCCGGCGTCGTTGTCGACGTTGGCGGTGATGATCCCGGGCCCGACCACGGCCAGGAAGGTGACGACCGTCCGCCAGCGCGACCGCCGCGGCGGCGCCCCCTGGTCGGCGACGCCCTGACCGGCGCCCGTCTCACCGGGCATCGAGCACCTCGGCGAGGATGTCGTCCACGGTCACCATGCCGAGGAGCACGCCCGTCCGGTCCACCACCGGCACCGAGACGAGGTTGTACTTGGCGGCGGCGCCGGCGACGGCGCGCACCCGCACCTCGGGCTCGACCGTGGCCGGCGGCTCGCGGGCGATGCGGTGGAGCGGCGTCGTGGGCTCGGCCAGCACCAGGTCGCGCAGCGTCAGCACGCCGGTGAGCTTGCCGGCGCGGTCGGTGAGGAAGATCTCGTAGACGAGCGGCAGCTCGTCGGCGCGGCGCCGCACCTCGGCGAGCGCGTCCGCCACCGTGGCGCCGGGCTCGAGCTGGAGGCGGTCGGGGGTCATCAGGCCGCCGGCCGAATCGCGCGGCCAGCCGAGGAGCTGCTGCACCTCGCTCGCCTCGGGCCGCTCCATCGCCTCGAGCAGCTCCTCGCGCGCCTCCTGGGGCAGCTCGCCGAGGACGTCGGCCGCCTCGTCCGGCTGCATCTCCTCCAGGATGTCGGCCGCCCGCTCCGGGGGGACGTCCTCGAGCAGCTGCGCCGTGATCTCGGGCGGCGCCTCCTCCAGCGCGTCGGCGGCGGTCTCCACGTCGAGGCGCGAGAGCAGCGCGGCGCGCTCGTCGCGGTTCAGGTCCTCCATGATCTCGGCGAGGTCGGCGGGGTGGAGCTGCGCCAGCGCCTTCTGCGCCACCTCGAGACGGACCCTGCCGGGAGACCGGTCGAGCGGCTGGACGAGCTTCCAGGAGAGGAGCTGCTCGGCGTGCAGGTAGCCGGAGCCGGGCCGCAGGGCGCGCACCAGCCCGTCGACGGCGCGTTCCCAGCCCATCCGCCGCACCAGCCCGCGGAACCCGACGTCGACGTGCGCGATGCGAAGCTGGCCCTTCACGTCGAGGAAGTGGAGGTCGTTGACGCGGACCAGCTTCGCGTCCTCGACGTCGACGATCTGCCGGTCGAGGAGCTCGCCGGCGAGCCGCAGGCGGTCCGGCGGGAGGCGCTCCGGGGCCGGCTCGAGGGCGGTCCCCGGACGCAGCAGGAGCGCGCCGCCCTCCACCCGGTCGACGGCGGTCCAGGGCGCCATCATGGTCCGTGCGCGGCCGGAGCGGACGAAGAGCGTCTCCACCGGCGGGTAGGGCTCGCCCGTGGACGCCGCCAGGTCCACGAGCCGCCCCACCGGCGCGCGCGAGGCGTCGAGCACGGGCGCGCGCAGGAGCGTCGAGAAGAAGACGAAGCGCGGGTCGTTCGGGTGCTCGGCGGGCGTGATCGCGGGCAAGTGCTCCTCCCGGTGTCGGACGGCGAAGGCGCGGCGAGCACGGCGCGCGATGGAGAGCCAGGTCCGCCCGAGATACGCCGCGGCCCCCGAGCGTGTCAACGCTCGCGGCGCCGAGGAGAGCGCGCCCGCCCAGAACCCGAGGGGCGCAGCTCCGCCTAGAAGTTCCCGCGATAGTGAACGAGGAACCCGTTCCGGATCGGCTCGAAGTCGGTGGAGAGCTCGGGCGCGGTGATGAAGAGCCAGGCGCCGAGCGAGGCGGCGAGCCCGCCGGCGATGCAGAGCGAGCTCGCGGCGGGATCGAAGCGCAGCAGGAAGCGCCGGTCCTCCGCCCGCCACACCGCGCCAGTCCCGCTGCTCGGGGTGCGCGAGCTGGCGTCGAGGGCCGAGGGGCGGCTCACCAGCGCCAGTGCCAGCCCGCTCGCGAGGAGCACGCCGCCGGTCGCCAGCGCCGCCACCGCCGCCGAGCGCCGCGACCCGAGGCGCGGCGCCACCTCGAGCCGGAGGTCGTCGGTCAGACCGGCGGGAGGCGGCGCCGCGGCGTGAGCCGGATCGGCGGCGTCGAGGGCGCGCGCGGCGCGCGGTGCGGCCCCGAGCGCCAGCGCGGCGCCGAGCAGGGCGAGGGCGACGACTCTGTCTCGGCGATCGCGCACGGCCCCTCCGTGTACCCTTCCACGGTGACGCACGGCCGTGCGGGGCGTCATGGCCCTGGGTCAGGAAAGCTCCCACGCATCCGTGGGAGGGGGGCGGTTGCGCCGGCGGCGGTGCGCCGGCAGGAAACGCGGGGGAGATCGCCATGTCCGACCGCGTCCGCCACGACTTCGAGGCGATGTATCGCTCCGCCGAGCCGCCGCCGTGGGAGCTGGGCGCACCCCAGCCCGAGGTGGTGCGCCTCGCCGACGAGGGGGCGTTTCGCGGCGGCGTGCTCGACGTCGGCTGCGGCACCGGCGAGCACGCGCTCCTGCTCGCCGCCCGCGGTCACGCCGTGACCGGCGTGGACATGTCCCCGACCGCGATCGAGCGGGCGCGGACGAAGGCGCGCGAGCGCGGCCTCGAGGCCACCTTCGTCGTCGGCGACGCGCTCGAGCTGCGGGCGCTCCGCCAGCGGTTCGAGACGGCGCTCGACTCGGGCCTGTTCCACGTCCTGGATGACACCGAGCGGAAGCGCTACGGGCAGTCGCTCGGGGACGCGATCGGGTCGGGTGGCCAGGTCCACCTCCTCTGCTTCAGCGACGAGGAGCCGCCCGGGCCCGGCCCGCGCCGCGTCTCGGAGTGGGACCTGAAGGAAGCGTTCCGCGGCGTCTTCGTGCTGTCCGCCATCCGATCGGCGCGCCTTCGGAGCCGGGTCCACGCCGGCGGTGCGCGCGCCTGGTGCGCGACGCTGACCCGCCTCTAGGGCGTCCTCGGGCGTCCGTGGCGCGGCGCGCTATATCCGCCGCTCCCGGCAGGAGGGTCGCGATGTCGACCGACGGTAGCCCGAAGGGACGTGCGCTCGTGACCGGCGCGTCGAGCGGGATCGGGGAGCAGCTGGCGAGGGTGATGGCGGCGCGCGGCCACGACCTCGTCCTCACGGCGCGCAGCGAGGATCGTCTGCGGGCGCTGGCGGCGGAGCTCTCCGCGAAGCACGGGGTGCGGGCCGAGGCGGTCGCCGCCGACCTGGGGCGACCCGGCGGCGCCGCCGCCCTCGGCGCCGAGCTGGCGCGGCGCGGGATGGAGCTCGAGATCCTCGTCAACGACGCAGGGTTCGCGATGCACGGTCCGTTTGCGGAGGGCGACGCCGCGCGGCAGACCTCGCTCCTCGAGCTGAACGTCGTGGCGCTGACGGAGCTCACCCGGCTCGTCCTGCCCGGCCTGCTCGCCCGCGGTGCCGGGCGCGTCATGAACGTCGCCTCGACCGCCGCCTTCGTCCCCGGCCCGTTCATGGCCGTGTACTACGCGAGCAAGGCGTACGTGCTGTCCTTCTCGGTGGCGCTGGCGGAGGAGGTGAAGGGCAGGGGCGTCACCGTCACCGCGCTCTGCCCGGGTGCGACCCGCACGAACTTCGAGGTCGCCGCCGGCGTCTCCGCCACGCGCCTCTTCCGGGGCCGCGGCGTCATGTCCGCCGCCGACGTCGCGCGCGACGGGTACGAGGGCATGATGGCCGGGCGGGCCATCGTCGTGCCCGGGCTGCGCAACCGCCTCCTCGCCGGGAGCTCGCGGCTCGCGCCGCGGACGCTGCAGGCGCGCATCGCGCGCGCGCTGCAGGACCCGGCCGACGTGACCTGAGGGCCGATGGCCGTCCACCTCTTCACCGGCTTCCCCGGCTTCCTCGGCTCGGAGCTCCTGCCGCGCGTCCTCTCGCGCGCGCCGGAGGACCGCGCCGTCTGCCTGGTCCAGCCGCGCTTCGCGCCGCTGGCGCGCGAGCGCGCCGCCGCGCTCGCCGCGCGCGATCCCTCGCTCGCCGGACGCATCGAGCTCGCCGAGGGCGACGTCACGGCCGAGGGGCTCGGGCTCGGCAGCGCCGACGCGCTCCGCCGCGAGGTGCGGGAGGTGTGGCACCTCGCGGCGGTGTACGACCTGTCCGTCCCGCGCGAGCTCGGCCTGCGCGTGAACGTCGAGGGCACCCGGCGGGTCCTCCGCTTCGCCGAGGCCTGCCCGGCGCTGGCGCGCCTGCAGTACGTCTCGACCTGCTACGTGAGCGGCCGGTGGCCCGGCACCTTCACCGAGGCGGACCTGGAAAAGGGCCAGACCTTCAACAACCACTACGAGGAGACCAAGTACCTCGCCGAGGTGGAGGTCCGGCGTGCGATGGAGGCCGGGCTGCCCGCCACCGTCTACCGGCCGGCGGTGGTGGTCGGCGACAGCCGCACCGGCGCGACCCAGAAGTACGACGGCCCCTACTACGTCATCCGCTGGATCCTGAAGCAGGGCCGGCTGGCGGTGCTGCCGACGATCGGCGACACGCGCGCGCACGCGCTCAACGTCGTGCCGCGCGACTTCGTCGTCCCGGCCATCGTCCACCTCGCGGCGCTGGCCGGCTCGCGCGGCGAGGTGTACCAGCTCGCCGATCCCTCACCGCTCACGGTGGACGCGCTCATCGGCGCGATCGGCGCCGCCAGCGGCCGGCGCATCCTGCGGGTCCCGCTGCCCCTCGGGCTGGCCAAGGCCGCCATCGACCGCGTGCCCGGCGTCGAGCGGCTCATGGGGATCCCGTCGTCGGCCGTCGACTACTTCGTCCACCCGACCCGCTACGACACGGCGCACGCGCGCCGCGACCTCGCCGGGAGCGGGCTCGAGGTGCCGTCGCTCTCCTCGTACCTGGACCGGCTCGTCGCGTTCGTCCGGGACCACCCGGAGGTCGGCTCCGCCGCGATGGCTTGATTGATCGCATGAATGATTTCGTGCGAAACTTCGTTCTGGTCGAAGGATGGCTCCGCAGCTACGTTCTCCAGGCGCCGCTCCCGGCGCTCGGAGGATTCCACATGGAGCTCGACGTCCGCGGTCGCCACCTGCAGGTCTCGGCGGCGCTGCGCTCGCACCTGGCGCGCCGCCTCGCCTTCGCCCTCGGCCGGGTCAGCCACCGCATCGGCAGCGTGCGCGTGCGCCTCGAGGACGTGAACGGCCCGAAGGGCGGGATCGACAAGCGCTGCCGGGTCTCGGTGCGCGGCGACCGGGGCTGGATCGTCATCGTCGAGGAGCTCGACAGCGATGCCTACACCGCCGTCGACCGCGCCGCCGGCCGGGCCGGCCGCGCCGTGCAGAGGACGCTCGGCAGGATGCAGGCGTGACCGCGGGGTACACCGGCGCGGCGCGGCCCCCGGGCCAGGGAGCGGCCCGCTGCGGGTGGCGGTATGATCGGTCCGCATGCCCGAGCAGCCGCCCCCGGCCTGGTATCTCATCTCCGTCCTCTTCAGCTCCGTCCCGCTCAGCGCCGCCCTCGCGACCACGCTGCACCAGGCGGCGCTCGCGCTCTACACGGGCGGCGGGAGCCGCAGCGACGTCGCCGGCGACCTCGTCTCGGGCGAGGTGCGGAACCTCGGCAAGGACATGCTCCTCGGCACCATCGGCGGACCGGCCTTCGAGGCCGAGCTCGAGACGGAGCGTGGGCACGGCAAGGTGCGGTTCCTGCTCACGCGGCAGGGCCTCGAGCTCATGGGCGCGGCCTCCGCGACCGCCGACGCGAGCGGCCGGCGCCGCGGCCGCTACCTCAACTGATCGACGCTGAAGCCCGAAGCCCGGAGCCTCTCTACGGGCCGCCGGTGAACTCCCAGACGGTATCGAGGAGCTCGTCGAGGTCGCAGGGCTTGGAGAAGTGGCGCTCCGCCGGGACGCGGTCGTCCTTCACGGCCGAGAGCACGACCACCGGGATCTCGCTGATGGCCGGATCGTGCAGCTGCGCCTCGCGGAACTGCCACCCATCCATGACCGGCATCATGAGGTCGAGGAGCACGAGCGAGGCGGGCTCGGCGTGGAGCTTCTCGAGCGCTTCCTTGCCGTTCGCCGCCTCCACCACCTCGAAGCCCTCCTCGTCGAGGGCCTCCGCGATCGCCTCCCGGATGAGGTGGTCGTCCTCGACGACCAGGACCTTGCGGTGTGGCACACCGTCAAGATGCTGCCTCCGCGTCCCGAAGCACGGGTCTTCCGGGGGAGGCTTGCGCGCCACCGTATGGCCCCTCCCCGGGACGGCCGCCCGGGTGGCGAGGCCGCGGGAACCGGCCCTGCGGGGTGCCGTGGCGCCGGACCGGGCCGGCCGCTACCCCACGCCCGGTGGCGCGCGCCTGCTCAGAGCTGCCCCGGTGGTCGGAGAGCCTGTGGTCCGTGAGGGCGGCCGTCCCGGCGCCCTGGCTCGCGGCGCTCCTCATCCGGCCGGGCACGTGGCTCCCGGCGACCTCCGCGCCGAGCCCCGTCTCGGGTCGCACGACGTCGCCGCAGCGGTGGGCGGTGCTCGTCTTCACGGGGCTCCTCGCTGCGTGCGGGGCCCGCCCCGGCGTCCGCGCCCGGGCGCTCGCCTTCGACCTCGCCGCCGCGGTCGCGGGGATGCCCGTGCGCGGCCGCGTCTCGCGCCGTCACGTCGCCCCCGAGGTCGCGAAGTCCGCCTCGGTCCGCCAGCTGCTCCGGCGCGCCTGCCCCGGCGAGGCGGCCGCGGCGTGCCTGCTCGCCCTCGAGGCTTCCGGCGCGCTCGTCGGCACCCCGGCGATGGTCGAGCAGGCGCGGTGGCGGCTCGGTCCCGGCGCGGAGGCGACCGACGCGCAGGCGGTGGCGACCGCCGTCGCCGAGGTGGTCTGGCGCTGCGGCGAGGACGCGGCGGCGCTGCTCTCCGCGATCGCGGCGCGGGCCGGGTCGTCCCCGGCGTGAGGCCCGTCACCGGCCGTCGCGGTCCTCGCGGCGATCGTCCTCGTCACGGTCGCGATCCGGCTGCGCGGGCACGAGCGCCGCGCAGGGGGTGGCCACGCCGGGCAGCGCGCCGCCGAGCGCGTCGCAGAGCGCGAGCGCCTGCACCACGTCCTGCGCGAGCTTCTCCCGCGCCGGGGCGGAGCGCTCCCGCGGCGGCCGGCGGCGCGGCGCCGGCGCGGGCCCGCCATCCACGGCGAAGGGGATGGGGATGACGTCCGGCGCGGGGATCGCGCCGACCGCCTGCTGCACGCTGTTCCGCACCGCGGCGGGCAGCCCGGCGTAGATCTCGCCGAGCAGCTCCTCCGCCTCGGGCGGCCCGGGCGGTTCGGCCGCGGGCGGCGCGTCGGGGGGCGGGGAGGAGGCCGGCGGCGAAGGGATGGGTGGCGTCCAGGCGAGGTGCACCTCGCCGTGCACGCGGGGCGGGAACCCCGGCAGGGCCGAGGCGAGCGGCAGCGTCACGTACACCGCGTCGCCCGGGACCGGCGTGATGCGCACCACCGAGCCGGGCGCGGGCAGGTCGCCGCGGAACTGCGTTCCGAGCGGGCCGTCGCGGACGGCGACCGAGGTCGCGCCCGCGCGCCAGGGGATGCGCAGGACGAGCCGCCCGAGGCCGATCGCGTGCTGCAGGTGCGAGCAGAACCCCTCGTTGCCGGTGGCGCGCCCGAACAGCGCCCAGGTGTCGTCGTCGGGCAGGTCGCGGGCGTGCAGGAGGAAGCCCCAGGCCGGATGGAGCTCGGTGGCGCAGGCGTGCTCGCAGTCGAGGCCGAGGAGGCCCGCCACCGCGCCGTTCTCGCCCGCCACCGAGGCGAGCATGGCAGCGGCGGCGCCGTTCCGGGCGAGGACGGCGGCATTGAACTCCAGCCACCAGGGGGTCGTGAAGCGGAAGGCGGTCTCGCGCGCGTCGAACTCGACGCCGATCGCCTCGAGCGGGACGCCGTCGACCTTCACCAGCCCGCGCCGCTCCGGTGGAACGAGCGTGAAGTTGTAGTCGAAGTCGCTGGAGAGCTCCTGGAAGTCGAGCCGGCCGGTGTAGGTCGTGGCACGCCAGTTGGCGTGGCCGTGGATGGCGTGCTCCGCGCCCAGGCTGCAGATGGCGTCGTTCGGCAGCACGGCCACGTCGAACGTGACGCGGTCCCGCGAGCAGCAGGAGAAGTCGGAGCACGACGCGAAGCAGAGCACCTCGGGGTCGGGCGGATCGCCCGCGTGGGTGCGCTGCCAGCCCCACATCGGATCGAGGGGCAGCCCGTTCGCGTCGACGGCGTCGACCGAGAGGGTGAAGGCATCCGCCACCTGCGCGAGGGCACGCGGCGTGCGGGCGGCTGCGAGCAGCGCCGCACCGGCGAGGAGCCCGCGCAGGGCCAGGGCACGCGAGATCATGGGCGAGGGTAGGGCACCGCGGCGCGCGCGGCGCCGGCCCGGCGCGGTGTCGCCCCGTCGAGTGTTCCCCGGCCTCCGCGCGGCACCGCGTCCGCGCGACGATGGAGGCGGAGGTCCCACCGATCGAGGCGGCGCGCGTTCACGTCCTCGCCGGCCTGGCGACACGCGCGCACGCGTCCACACCGCACCCACCACACCGAAAGTACGGATCCGCGCGATGGCGCCGCAATGAACGTCGATATCTGTCCCCGGGGCCTGGGCCACCCACTCACAGGACTCGTTCCGTTCATCGACCGAACGTCAATGGCGAGCGAGAATGCGTGACGGATGCGGACTTCGAAGCGCACGGACCCTCGCAACGCAGACTCCGGGCTCCCCGCGGGAGTGGATGCCATGAGAACCAACACGTGCCTCGCCCTGCTGGCCGTCGTCGTCGCCCTGCTCGCTCCGGTCGGAGCGCTCGCCCAGGCGGCGCCCGCGAAGAGCAAGATCCCCAGCACACGCACCGTCAACAACAAGCCGCTCGCGGCCGGCGTCAAGGCGGCGAGCTCGATGGCGCCGTTCAGCACCAACAACTGCGGCATCTGCCACGTCTCGTCCGACCCGAAGAACGTGGGCGGCACGAAGAAGGTGGGCAACCAGCTCTGCTACGGCTGCCACGAGGAGTTCCAGGAGATCATGGAGCGCCGCGTGAAGCACTCGCCGGCGACCGTGGCCTGCGTCAACTGCCACAACCCGCACAACTCGACCGAGAAGAAGCTCCTGCACGAGGAGCAGACCGCCGGGTGCTTCGACTGCCACAAGGCCATCATGGCGGCGGCGGAGAACGCGAAGGTGAAGCACGGCGCGATCACCACCGGGAAGAAGTGCGCGAACTGCCACAACCCGCACGGCGCCAACATCGAGAAGCTCCTCACCGCGCTCCCCTTCGACCAGTGCGTCGGCTGCCACTCCGACGACAACAAGAAGGACTGGGACGGCGTCCAGCTCACGAACTTCAAGACGTACCTCGAGGAGAACACGGTCTGGCACAAGCCGGTCATCGGCAAGGACTGCTCCGCCTGCCACCGCACCCACGGCGGCAACAACTACCGCCTGCTCGTCGCCGACTTCCCGAAGAAGTTCTACGTTCCGTACGACCTGAAGCAGTACGCGCTCTGCTACGGCTGCCACAACGACAAGGTCGTCTCCGCCGAGCAGACGATGACGCTCACCAACTTCCGTGACGGCACGAAGAACCTGCACTACGTGCACGTGCGCAACCAGGACGAGCGCGGCCGCACCTGCCGCGCCTGCCACGACGTCCACGCCGCCAAGCAGCAGCAGCGCATCCGCGACGGCGTCCCGTACGGCGGCTGGTTCCTCAAGATCAACTTCACGCGCACGCCGACGGGCGGCTCCTGCACCAAGACCTGCCACGAGGCGAAGACGTACTCGCGCACCGTGCCCTCGACCGTCGCCAAGGCCAAGTAACCATGCGCCTCCCAGCCTGGATCTGCGCCCTCGGCCTGATGGCCGGGGGGGCCGCCGGCGCCGCCGAGGGGGCGCACGTCGGCGAGGTGGTGCCGAGCCCGGTGCTGCGCGCCGTGGGTGGCGGGCGGCAGGCCCTCCTCGCCGGCGGCGCCGCCGCCCATGTCCTGGTCTTCGTCCGCCCGAACCAGGATCACTCGGTGGAGACGCTGGCCGCCCTCACCACGTGCGCCGAGCGCTTCGGCGGCAAGCCGGTGCGCTGGGTCGCGGTCGTCTCCTCGGGCTGGAGCGACGACGTGGTGCGCGGCGCGGTCGCCGCCTCGCGCACGCCCATGCCGGTGCTCGTCGACGAGGGTGACGCCCTCTACGGCCGCCTCGGCGTGCGCGTGCACCCGACGATCGCCGTGACCGACGCGCGCGGCCGGCTCGTCGCCTGGGAGCCGTTCCACAAGGTGAACCAGTGCGACCGGCTCGCCGCTCGCGTGGCGCGCGCGCTCGGGGAGGCCGACGACGCCGCCGTGGCGCTCGCCGACCAGCCGCCGCCCGGGCTCTTCCCGAACCAGATCGAGGGCGCGGTCGCCAACCGGCACGTGCGCATGGGCGAGAAGTTCTTCCGCGCGGGGCTCTACGCCCGCGCGGCCGAGGAGGCGCGCCTCGTCCTCGAAGGTGACCCGCGGCACGCGGGCGCCCGGCTCCTGCTCGCCGACGCGCTGGCGGCGCAGGGCTCCTGCCGCGACACCACCGCCCCGCGCCTGGCGTGCGCGGCACGGCCCTGAGGCGAGACGACGCAGGCATGGACACCCCCGATTCCGCTTCAGCACCGATCCGAAGGAGGCCCCCCGTGTTCTCGTCCAATCTCATCCTCGGGATGTTCGCGCTGCTCTCGGTGGCCACGGCCGGGCCGGCGCAGGGCCGGGACCTGCTGGGCGAGACGATCGGGCCCGTCGACCTGCCCACGCTCGCCGGCGGCAAGGAGCCCCTCGTCACCACCAGGACGCCGGTGAACGTCATCCTCTTCTGGCGGCCCGGGCAGGAGTACTCGCTCGACACCCTGAAGCAGATGGCGGCCTGCGAGAAGGTCTTCAGCAAGAACGCCGTGCACATGGTCGCGGTCGTCTCCGGCGACTACCCGCGCGCCGAGATCCAGGCTGCCGTCGACCAGGCCCAGATCCACGTGCCGGTGCTGCTCGACATGGGCGACGCCCTGTACGGGAAGCTCGAGGTGCGTCAGCACCCGCTCGTGGTCGTGGCCGACCAGGCCGGCAAGGTCGCGCTCTCGCAGCCCTACGTCCGCCTGCGCTACTGCGACATCGTCCACGCTCACGTGCGTTTCCTGCTGAAGGAGATCGACCTCGCCCAGCTGCAGCGGGCGCTCAACCCGGAGCGGGCCAGCATGCCGAGCGACGACACGACCAAGGTGGCGCGGCGCTTCGTCAACATGGGCAAGATGCAGGCCGAGTCGGGCCAGTGCGACGAGGCCATCGCCTCGTTCAAGAAGGCGCTGGAGGTGGACCCGGCCAGCAAGGACGCCCAGGCCGGCATCGCCGCCTGCTCCTCGAAGGCGATCGCCAAGAAGTAGCGCGCCGCGCCCCCGCCGCGGCCGCTCGGGGGTCCCCGGCTCCGGCCGGGGACCCGCTCGTTTCCCCCGTCCCGCTCCCTGACCTGGCGGCGCGCCGGTCAGCCCGTGTGCCAGTCGAGGATCACCTTTCCCGACCGGCCGCTGCGCATCACGTCGAACGCCTCCTGGTAGCGCTCGATGGGGAAGCGGTGGGTCACGACGGGCGAGAGGTGCAGGCCCGTCTGCAGCATGGCGACCATCTTGTACCAGGTCTCGAACATCTCCCGCCCGTAGATGCCCTTGAGGAACAGGCCCTTGAACACGACCTGGCTCCAGTCGATGGGCTCCGCGCCGGGCATGATCCCGAGCAGCGCCACCTTCCCGCCGTGGTTCATGACCTCGAGGAGCTGGCGGAAGGCGTCGCCGTTGCCGCTCATCTCCAGGCCCACGTCGAAGCCCTCGGTCATGCCGAGGTCGGCCATGACCTTCTTGAGATCCTCCTTGCCGACGTTGACGGTGCGCGTGGCGCCGAGCTTCGCGGCGAGCCCGAGGCGGTAATCGTTCACGTCCGTCACCACCACGTGGCGGGCGCCCACGTGGCGCGCCACCGCCGCCGCCATGGCGCCGATGGGCCCCGCCCCGGTGATGAGCACGTCCTCGCCCACGAGGTCGAACGAGAGGGCGGTGTGGACCGCGTTGCCGTAGGGGTCGAAGATGGCGGCGATGTCGTCCGGGACGTCGTCGGGGATCTTGTAGGCGTTCACGGCGGGCAGCGAGAGCAGCTCGGCGAACGACCCGGGCCGGTGCACCCCGACACCGACCGAGTGGCGGCACAGGTGGCGGCGCCCGGCGCGGCAGTTGCGGCAGAAACCGCAGGTGATGTGCCCCTCGCCGCTGACCCGGTCTCCGGGCTTGAACGCGGTGACCTCGTCGCCGACCCGCTCCACGACGCCCACGTACTCGTGCCCGACGATCATGGGCACCGGGATGGTGCGCTGGCTCCAGGGGTCCCAGTTGTAGATGTGGACGTCGGTGCCGCAGATGGCGCTCTTGCGGACGCGGATGAGGACGTCGTGGACGCCGACCTCGGGCTCCGGCGCGTCCCGCACCAGCCAGATCCCCTCCCGCCGCTCCGTCTTCGCCAGCGCCCGCATGTCGCCTCCTCGGCAGCCCTGGGCGACAGCAATGGCGGGAGAGGGCCCGGCGCGCCAGCGCTTCGGCGGCGCGCGCAAGTACGTGAGCGGCCGCCGGCCAGTGCGGGCCGGCGGCCGCGAGATCCGACTACAGCGACTTCAGGTACTGGACGAGGTCCGCCTTCTCCGGGTCGGTGAGCCCGAGGGACTTCTTCGTGTTGTAAGTGTTCACGACGTCATCGAGCGTCGCGGCCGTGCCGTTGTGGAAGTAGGGC
This sequence comes from Anaeromyxobacteraceae bacterium, assembly GCA_035719345.1. Classification (GTDB taxonomy): domain Bacteria; phylum Myxococcota; class Myxococcia; order Myxococcales; family Anaeromyxobacteraceae; genus Anaeromyxobacter_A. The sequence goes on from DASTGH010000228.1 coordinate 15,566, forward strand.
GGGTGCTGCCACACGCCCTTGAGCGGCGCCGTCCGGTACTTCTTCGTCGCGCTGCGAGAGGCGTAGCTGGGCGCCCCGCCCGGCTCCGGCTCGCTCACGACCTCGGACGGGTCGTGGAGCGTCGTGTTGGCGTCGGTGAATTCGGCCCCGCTGTGGCACGTCGCGCACTTGGCCTTTCCGGTGAAGAGCGTCTTTCCTCGGCCCGCGGCCGCGGCGTCGAAGCTCCCCGCCGGCGGCGTGGGTGCGGGGAGCGAGAGCTGGTACGCCTGCAGCGCCGGGAGCTTGCTGCTCACCTGGTCGTCGGGGGCGGCAGGCGGGGGAGGGTTCGTGACGTTGACGCCGGTGCGCGGCTCCGAGAACGTGCCGTGGCCGCCCATCTGCGTGACCGCGACGTAGCGGTTCCAGTACGAGATCTGATCGCCGTCCCCGGTGGCCGTGATCTTGTTGATGCCGTTCAGGCCGTACGCCGGCGGGATGACCTGCGGACCATTCTGCCCGTCGAGATTGAAGCGGGGGTCGTACTTCCCGGGACCCCAGGAGTTGAAGACGGCCTTGGTGGCCGTGTCCGTGGCGAGCGCGGGTGACAGCGCGACGATGGCGCCGACGTTGAGATCGCGGTTGGGCCAGCCGTCGAGGCGCTTGCCGATCCCCTTCGTGAACGAGTCGTCGACGGTGGAGTGGCAGAGCGCGCAGGTGAACCCGATTCTGGTCAGGGTGTCCTTCCCGTTGACGGTGTCGACCGTCCCCTTCACGCCGAGGACGGCGTTCAGCTTGATGAGGGCGAGGGTGGTGGCCGGATCGGTGAGGCTGATGGACCCGTCCTGGATGCCCGAGACGACGGATGCCGGCAGGACCTCGGAATCCACCTTCAGGCCGACGGCCAGCGCGGTCTTCGGGTCGACCGTGCTCACCACCTGCTCCATGTGAAGCGTGTCGGTCCACTTCGTCTCGTCGCCGAAGGTGTCGAAGCGGAAGATCTGCTTGCCGTCGGCGATCTGGGTGCTGTTGTCGTTGCTGCTGCCGCAGGCGCCGAGCGCAGCCAGCGCCAGGCCGAGGAGGGTCCCGGCAAGTCGCCGGCGCGCGGGTCGGGTGGAGTGAGCTGTCCCCCCGCGCGCGGGGGGGGACGACGTTCGTGAAATGGCCTTCGCGATCATGTTCGCTCCCAGTGGGGGTGGTGGCGGCGCGCCGATGGCCATGGCGCGCCCGCGCGGCGGGGTGTGGGTCTCCACGCTCCGTCCAGCGGACGCTCGCCCCGGCCTGGCTGCCGGTGAACCACGTCCACCGATGAGAGGTGGAGCCCGCCCGCAGGGTTACGGTGCTCCCCGGATTGGCCACCGGCGCGTGCGTCGCCGCCCTGGGGCAAACCCCTGGCGCACCGAGGTCACGTCGCGCCGCCGGGCGGCACGTCGCGCCGGAGCAAGGCGGCTGCCGTTCCGGCGATGACGAGGAGCGCCGCCACGACCGGCCACAGCATGTAACGGAAGTCCCAGGTCGGGAGGACGAAGAAGTTGGTCACCGCGGTGCCGAGAGCGCTCGCGGCGACGACGCCCACGGCGCGGAGCCGGCGCGCGAGGAGCGCTCCGGCGGCCGCCAGCAGCAGCGCGGCGACGTAGATCCAGGCGCGAAAGACGGGGGTGGTGGAGACGGACGCGAGCCGCGAGAGCGCCCACGTCGTCGGGCCCCGCGGCCTGAACTCCCAGCCGAAGCGGTTGGGCGTGATCCCCCAGACGTAGGGCGCGAGCGCCGCACGGGGACCGAGCCCCACGAGCGCCCGGAAGAATCCGGCGCGGTGTCGCAGGTAGACCGACGGGCTCGCCGCGACCGCGCGCGCCCAGGCGGCGACGACGCGGAACCGATGCTCGCGAGGCACGAGGGGAAAGGGGAAGCAGTACTTCCCCGGCTGCTGGAAGATGAGCGGGTCGGCGGTCTCCGGCTGGTACAGGGCCTCGAGCTCGGCGAGCGTCGGTGGCGGCCGCGTGAGGTGGGGAGGGAGCTCCACCCTTCCGTGCGCGATCGAGATCGCGACCATGTCGTGGAGGAGCGTGAGCTCCCACGGCTCGTACAGGACCTCCACGTAGCTGCGCGTGATCACGGCGTTCGCCGCGGCGACGGCGCCGATCCAGCCGACGACCAGCAGGGACGCGCGCGCAGCACGCGCCCGCCACGCGCGCGCACGGGCCCCGGCATGGCTGGCGGCGACCGCCACGACGAGCGGCAGGGCCGCGAAGATCCCGTTCGGCCGGGTGAGCGCCGCGGCCGCGGCACCGGCGAGCGCGAGGACGAGATCCCTCGACCGGTGCGAGCGGCGGTGGCGGAGGACGCCGGCGGTGCCGTAGAGGAGGAACGCGAGGAACCAGCTGTCCTTCCACAGCGCCGTGACCTGGCCGACCACGGCCGGCCAGGTCAGGATCAGCAGCTCGACGGCGATCCTCCGCCACCCCGCCGCGAGCTCGCGGGCGGCGAGCGCGACCGCGTGGAAGATCAGCAGCGTCTGCACGACGTAGAGCGGCCCAGGGTGGTGGAAGACGCGGTCCAGCGCGTTCCACAGCAGCGTGATGAACGGCGGGTGCCAGTTCGAGACCGGCGACACGCCCCGGATCATGTGGAACATCCAGAGGGCGTCCGGCGGGATGGCCCCCGGGTAGAAGGCCGCGATGTAGAACGCGAACAGGGCGCCCAGCAGCGCGATCTCGACGAGCCTCAAGCGCTGCCCCGCGCTCGCCCCGGAGCCGCCGGTCCACCCATGCCGGGTGCGCGAAGACGAGAGGGGTCCCGCGTCGTCGCGGGACCCCTCGTGAAGTGGCTCCCCAGGCATGACTCGAACATGC
>DASTGH010000229.1:0-17925 GCA_035719345.1 Anaeromyxobacteraceae bacterium
GCCTCCTTCGTGGTCCTCGGGGCATGGCTGGCGCGCCGGCGCCGCCTCCCGGCGCTGCGCAGCGTTCTCGCGACGTGTTTCGCCCTCGTCGTCGTGTCGGGTTGCGGCTCGAAGGGCGGCGGCTCCGGCCCGTCCGGCGGCAATCCCGACGGCGGGTCGCTGAGCTGCGGGACGGGGCAGACCTCGTGCGCCTCCGGGTGCGTGGACCTCACCTCGAGCGACCAGAACTGCGGCGCCTGCGGGCGCGCCTGCACGAGCGGGTTCGCCTGCGTCGGCGCGTCGTGCGCGTTCTCGACGGACAACCCCTTCGTGCGGACCGTGACGCCCCCGGCGTTCGGCGGGTCGCCCTCGCCGGCACTCGAGATCACGGGGCAGGGCTTCAAGCCCGGCGCCATCGTCCGGGTGAGCGGCATCGGCGCGACGCAGGAGAAGCCCCTCGACGTCGTGAGCGCCACGTCGGCGCGCCTCGCCGCGGGCGGCATCGACCTGACCGGCGCCGCGCTCGGCACGGGTGAGCTGCGCGTGCTGAACCCGGGCCGCTACGTCTCGAACGCGGTGCCGCTGTCGCTCGTCGAGGCGCTCCGCGTCGGATCCGTCGTGCCGGCGTCGCTGCGGCAGGACGCCACCACGGCGCAATCGATGCAGCTCCTCGGCGTGGGCTTCGTCCAGGGCGCGACGGTGAGCTTGGTGGTGAACGGCGTCGAGCAGCAGCTGACGCCCGTGTACAAGGGCCCCGGCGAGATCGATGTGACGCTGCCCCCGCCGTCGGGCCTTCCCATCGGTCAGCACCAGCTGCGCGTCGTGAACCCGGGCGGTGCCGCGGCCAGCCCGGCGGCGTTCTCCATCACCGAGGGCACACCGGTGGTGGCGGCGGTGGACGTCGGGCCGAGCAGCCCCTGCGTGGTCGCCAGCGCGACCTTCTCGGGATCGCTGACGGGTTCCTACCTCTACCCGACGTCGGTGGTGCGCGTCTCGGGGGGCAGCATCGTCGACTCGCCGCTCACGACCTCCTGCCTCTTCGGCACGGACGCGCTGGGGCAGTGCGTGAACGGCAAGCTGCGGGTCGCCGCCGACCTGAGCCAGGTGAGCGGCCCGTTCGCCGTGACGGTCTGGAACCCCGGCAGCCCGAGCCCGCTCACCGGCGCGGCGCCGGCGCCCATCAGCGTGCAGCTGTCCTGCCCGTAGCGCCCCGCTAGAATGGCTCCCCGTGAGCCTCGTCCTCGCCCGCGCCGCGCCCGCCCGCGCGCGTCGCGAGCTCGTCCTCACCTGGCTGGCGTGCATCGGGCTCCTCGCCGCCGCGCGCGCCGTCGCCCTGGTCGACCCGACCGGACTCCTCGCCTCGAACCTGGCCGGCGTGGCCGCGTTCCTTTTCATCGTCCTCCCCGAGCGGAAGATCCATGCGCGCGGGGAACGCTGGACGGCCTACGGCCTGCCCTGGTCCGGCGTCTCGTCGCCGGCGACCTGGGCCGCGTGGGGCCGTGGGCTCGTCCAGGCCGCGGCGGTGGCCGCGGTCGTGTTCCCGCTCTTCCTGCTCGCCTTTTGGGCGTACGGGCGGATCCTCCCGCACCTGCCGCGGGCGGTGGCGGAGCACCTCGCGCCCTACCTCGCGCCCCCGGCCTTCCGGCTGCGCGCCCCGGCCCGCCTTCCGCTGCTCGTCGCGGTCCAGCTGCTGGTGGTGGCGCTGCCCGAGGAGCTGTTCTACCGCGGCTGGATGCAGACCACCTGGGCCGCCAGCCATCCAGAGCGCGGCGTCCGGGTGCTGGGCGCGCGCCTCGGCGCCGGCTTCCTCGTCACGCAGGCGCTCTTCGCCGCCGGTCACCTGGTCGTCTTCCAGGCGTGGCGCCTGGGGACCTTCTTCCCCGCGCTCCTCTTTGGCTGGCTGCGCGAGCGCACCGCTGGCCTGGCCGCTCCCGTCTTCCTGCACGCGCTCTCGAACCTGTTCCTTGCCACGCTCGAGGCGTCGTTCTACGGATGACCGCCATGCCGCCGACCATCCGGGCGATGCTGGAGGCGCAGGAGGCGAGCACGCTCCACCCGCGCGCCGCGCTCTCCGCCGCCTCGCGCGGCCGGGCCCGACCCGAGCCCGAGGACGACCTGCGGCCCGCGTTCCAGCGCGATCGCGATCGCCTCGTCCACTCGAAGTCGTTCCGGCGCCTTCAGGGCAAGACGCAGGTCTTCCTGGCGCCGCGGGGCGACCACTACCGCAACCGCCTCACCCACACGCTGGAGGTGGCGCAGGTGGCACGCTCCATCGCCCGCGCGCTGCGGCTCAACGAGATGCTGGTCGAGGCCATGTGCATGGGCCACGACCTCGGGCACACGCCGTTCGGGCACGCCGGCGAGCGCGTGCTGGCGGAGGTGGCCGAGGGCGGCTTCCACCACGTGCTGCAGTCGGTCCGGGTGGTCGAGGTCCTGGAGCGCGACGGGCAGGGCCTGAACCTCACCGAGGAGGTGCGCGACGGCATCCTCCGGCACTCCAAGGGTCGCGGGAACGTCCTCATGAGGGGCTCGGGGGCGAAGGCGCTGACGCTCGAGGCGGAGGTGGTCCGGCTCGCCGACATCATCGCCTACGTGAACCACGACCTCGACGACGCGCTGCGGGCGGGCCTCATCGCCGCCGGGGACGTGCCCGCGCCGGTGCGCCGGACCCTGGGCGAGCGCCACGCGCAGCGGCTCGCCACGCTCGTGGGCGACGTGGTGCGATCGACCGACCTCGACGGCGGTGGCCACGTCGAGATGTCGCCCGAGGTGCACGGCGCGCTCCTCGCGCTCCGCGAGTTCCTCTATCAGCGCGTCTACGAGAACCCGGTCGTCAGCGACGAGTTCGCCAAGGCCCAGCGCCTCCTGCGCGAGCTCCACGGCTGGCTCACCGCCGACGCGGCGCGGCTGGCGGCGCGCTTCGGGATCGTGCCGCGCCCCGGCGAGACGGTGGCCCGCGCCGTCACCGACTTCGTCTCGGGGATGACGGACCGCTTCGCGCTCGAGACGTGGGAGTCGATCGTGGTACCCCGCCCCTGGGCCCCGCCCTGAGCGGCGCGCCGCGGCGCGGCGGATCAGGCGCTGGCGAGCGGTGTGACCCCGACCTGCAGCGTCCGGCTCACCGCGACGACGCTCGCATCCGGCACCTCGATGAAGCCGTTCGGAGCGAGCAGGTGCGTCGCGAAGCAGACCGCCTTCACCTGGCGATGCGGGCGCATCCGCGGATCGGTGTCGGAGGCCGAGGCGGAGAGGCCGCATCGGGCGCAGGGCAGGATGCCCTCGAGCAGCGCGTAGTACAGCGGCCGGCCGCGGCGGCAGGCCACCATCACCCGGCCGTTCGTGGCGACGAAGTTGAGCGAGGAGGGCCGGGTGGCGCCCGCCTCGCGGCTCCAGACGTCGAGGTCCCGCACCACCTGGGCGAGCGCGTGGCCCACCACCCGCGCCTCGGCGTCGAGATCGTCGAGGTGCCCGTCCTGGCGCAGGTTCTTCAGGAACAGCATGAACGCGTGCTCGGAGTCGGTGTCGCCCTCGACGTTCCGGCGCAGGAACTCGGGGAGCGACGCCACCAGCCGCGGCTTCAGCTCCCGGAACGACTCGACGGTGCCGTCGTGCGCGAACAGCCAGCGCCGGAAGCGGAAGGGGTGGGTGTTCTCGTCCTTCTGCGCACCGACCGTGGCGTACCGCGCGTGCGCGAGCACCGCCTCGCTGTCGACCGCGCCGGCGAGCTGCGCCAGCGAGAGGAGCGACGGGGCTCCGCTCGGACGCTTGCCGAGGAGCACGTCGTTCCCCTTGTAGTAGCCGAACCCATACGCGTCCGGCCGGCGGTCGCCCTCGGCGAGCGTGACGTGATCCTCGAGCCGGCGCACCTGGCACCGGAGAAGGTTGGGGTCGTTCTGCAGGATTGCGACCACTGCACCCATCGGCTTCCTGCTCCCGAGGCGCCCGACTCCGGCGCCTGGCTACTCTATAATGGCGAAACGGTCGGGTTCCATCCCGCGCCGGTGCGGCGGGCCCCGTCCTGTGCAAGGTAGCGACGGAGCGAGGCCCGCGAGAAGGGCGTGCACCGAATTTCACACTCGTGCCCCGGCGCCTCCGTGCCAAGCGGGCGGAACGACAGCGAAACCCATGAGTGACGACATCGCGGTCGGCATCGATCTCGGGACGAGCTACTCGTGTGTCGCCGCCCTGCTCGACGGCGCCCCGCAGGTCATCGCCAACGAGTGGGGGGAATACACCCACGCCTCCGTGGTCAGCTTCCTGCCGGACGGCTCCGTCCTCGTCGGGAACAACGCCAAGAAGAACATCATCACGAACGCGGAGAACACGGTGTACTCCGCGAAGCGGCTCATCGGCCGCTTCTTCTTCTCCGACGAGGTGAAGAAGGCGCAGGCGGTCATGCCGTACGAGATCGTCGAGGGGCCGAACAGCTCGGTCCGGGTGAAGGTGGGCGGGCGGGCCTTCGCGGTCCCCGAGATCTCCGCGCTCGTGCTGAAGGAGATGAAGGCGATCGCCGAGACGGCGCTCGGCCGGGAGGTGAAGAAGGCCGTCGTCACCTGCCCCGCCTACTTCAACGACAACCAGCGGCAGGCGACGCGCGACGCCGGTCGCATCGCCGGGCTGGAGGTGCTCCGCATCATCAACGAGCCGACGGCGGCAGCGCTCGCCTACGGCTTCGGCAAGGACATCCGGCAGAAGATCTGCGTCTACGACCTCGGCGGCGGCACCTTCGACGTGTCCATCCTCGAGATCGGCAAGGACGTCTTCGAGGTGCTCGCCACCGCCGGCGACACGTACCTCGGCGGCGACGACTTCGACGACCGCATCATGGCGTGGCTGGCGGAGGACTTCCTCAAGAGCCACCAGCTCGACCTGCGGGTCAACAAGTTCTGCCTGCAGATGCTGAAGGAGGCGGGCGAGAAGGCGAAGATCGACGTCGGCCGGGAGGGCACCGCCCAGATCCACGTCCCCGCCATCTGCCAGACGCCCGAGGGCGAGGTGCTGGCGCTGCGCCAGACGCTCTCGGCGGAGGCGTTCAACCGCATGGTGATGGACCTCGTGCAGCGCACCTTCAAGGTGTGCGACGAGGCGCTCCAGTCGGCGCGGCTCACGGCGAGCGACATCGATGCGGTCATCCTGGTGGGCGGGCCCACCCGGCTGCCGGTCATCCGGCAGAGCGTCCGCCATTACTTCCAGAAGGAGCCGATGACGGGGATCGACCCCGACCAGGTCGTGGCGCTGGGCGCGAGCATCCAGGCGGCGGCGCTGCTCGACGCGAACGCGGCGGTGGCCGGTCAGGCGAGCTACCTCCTCGACGTCACGCCGCTCTCGCTGCGGGTGGTGACGGTCGGGGGATTCACCGAGCGCATCATCGACAAGAACACGCCCATTCCGATCGAGAAGTCGAAGACGTTCACCACCAGCCGCGACGGCCAGGAGCGGGTGCGCATCCGGGTGGTGCAGGGCGAATCCAACCGCGCCGACGAGTGCGAGCTGCTCGGCGAGTTCGAGTTCGGCGGCTTCCGGATCGGCTACCGCGGCGAGGTCCAGATCCAGGTCACCTTCGAGATCGATTCGAACGGAATCGTGAACGTCTCGGCGACCGATCTGGAGAGCGGTCAGCGCGCGTCGACCACCATCAGCCTGTCGTCGGGCCTGACCGACGCCGACATCCAGGCGGCGACCGACCGCAACGCGGAGCTGGAGCTGGCCGGGCACGCGGCGGCCTAGCCGCCGGCAGGGGGGGATGATGGACGTCGAGTTCATCATGGACGTCGAGGCCCGGGCGGCGGCGCTCGACGGCATGGACTACTTCGAGGTGCTGCGCGTGCCGCAGGGCGCAGGAGCGGCCGACGTGAAGGCGGCCTATCACCGGGAGTCGCGCGCGTACCACCCGGATCGGTACGCGGCGCTCCCCTCGCCGGAGCTGCGCGACCTCATCGGACGCATCTACCGGCGCGTGAACGAGGCGTACACGGTGCTGCGGGACGACGTGAAGCGCGCACGCTACCTCGCCGACGTCACCGGCCCGGACCGCGCCCGGAAGCTCCGCTTCACGGACAGCGACGAGGCGCAGGTCAAGGAGGAGCAGAAGCGCAAGCTCGAGGAGCAGTTCGGCACGACCCCGAACGGACGCAAGCTCTACGCCGCGGCGCTCAAGGACGTGGAGGCGCAGCGCTGGGACGCCGCCGAGCGCGCGCTCAAGTCGGCGCTGGTGTACGAGCCGGCGAACGCGCGGTTCAAGGAGCTGCTGGCGCGGGTGGAGCGGTCGAAGCCGAAGGTGGATCCCTTCAAGATCCGGTGAACCCGCTCGACCTGAGCTGCGTCGCGCTCGTCCTCCTCGCCGGCGTCGCCGGCGCGGTCCTGGGTGCGCTCTCCCAGGTGGCGCAGCTCGCCGGCGTGTTCGCCGGCTGGGTGGGCGCGCGCGCCGTCGCCCCGGCGCTCGTCCCGCTCCTGGCCGGCCGGCTCCCGGCGTTCGCCGCGCACCCCGTCGCCAGCATGCTCGCCTTCGCCGGGTGCGCGTTCGCCGCGACGCTCGTGGCCCGGGCCATGGTGCGGGTGGCCACGCCGCGCGGCGGAGCGGCCGGGGGCGCAAACCGCGGGCTCGGCGCGCTGCTCGGCACGGCGCAGGCGGCGCTGGTGGTGTGGGTCGGCCTCTCGGCGTTGGCCTCGTGGGGGAAGCCGCTCGGCGTCGGGCGCCTGAGGGTGGACCCGCGCGGCAGCGAGCTCGCGGCCCTGGCGCGGGAGTGGCCGGCGTTCGGGGAGGGGCGCAGGGCGCACCCGGTGGAGGAGCGCGCGGGGAAGCGGTAGGGGGACGCGGATCGTGAGAGGACGGGCCGGCGATCTCGCTATCCCGACTTCAGCATCCAGCCGATCATCTTGTAGAGCAGCCGCGCTCCCACGTTGCCGTCCCATTCGTCGCCGTCCGGCCCCGGTGCCACCTCCACCAGGTCGAGCCCCGCGATGCGCCGGCCGCTCTTCACGACGCCGGCGACGAGCGCGCACGCCTCCTGGAACGTGAGCCCGCCCGGCACCGGCGTCCCGGTGTGAGGACAGAGCGTCGGGTCGAGGCCGTCGACGTCGAAGGTGAGGTAGACGTCGCGCGGGAGCGGCTCGAGGAGGCGCCTGACCTGCGCGCCCCAGCTCTCGCCGTCGAAGCGGGCCGCGGCGAGCAGCGCGTCGTGGTGGGCGACGATCCGCCCGCGCGACGCCTCCACGTACGCCATCTCCTCGTCCGAGACGTCGCGCAGGCCGACCTGCACCAGGCGCGCCACGCCCGGCACCCGCTCCATCACGTTGAACAGGATCGAGGCATGGCTGTGCTCGAAGCCCTCGTACGCACGGCGCAGGTCGGCGTGCGCGTCGAGGTGGAGCACGCCCATGCCCGGGAAGCGCCGTGCGTGAGCGGCGATGCTCCCGAAGGCCACCGAGTGATCGCCGCCGACCAGGCCCACGCGCTTGCCGCCGGCGAGGAGGCGCGACACCTCGGCCTCGACCCACGCGTTCACCTCGGCCGAGGCGGCGTTCACGCGCGCCGCGGCCTCGGCGAGATCGGGCCCACCGTTCCCCACGCCGCCCGCCTCGATCACCGGCGCGGCGTCGGCACGGGCGCGGGCGTCGAGCGTCAGGATCCGCCCGGGAATGGGCAGCATGTGGATGCCGGCCTGGTACGGGCGGCCCGTCTCCACGTCGTGGAGGTCGACCTGTCGGCTCGCCGCCAGCACCGCCTCCGGGCCGCGCGCCGCGCCCCCTCCGTACGAGGTCGTCGCCTCGAAGGGCACCGGGACGAGCACCACGGCCGCGTCGGCCTCGCCGTGCGGGAGGCCGAAGACGCCGGAGCCGGGGAGCGCCGCGGCGGAGGGATCGAACGCCATGACCGGGAATGTAGCGGGCTGGCCCTGCGCGGCACGCCGCTCAGCGCCGGGGCAGCGCGCGGCCCGGCCCGACGGTGTGCGTCTTGGCGGACGCCTTCACCTCGGGCATGGCGCCGGACCCGGGGTGCTTGCGGAGGTGTGCCTTGCGCAGCGCCTCGTAGAGATCGGGCAGGCGCCTGAAGAGGCGCTTCGGCTTGCGCTTCTTGCGGGTGGAGAGCGCGTAGGCGAAGACGAGCGGCGCGCCGACGGTGGAGTCGGAGTAGAGCACGACGTGGTTCTTCAGCATCTCCGCCTGCACCTTGCCCCAGGAGATGGCCTCCGAGGGCGTGGCGCCGGAGAGGCCGCCCCACTGCGGCGAGTCGGTCGAGATCTGCAGGACGAACTCGTGCCCGCCGCGGTTCAGGTCGAGGATCTGCCACAGCGTCGGCTGCGTCTGGAGATAGAAGTTCTTGGGCGAGCCGCCGCCCAGGATGACGACGCCGTTCACCTTCGCGTCGTAGACGATGGCGGTCGACTCGAGGACGTCGAGGTCGGGATCGACGGTCGTCTCGCCGCCGCGCAGCTTCATGGCGGCGACGTTCATGCCGATGGACGAGTCGCCGGGCGAGGAGGTGAAGATGGGGACGTCGTATTCGGCGGCGGTGGCGACGAAGCTCTTCTCCGGGAGCGGCGCCTGCTGGCGGACGAGCTGGCCGAGGTAGTGGTGCAGCCGCGGCGTGGAGATGTGCCCGCGCAGGTGGGGCGGCGCCTTCTCCAGGGCCTCGCGCACGAAGGCGTCGGTGTCGAGGAGCGAGTCCTCGGTGATGAAGATGTCGTAGATGCGCTCGATGCCGGCCCGGTACAGCTCCTTGTCGTCGACCTGGAAGTGGCCCTGCACCACTGGCAGCTTCAACGCAAAGTGAAGGTCGTGGTAGATGTTCGCGCCGGTGGAGATGACGAGGTCGACGAAGCCGGCCTCGATCATCGCCTGGATGGCGCCGCCCATGCCGGCGGGCGTCATCGCGCCGGTGACGGTGAGCGCGATGGTCGCGCCGGAGTCGATCATGCGCCCGAAGAGATCGCAGGCCTCGGCCAGGCGGCCGCCGTTGAAGGCCCCGGCCTTGCGGTAGACGCCGACGAGCTCCTCGACGGTCATGCCGGGCTTGAGCCTCATCGGCTCGACGGGCGGGCGGCGCAGGTAAGCCTTCTTCAGCTGCTGGGCGGACTTGGGAGCCATGGCGGGCGCGCACGTTAGCGGCGATGCTCCCGCATCGTCAACGGCGGCGCGCGCCGGCGATCCCGATCGATTCCCGTCCTGAAGCGAGGTTGTGACGCCGGGGGCGCGGGCACATGCTGACGGCCGTCCGTTCTCCGGAGAGGAGGGTCGCCGTGACCTCGCCCCGCGCCGCCGTCGCCGTTCCCTTCGTCCTCGCCGCCCTGCTCGCCACGACTCTCGGTCCTCGACTGACGACTCTGCTCGCCACGACTCTCGGTCCTCGACTGACGACTCTGGGTCGAGCGGCGGAAGGGGCGGGGACGGCGCGCGCGGCGTCGTCAGGACTGGCCGCTGCGGCCGCCCGGCCGGGGTCGACCGTGATCGCGCGCACCTGGCACGGAAAGACGCGCCGGGACAAGGCGGACGAGTACGAGCGCTACCTCACCGGCTCCGTCACGAAGTTCCGGAGCATCCCCGGCAACCTCGGGTACGAGGTCATGAGGCTCGACGACGGGCCCGCCGGCGCCGATCTCGTCGAGTTCCAGGTGATCTCGTACTGGGAATCGCTCGACGCGATCAAGGCTTACGCCGGCGACGACGTCCGCCGCACGCGCAGCCTGCCGCGCGACCCAGAGTTCTTGGTCGACCTCGAGCCGTTCGTGCGGAATTACCGGCTCAAGGTGCACGACGTCGCGCCGTGACGTGCCGCCCTCAGGCCGGCTTCTGCGCCTGGGGTCCGAGCAGCTGGACGAATCCGACCTGCCCCTGGGCGTCGGGCTTGAGGGCGAGATCCGAGAGCTTCGCCTGGCGATAGACCTCGAGCATCTTCTCCTGCCCCTGGCGCCACACGTCGACCATGGTGCACGCCTCGGCCTTGCTGCACGGGTCGTCGCCGTCGAGACAGACGTTGATCGCGACCGGTCCTTCGACGCCCTCGATCACGTCGAGAAAGCTGATGTCCGCGGCGGGTTTGGCGAGTGCGTAGCCGCCGTGCGGGCCCCGCGTCGAGCGGACGAGCCCCTGATCCACGAGCGTCTTCAGGATCTTCGCCAGGAAGTCCTCGGGGACCATCATCTGCCGCGCGATTTCGCGAAACGGGACGATCGCGTCCGGTGCGATCGACGCGAGATAGATCATGGCTCGCAGGCCGTAGTCGATCTTCCGGGAGATGCGAAGGACGTGCTGCATGCGCTCGCTCGAAACGGCCCCTGCTGGGCCTGTGGACCTGATGAATCCATGATACAGGAAGGGGTATTCCCATGTCAGGCCCAGGAGCGATCGACCTGCACTCGCATTCGACTGCGTCGGACGGGCAGTTTCCCGCCGAGCGCGTCGCCGAGCAGGCGGCTGCCGCCGGGGTGGCGGTCTGGGCGCTCACCGACCATGACTCGGTCGCACAACTCCGGGTCGGAGCGGCGGCGGCGCAGTCGCTGGGCATGCGCTTCGTCGGCGGCGTCGAGCTGTCGGTGCAGCTGGACGCGAAGCGAGAAATCCACCTGCTCGGGCACTTCGTCGACCCGGACAGCGAGGCCCTCCGGCAATTCGAGGATCTTCTCGCGGAGAAACGGCGTATCCGGATGGGCGAGGTCATCCAGAAGCTGGCGGCGCTCGGCGTCGCCGTTGCGCCCGAGGACATCGAGAAGTTCAGTGGCGGGAAGACTCTGGGTCGTCCGCACGTGGCGCGAGCGCTCGTGGAACGAGGGGTTGTCGCCACCGTGAAGGAGGCGTTCGACAGGTTCCTGGGCGAGGGTCGGCCGGCGTACGTCGGCCGGTTTCGCCTCTCGCCAGGTGACGCGATCGGCCTCGTGCGCGGCGCCGGGGGGACGGCCACCGTCGCGCACCCGGGTGTGTCGAAAGTGGAGCGCTACGACCTCGAGCGCATGAAGGGGATGGGGCTCGTGGGCGTCGAGACGTACCATCCAGACCAGAACCCTTCGGTCCGCGAGAAATACGCGAAGATCGCGCGAGAGCTGGACCTGGTGCCCACTGCGGGTTCCGATTTCCACGGGCCCGAGGTCGCCCCGGGGCGGCGCCTGGGGATGGTCACCATGACTGCGGAGGAGCTCGGCGAGCTGGAGTCTCGCCGCGACCAGGCGTGACATGGGCCGCCGAATCCTGGGCATGGTGCTGCTCGTCGCGGGCGTGGGTGGGGTCTCCATCTTCGGGCCGGGGCTGATCTGGGCCGTCCGCACCGCGGCGACCGCCGGAGCGGCGCCCATCCCGACCTCGGTCGCTGACGCCCCCGCGCGGAAGTGGGTACGACTCACGGACGCGAAGGTCCGGTGCGAGTCCGTGAAGAGTGCGCGAGGTGTGCACGTCGCGATCGCGACGGACGCCGCCGGCGCATACCCCTTCGTGACGCAGCTGAAAGACCCAGAGAAGTGCGAGACAGCGCGGCTCGAGGGTCTGTTCCTCGACGAACGCGTCAGCGCTGCCCGGGTGAAGGAGGCGTACGGCCTCGAGGTGACGGGGCCCCCGGACCTTCGCGTCCTGGGCCCTCCCGTGGGCTGGGGCTTCGGCGTGCTGGCGCTGGCGCCGGTGCTCGTCTCGGCCGCGATGGCGTTCGGCGGTTGGTGGCTCGGGTGGCGGTCGGCCCGACCTCGCGCCGGATCGTCGACAGAGCCGGGAGATGGACCGCCGATCGTCCGAACGTGACGGGGTCGAGCGCCGGCGACTCCGCTCACGCCGGCGCGGGAGCGGGGCGCGCGGTGCCGATGGTCGTGCACCGCACCTGGAACATGATGCGCATCCAGTACGTGCCTGCGGGGAACGTCATGTCGCGCCTTCCCGCGGCGAAGGCGGCCCACGCCCGGCGGTAACGAGCGATGAACTCGCGCGCTCGGTTGATCGCTTCGACCCGCTTCCACTTGTCGCGAGAGGCGAAGCGAGGGCGCAAGCCGCCGCGGGAGCCCTCGGAAGAAGGCGTGGCCGTGGGGCTCTGACGGAGAGCAGCCTGGACGCCCAGGAACGAACGACCAGCATCGCGCATCGCCAGGACTGCCTTTCCTTCCCGTCGGGACAGCGCGGCCGCGGCGCGATGCCTGAACTCGTCAGCCGACGCGAACCCCGGCGGGATTCGGAGGTCCAGCGACACCTCGTCGGGCAACGGCCCGCCGATTCGAAAGAACCGCGGCTTCGGTATCGGGCCCAGACTGCTGCCGACATGCTCGAGACCCGACCACAGGCCCGGCCAGTCTCGCCCCCGCTCCACGAGGCCAGCCGCCACCGGGTTCGCAAGTACGTACGCGACCTTCTCCACGACGTCATCGGGCGTGAGGAGCGCGACGGCGCTGAAGCTGCCCGGTGCCCAGAACGATTCACAGCGTCCGTGGAGGGCATTGACTGCTCGCGCGACGAGCGCATCGAGGAGCTGCTCGAACGCTGGCAGGCGCGCGTCCGGATCACTCACGACGAGGTGAACGTGGTTCGAGAGCACGCAGAACGCGTGCACCAGGACTCCGAAACGCTGCGCCGCGATGGCGAGGACGTACCAGAAGATCCCGTTCGTGTCGTCGCACGGTCGCAGCAGGAACTGACGCTGCGCGCATCGCCGGGTGACGAGGTAGGTCGCGCCCGGCAACACCTGTCGCGGCATGGTCATCCCAGCGCGCCTCTGCCGGAGACGTGCCGGGACCTACGAGCCGTGAATTCGCCTGCTTGCCGTGGCGCCGCCCTCCGGCCCATCCTTTTCGCGGACGCGAGGGTCCGCGAAAAGGACTCTGGGTCGTTCAGCCGCGGAAGAGGGTGAGGGAGCGCTGCGACCAGTCGACGATGGGAGTCCACCAGACGCCGAACAGCAGGACCGCAGCCGAGAACGCGCCGAGGAGCACCTGGTAGCCGACGCGCGGCTCGATGGGCGAGTCGGTGTACGGCGCCTCGAGGAACATCGCCCGGATCACGCGCGCGTAGTAGTAGAGCGACACCGCGGTGTTGAGCGCCGCCACGAGCGCCAGGGCCCCGTACCAGAACCCGCCCGGCGCCATGGCGCGCTCGAAGACGGCGTAGAACAGGTACCACTTCCCCGTGAACCCCGCGAACGGCGGCAACCCCGTGAGCGAGAAGAGGAAGATGGCGAACGTCACCGCCGCGAGCGGATGCCGGCGCGCCAGCCCGCGGTACTCGAAGATGCTCTCCGACCCGGTCGCCTCGGTCACCACGATGACCACGAGGAAGGCCCCGAGGTTCATCACCAGGTAGATGAGCATGTAGATCATCACGCTCTGCATGCCGAGGGCCGATGCCACCGCCAGGCCCATGAGCGTGTACCCGGCGTGGGAGATCGACGAGTACGCCAGGAGCCTCTTCAGATTCGTCTGGGCGAGCGCGGTGAAGTTTCCCAGAGTCATGGTGACGGCGGCGAGGACGCCGACCACGGCCGGCCAGGGAATCCCGGCCACCGCCTCGGAGAGGCCGCCCGCGCCGGGGGGACCGGCCAGCGCCACCCCGAAGAGCCGCAGGGCCAGCGCGAAGCCGGCCGCCTTGGGCCCGACCGAGAGGAAGGCGGTGAACGACGTCGGCGCGCCCTCATACACGTCCGGGCACCACATGTGCCACGGCACCGCCGCGATCTTGTAGCCGACCCCGGCCGAGACGAAGACGACCGCCACCACCAGCGCCAGCTTCGTCGCGGCCGTGCCCGCCGCGCCGCTGGCCACCGGCAGCTGCGCCAGCTTCACGCCGATCTCGTACAGGTCGGCGGTGCCGAGCAGGCCGTACAGGTAGCTCATCCCGAACAGCATCACGCCCGAAGCCACCGAGCCGTAGATGACGTACTTGAGGGACGCCTCCGCGGCCTTCCGGTCGCGGCGGCGCAGGCCGGCGAGCACGTAGCTCACCATCGAGACGAGCTCGATGGAGAGGTACACCATGAGCAGGTTCGTCGCGCTCGCCATGAGGAACATGCCGAGCACGACGCAGAGGAGGAGGCCGTAGAACTCGCCCAGCCGAGGCGAGGGGAAGTCCTCTCCCTGCGCCACGATGAGCACCGTGAGCACGCCCGCCGCCAGGAAGAGCCACTTGAAGAACGTGGCGAAGGCGTCGCTCGCGATCATCCGGTTGAAGAGGAGCCCGCCCTCCGCCGGCTGCGCCGCCACGAAGGCGGCCGCCAGCCCCAGCACCGCCACCGCCGCGGCGGTGAGCCAGGCGCGCCGCGCCGGCGAGCGCCTCCACACCAGGTCGAGCAGGAAGACGGCGACCGCGCCGAACGTGAGCGTGAGCTCCGCCCGGAACAGGCCGACGCTCCGCAGGTTGTCCGCGATGAGCTGGTCCATGGGTCCCTACAGCCGGATGGTCTGGGCGAGCGCGTGCAGGGTCGTGTTGATCGACCCCAGGATCGCCTGCGGGTAGAAGCCGAGGACGATGGCGATCGCGCCCAGCGGGTAGAGCGTGAAGCGCTCGCGCCAGTTGAGGTCGGGGAAGCCGCGGTACGCCTCGTTGAGCTTGCCCAGGAACATGCGGTGGATGGCGTACAGGTAGTACGCCGCGGTGATGATGACGCTCGTCGCCGAGATGATGACGTAGGTCATGAAGACCGGGAACGCGCCCGAGAAGACCATGAACTCGGAGGGGAAGCCGGCCAGGCCGGGCAGGCCGAGCGAGGCGAAGAAGGCGAGGCCCATGATGGCGGTGTACTCGGGCAGCTCCTGCGCCAGCCCGCCGAAGCGCTCGATCTCGCGGTGGTGGGCGCGGTCGTAGATGACGCCGACGATGAGGAACAGCATCGGGCTGATGATGCCGTGGGTGAAGAGGTTCAGCACCGCGCCGGAGATGGCCGTGGGCGTGAGGGCCGCCATCCCGAGCAGCGAGAAGCCCATGTGCGAGACGGAGGAGTAGGCGATGAGCTTCTTCAGGTCCTTCTGCGCCAGGCAGACGAACGCGGCATAGACGATGTTGATGACGCCGAAGACGGCCATGGCGTTCGCCGCCCAGCGCGTCGCGTCGGGGAGCAGCGCGAAGTTGAAGCGGAGGATGCCGTAGATGCCCATCTTGAGGAGGACGCCCGCCAGGATGACGGAGATGGGCGTCGGCGCCTCGACGTGCGCGTCCGGCAACCAGGTGTGGAACGGGAACATCGGGATCTTGATGGCGAACCCGATGAAGAAGGCGACGAAGACGATCTTGGAGAACTCGAAGCCGAGGATGGGCGCGGCCATCGCGAAGCGGCCCGCCTGTCCCTGCGCCGCCAGCTCGAGGAGGTTGAAGGTGTGCTGCGTGCCGGAGCCGTCGGCCAGCATCGCGCCGGAGGAGCTGTAGTACACGCCGATGATGGCGAGCAGCATCAGCACCGAGCCGGCGAGCGTGTAGAGGAAGAACTTGATGGCCGCGTACTCCTTGCGCGGCCCGCCCCACACGCCGATGAGGAAGTACATCGGCAGGAGCATGACCTCCCAGAACACGTAGAAGAGGAACATGTCGAGGGAGGCGAACGTCCCCATCATGCCGGTCTGCAGCAGCAGCAGCATGACCATGTAGCCCGGCACCATCCGCACCGAGAAGTGCTTGGCGTGCCCGCCGCCGTGGCCACCGTGCCCGTGGGCGGCGCCGTGGCCGTGCCCGTCCCCGTGCGCCTCGACCATGCCCGCGAGTTCCGCGTCCTTCGCGCCCGACCACCAGGGCATCGACGCGATGGTCGCGACGAAGGAGACGAGACCGGAGAGCAGCACCATCGAGATCGACAGGCCGTCGACGCCGACGAAGTACTCGACGTTGAAGGCCTTGATCCAGACGACCTTCTGCACGAGCTGGACGCCGGTCGCCTTGCCGGCGACGAGCATGCCGGGTGCGTGCGGGTCGTACCACATCCACGCCAGCACGGCGGCGACGAGGGAGAGCCCGCTGGTGAAGAGCGCGACCGCGCGTGACGCCTGGTCGAGCGTGCGCTTCTCCATCTGCAGCGCGTAGCGGAGCGCTGCCAGGACGACGATGACCACCGCACCCGCCAGCGGGGCGAAGGTGGCCCAGGAAAGGATGTTCTCGGGACCGAACATGATCGTGAGGCTCCTTCGTCTCAGTGCACGAGGAAGTTGAGGAGGATGACGGCCAGGCCGCCGGCCAGCGCGCCGTAGAGGTAGGTCTGGATGCGGCCGGTCTGGATGCGGCGCAGGCCTCGGCCGCCCTCGATGGTGGCGTTGGCGATGGCGTTCACCGCGCCGTCGACCACGTACTTGTCGATGGCGCCGTCCACCGCGGCGAACGCCTTCGTCACCGCGCCGACCGCGTTGACGAGCCAGTCGATGAGGTGGCCGTCGAGGAAGGACAGGAAGCGCGACCAGGCCATGGACGGCTGCACCACGATGAAGTCGTACAGCTCGTCGACGTAGTACTTGTTGTAGACGACCGTCCACGCTGCCTCGAACCGGGCCTTGAGGCGCGCCGGCACCTCGCTCTTCCCCTCGGCGTACAGCAGCCAGGCGAAGAAGAGGCCGACCGCGCCGGCGCCGACGCCGATGCCCTGGAAGAGCCACTCCATCCAGTGCGGCTTCTCGGCGAACGTCACCTCGGCGGTGCGCACGGGCTCGAGCCAGTGCTCCAGCGCGGGCGGCCGGTGCGTCCAGAGCTGGGGCAGGCCCAGGAAGAGCGTCGCCACCGAGCCGATCGCCAGCACCGAGAGCACCGCGGTGATGGTCCAGGGCGACTCGTGCGGCGTGTGCCCGTGCCCGCCGTGCCCGTGCACGGACGCGGTGTCGTGCGAGTGGGCCCCGTGCACCACCACCTGGTGCGGCACGCCGTGGCCGTGGCCGTGCGCGGGCGCCGGATCGGGCTCGGGGTGCGCGTCGTGGTGGCCGTGCGGGCTGGTGTGGTGCGGCGCCGCCACCGAGGCGTGCGGGTCCTCGCCGTGCTCGTGGCCGTGGCCGCCCGTGCCGCGGTACGACCCGGTGAAGGTCATGAAGTAGGAGCGGAACATGTAGAAGCTCGTCCCGGTCGCGGCCAGGATGCCGGCGAGGTAGATGGCCGGGCCGAGCCAGGGCGTGGGCGAGCCGAAGAGCATGAGGTGCTCGCTCGTGAACGCCTTCCACAGGATCTCGTCCTTCGAGTAGAAGCCGTTCGCCACCGGGAAGCCGGCGATGGCGATGCACGCGAGGAGATACGTCCAGCGCGTGATGGGCATGTGCTTCTTGAGGCCGCCCATCCTCCGCATGTCCTGCTCGTGGTGGCAGCCGAGGATGACGGAGCCCGAGCCGAGGAAGAGGCAGGCCTTGAAGAAGGCGTGGGTGAGGAGGTGGTAGACGCCGGCCCAGTACGCGCCCACGCCCACCCCGATGAACATGAAGCCGAGCTGGGAGACGGTGGAGTAGGCGAGGACCTTCTTGATGTCGTACTGGAAGAAGCCGATGGAGGCGGCGAACACGGCGGTGAGCGCGCCGATGAACGCCACCCAGGCCATGGCCGAGGGCGAGAGCGCGAAGAGGAAGTTGAGCCGCGCCACCATGTAGACGCCGGCCGTGACCATGGTGGCGGCGTGGATGAGGGCGGACACCGGCGTCGGGCCGGCCATGGCGTCGGGCAGCCAGACGTAGAGCGGCACCTGCGCGCTCTTGCCCATCGCGCCCACGAACAGGAACACGCCGATGAGCGCCAGCAGGGCGAAGCCCCACACCTTCTGGTTCTTGAGGTGCTCGGCGATCCCGGTCTTCTCCAGCACGACCTGATCGCGCAGCTCGCGGAAGTTCAGCGTCGGGCCGATCTTCACCTCGGCCCGCTCGCCGCCGCCGTGCGCCGCGGCCGCGTTCTCGGGCGCCGCCTGGGCCACCGCCGCCGCGGGCTCTGCCAGGCACTCAGCAGAACAATGGCCAGCAAGAGCTGCCAGACGAGCATCGGCGTTTTACGTTTGGGCGCTGCGCTCATAGCTCTTGAGCACCTCCTTCCGGAGGTCGGACCAGA
>DASTGH010000230.1:0-4342 GCA_035719345.1 Anaeromyxobacteraceae bacterium
GAAGGACTTCCCCGCCTCGCGGCTCACCAGCGACTTCGACGCCGCGGTGATCACGACCGGCGCGACGGCCGCCCGCGACCTCAAGATCGAGGGCCGCGGGCTGTCCGGCATCCACCTGGCGATGGAGTTCCTGCACGTCAACACGAAGTCGCTCCTCGACTCGAACCACAAGGACGGGACGTACATCGACGCGAAGGGGACGCACGTCATCGTCATCGGCGGCGGCGACACCGGCACCGACTGCGTCGGCACGGCCATCCGCCACGGCGCGAAGAGCGTGGTGCAGCTCGAGATCATGCCGCGCCCGCCCGACGAGCGCGCGGCCGACAACCCCTGGCCGCAGTGGCCCAAGGTCTACAAGCTGGACTACGGCCAGGAGGAGGCGAAGGCGCTCTGGGGGTCGGATCCGCGCGAGTACGCCGTGCAGACGAAGCGCTTCGTGGGCGAGGAGGGCGGCCCGGTGACGGCCCTCGAGCTCTGCTCCATCGAGTGGCTCCGCGGCGAGAACGGGAAGCCGCTCGGGCCGCGGGAGATCGAGGGAACGGTCCGGACGCTGCCCGCCGATCTGGTGCTGCTCGCGCTCGGCTTCCTCGGGCCGGAGCGGGGCCTGCCGGCGGAGCTGGGCCTCAAGCTCGACGAGCGCGGCAACATCGTCACCGACGCCGACAAGATGACGAGCGTCCCGGGCGTCTTCGCCGCCGGCGACTGCTCGCGCGGCCAGTCGCTGGTGGTGTGGGCCATCCACGAGGGCCGCCGCGCGGCGCGCGGCGTGGACCGGTACCTGATGTACGGCGAGACCGTGCTGCCGTAGCGGGTCGTCACACCAGGTCACGGGACATCGCGGCGGCGGCGAGTCGCCCCGCGTGCCCTGACGGGTGAGAATGCTGATCCTGGGATCAGCGTGAACGGTGGCGGTCCCGTGCGCCTCCGGGATCGCGACTCCGACGCGCGGTCACCACAAGGAGTTCGCCCGAGCGGAGGAGGCCGACCGCGCCGACGTCGCCCGAGCCGCGACGTCATGCGAGTCGGCATCTGCTGGAATCACGCGCGTCCAGGCGCCGCGCTCGCCTGCGGGCGATCAGCCACGGCCGCGCGCGGCAAGCACCCTGCGTCCGGGTGATGCGGCGTCTTGTCGCGGGACTGCAGGTGCTACGGATTGCGTACCATCCGTCGAGCACGGCGCTGCCGTGGCTCTCCTCACCCCGGCGCGGGGGATTCCATGCGCTTCGTCCTCGTCGCATTGCTCGCGCTCGCCGCGTGCGGCGGGCCGGATCCGGTTCCGTGCCCACAGGCCACCGACACGTGGAGCGCCCCGCGCGAGAAGTGGCATCCCATCGGTTACGAGTGCGTGCATCAGAACCATCGCTGGCGCACCGTATCGCCGACGCTCACGGAGCCGGGCTCGGACTCCACGTGGCAGGACCTCGGCTGCGCCGGGTAGCCACCTGCGCACCTCGAGGCGGTGCTACCGTGGCGCGTGCGCCTCGTCCCCTTCGACCGCTCGACCCTGCGCAGCGAGGACCCGCCGGAGCGCGTCGCGACGAGCCTCCGCGCCGCCGTCTCGCCGCGGCGCCGCTGGCTCGACGCGCCGCGGGAGCCTTTCCAGGGGACCGTCCGCGACCGGGAATTCACGCTCATGTTCACCCCCGGGCGGCGGCGCCGACGGCCGGACGGACCGTGGGCGAGACCCGTCATCGAGGGGAAGATCGCGCCGGCGGGCGCGGGCAGCGAGGTGCGGCTCCGGATCCGCCCACCGCTCGTGCTCGGCGGGTTCACGGCGCTGTGGTCGGTGCTGGCGGTGCTCTTCCTCGTGGGCGGCCTCCGGATCGCGCTCGGCTGGGGTGCAGCGCCGGCCGGCGCCGAGCCCGAGGCGAACGGCGCCATCCTCCTCCTCGGCGGAGCGATGCTGCTCGCCGGCCAGGGCGTGTGCCTCGCCGCGTTCCGCCGCGGGGCCCGCAGGGCGAGGTTCCTCCTCTGCGAGCACCTCGGGTGCCGCGAGGTGTCCCCGGTACCGCGGGCCAGCGCCCGGCTCCCGCCGCACACGTGACGCCCGTCGCGGGATTGCCGCGACATCCCGTCATCGATCCCGGGCGCGTCGGATTCGCCCCGTGGTAACATGGCCCACCCGGGGGGGCGGCATGAGGCCACTCGCGTCGTGCTCGTGGGTTGCGCTGCTCGCAGCGGTGCTCGCCTGTGGCTCCGGCACCTCGCCCTCGCTCCCGCAACCAGGCGAGCAGTGCGGCGCCGACGCCACCCATCCGTGCGATCCGTCGAAGGGGATCTGCGACGCCAGCACGAGCCTTTGCGTGGCCCGTGCTGGCGGTACGTGCCAGAACGACGCTCCATGCGGTCGCGATTCGTATTGCGTGTCGGGCAATGGAATCGGGCCGTGCTCGGCATCGGAGGCGAATTGCTCGTGTGCCCCGACGCTGGGGACGGGTGCCGCCTGCGTCATCGGGGTCGATCCGGAAGGGCGCGAGGAGAGCGGTTGCGGAGTCGGACTGGGGTGCGCATCCGGCGCATGTCAACCAGATGGAATCGGGACCGTCTGTCACACCGCTCCACTGAGGAACACCGGGTCCTGTCCCAACGGCCTGACCTGCCTCGTCTTCCCGGGCACTGCCGGGGATCCCGCCGATACCGGGAACTGCGGCACGCGCCCGCGCTGGGGCGACGGGTGCTTCTTCTCGAGCGACTGCGTCGCTGGGCTCGCGTGTCGGTACGGCCTGGGGACGGCTTTCCTTCGCGAGTGCCGGTCACTGGGGAAGAGCGGTGACCCTTGCATCGGGGACTTCATCAACCCCGTGCAATGTGAACCGGGTCTCACCTGCTCTTCAGGAACCTGCCACTGAGGGCCCTGCCCGGTGGCGTCGACGCTCGAGTCGCGATCGATCGCCCCGCGAGTCCCCCCCGCCGGAGGACTTGCCGCGCCGCGCGCGCGACGGAGGTTCGCGTCGCGGGCGGAGTGAGCGGTTCCGTCACCGGCGCGGCTCGCGGAACCACCCACGGCCACCCACCCGGTGCGGCGTCGCGTCCGCGCCTCGCGCCCGCGAACGCGCGGCCCTCGAGGGCTCGAGGGCGGCCCGCAACACGAAGGCACGGTGTGCGCGCGACGATCCTCATCGTCCACCGCGACGACTACCTGCTGCGCGCGATCACGCAGCTGCTCGCCCTCGACGAGCACGACGTGCACTGCGTCCGCACCGTCGGGGGCGCCCTGGACGCGATGACGCGCGGGCCCCACCCGGACGTCGTGCTGGTCGACGAGGAGACCGCGGGCGAGCACTGGTTCGAGCGACTGGAGGGCATCGCAGACCACGTGCCGCGCGTGCTGCTGACCTGGACGCCGCGCCCTGCCGACGGCCGCCACCTCGTGCTCTGCAAGCCGTTCGGCGCCCGCGAGCTCCGGGACCTGCTGCGCGCGGTCCTCTCGTCGACGCGGCGGGCATCATGGGAGGCGCCGCCCCGGCCGCTCGAGTCGGGATGATCGCACCCCGACATGGACGGCGGGCCACGTGCTACCGTTGCCCCCGCAGAGGGCGACCGCCGGCCTCGCGGCGGTCAGGAGCGACGCGTCCCCATGTCCCGCCGGCCCGAGCCCGCGAAGAGCTGGGAGGAGCGGCTCCGGCCGCTCCCCGCGCTGGCCGTCCCGCTCGTGCTCTGCGTCCTCGCCTACGCCGTCGCGCTCCGCGGCGCGCTGCAGTTCGACGATTTCCACACCGTCGCCGAGAACGACGCGCTCCTGTCGCCCTGGGCGCTCCTCGCCTCGACGCCCCGCCGCCTCCTCGCCGGCGATCGGGTGGTGGTCGAGCTCACCTTCGCGCTCGACCGCGCCGTCGGCGGCCTCGACCCGCTCCCGTACCACCTCACCAGCCTGGCGCTGCACCTCGTCACCGTCGTCCTCGCCTGGGCCCTGGCGCGCCGCGTCCTGGAGCGGGCCGGTCACCGATCGCCCCGCGCCGTGGCGCTGGTCGCGGCGGGCGTCTTCGCGCTGCACCCGCTGCAGACCCAGGCGGTGACCTACGTGAGCCAGCGCGCCGAGGTCCTGGCGTCGCTCTTCTACCTCGCGGGCCTGCTGCTCCTGCTGCGCGCCGAGGAGCGCGGCCGCACCCGCGCCGGCCTCCTCGCCTGGCTCGGGGCGACGCTCGCCCTCGCGCTCGGCATCGGCTCGAAGCTCGTCGTGCTCACGCTCCCGGCGGCCTACGTGCTCGTCGGCGCCGTCTTCCCGCGCCCGGGCGAGCCGGGGGGCCGCCTCGCCGCCGCGGGGCGGCGCCTGGCGGTCGTCGCGCCGTGGCTGGCGCTGGGCGCCGTCGCCGCGGTCCGGTTCGCCCGCACGCTCGCC
>DASTGH010000231.1:0-6754 GCA_035719345.1 Anaeromyxobacteraceae bacterium
CATGGGCGCTTCCTCCTGCCCAGGCCCAGGAAGCGCCCATGACGGAGGCTTCCGCGCGCCGCTCGCCGGTCGCCCATCGACGCGGATGCCCGATGCAAGCGCGACGGCCATGCGCAGCGTGGCCTAGCGTTGCTCGCGATCGAATCGGTCGAGGTCGGGACCGAGTTCGAGGTCGAGTTCGAGTTCGAGGTCGGGGGCGAGGTCGAGGTCGAGGTCGGGGGCGAGGTCGAGGTCGAGGTCGGGGCGAGGTCGAGGTCGAGGTCGACCTCGGGGTCGCGTTCGAGGTCGAGTTCGAGATCGGGGTCGTGTGCCCTACGCCTTTCCCCCCATCGCCGCGAGCAGCTTGTCCCAGATCCCCCCGAACGCCCCGTTCGACATCGCCAGCACCACGTCGCCCGGGCGCGCAGCCGCCGCGACCTGGCCGACGATCTCCTCGACGGTCGCCGCCGCGTGCGCCGGCGTGCCGCGCTCCGAGATCTCCCTGGCCAGGCGCGCCACGTCGAGCCGCTCGCTCTCGGGGACGCGGTCGGTCGGCGCCGGCGTCAGGATCCAGACCTCGGCCGCCTCGGGCCATGCCGCCACGTACTCCCGCTGGTGCAGGTTCCGGCGGCTCGTGTTGGAACGCGGCTCGAAGCACGCCAGGATGCGCGCGCCGGGGTAGCTGCCGCGCACCGCCTCGAGCGTCTTCGCCACCGCGGTCGGGTGGTGCGCGAAGTCGTCGAGCACGGTCACGCCGGCCGCCACCCCGCGCACCTCCTGCCGCCGCTTCACGCCCCGGAAGGCGGCGAGACCGGCCGCGATCTCCTCGGGCGAGAGCCCGAGCCGGGTCGCCGCCGCAGCCACCCCGAGCGCGTTCTCGACGTTGTGGGCGCCCCCCACCGCGAGCCGCGCCCGCACCAGCGTCCGGCCGCCGCGCACGAGGTCGAAGTGCGCGCCGTCCGGCCTGAGCTCGAGCGCGCGCGCCTCCCAGTCCGCCGGGCGCCCCACCGCATACGTCTCCACCGCGCAGCGCGCCCGGCCGGCGATACGCAGGACGCTCGGGTAGGCGGCGCAGGCCGCGAGGAAACCGTCCGCGGGCAGGATGTCGGCGAAGCGCTCGAAGGCGCTCTCGTAGTGCGACTCGTCCCGGTAGATGTCCGCGTGGTCGAGCTCGCAGCTCGTGAAGATGGCGGTGCGCGGATGGTAGTGGAGGAACTTGGGACCCTTGTCGAAGTAGGCGGTGTCGTACTCGTCGCCCTCGACCACGAAGTGCGGGCCCTTCCCCAGGCGGAAGTTGGAGTCGAAGTCGCGCGTGACGCCGCCGACGAGGAACGAGGGATCGCGGCCGGCGCCGTGGAGGAGCGCGCCGAAGAGCGCGGTGGTGGTGGTCTTGCCGTGGGTGCCGACGACCACCACGCCGTGGCGCGGCGCGATGAACAGGTCGCCGAGCGCCTGCGGGAAGGAGACGTGCGCGAGGCCGCGCTCCCGCATGGCGGTGGCCTCGGGGTTCACCGCGCGCACCACGTTGCCGACCACCACCAGGTCGGGCCGGGCCCGGTCGAGGTTCGCCGGCGCGTAGGGGGTCATGACCTCGATGCCCCACTTCGCGAGCTGCGTCGACATCGGCGGGTAGACGTTCTCGTCGGAGCCGGTGACCTCGTACCCGGCGGCCTTCAGCATGCCGGCGAACGATCCCATGCCGGTGCCGGCGACGCCGATGAGGTGGATGCGCTTCACGCCGTCGTAGTTCACGCTCGATCCTTCGCCCCTTCGCTAGACCCCGACCGCTTCCGCCACCGCGTCGTGGAACCGCGCCCGGAACGCGTTGATCCTCGACCTGTCGGCGCCGTCGGGGTGGACGTGGTTCGTGAGCAGCGCGCACACGACCTCGCGGTCGAGGTCCACCCACAGCGAGCAGCCGGTGAACCCGAGGTGGCCGATGGCGCCCCTCGCTCCGCGGCCGAGGCGCGTCCCGAACGTGCTCGGCCCGCCGCGCTCCGGGGTGTCCCAGGCGAGCGCGCGCGAGGAGCCCGGGGCCGCATCGCGCGCCGCGAACCGGGCCGCGACCCCGGCCGGGAGCCAGGCCGAGCGGCCGGCGAGCGCGTCGATCCAGGCCTGGCCGAGCGCGGCCACGTCGGGCGCGGTGGAGAACAGGCCCGCGTGGCCGGCGACGCCCCCCATGGCGAAGGCGTTGTCGTCGTCGACCTGGCCGCAGATGACGCCGCGCGCCGGCGTGCGGCGCGCGGCCGCGAAGCTCCGCCCCGGCCCGACCCCGCCGGCGAAGGCGGTGTCCGCGAGCCCGAGCGGCCCGGCCACGCGCGCCGCGAACTGCGCGTCGAGCGGCGCTCCGGCGACCGCCTCGAGCAGCGCGCCCATGAGGACGAAGCCGAGGTCGGAGTAGGCGGCGCGCGCGCCCGGCGCCGCCTCGAGCGGCTCGGTCATCGCGGCGGCCACCCCCGCGCCGCGGCCGCCGCCGCGCGCGGCGAGGTCCCGCCACGCGGGCAACCCGCTCGCGTGCGCGAGGAGCTGGCGCACCGTGATGGCCGCCTTGTCGTCCGGCAGCCCCGGGAGCCAGCGCCGCGCCGGTGCGTCGAGCTCGATCGCCCCCCCGGCGACGAGCAGCGCCGCCAGCGATCCCGTGGCCATCACCTTCGTGAGCGAGGCCACGTCGAACAGGTCGCGCTCGGTGAGCGGTCGGCGCGCCGGCATCACCTGCGCGTCGCCGTGCCAGGAGCGGTGAGCCACCTCGCCGCGGACGCGGACGCATGCGGCCAGCCCGGGCGCCACCCCCTCGCGCCGTCCCGCCTCGAGCGTCTCTCCAACGCCGCGCAGCGCCGGGCCCGTCACGCGACGGCCTCGGCCTCGAAGAGGAGCCGGGGCGACCCGTCCTCGCCCGGCGCCGGGGCGACGAGCGACGCCACCGCGCCGAGCGGCAGCGCGAAGTTCGCCCGCTCGTGCCCGGCGGGGAGGCCCTCCAGGGCGGGTACGCCGAGCGCGCGGACGAAGTCGCGCACGACCTCCGCAGCCCGGACGACGGCCCCGCTGCCGTGCTCGTCGGGCGCGCCCGGGTCGCAGGCGGTGAGCTGTCCCACGCAGACCCCGCGCACGCCATCGAGGGCGCCGGCCAGGCGGAGCTGGGTGAGGTAGCGGTCGAGCCGGTACGGCTTCTCGTCCACGTCCTCGAAGAACAGGATCGCGCCGTCGAAGCGGGGGGCCCACGGCGTTCCACAGAGGTGCGCGAGGAGCGTGAGCGAGCCGCCGAGCAGGGTCCCGGTGGCCCGGCCCGGGCGGATCACGCCCGTCCCGAGGACACCGGCGCCCGGGCACGGGGCGCCCGGCGCGCTCGCGACGCCGGCCCCGAAGAGGAGCGCCCGCAGGTGCGCCCTCGCCTCGGGGGTCGCGGACGCGAGCGTCGTCACGAGCGGCCCGTGCACGGTGACGAGCCCGGCGCGGTTCAGGACCGCGTGGAGCGCGGTGACGTCCGAGAAGCCGACGAGCCAGCGCGGCGAGGCGACGAGCGGCGCGGGATCGACCTCCCCCAGGATCCGCATCGCGCCGTACCCGCCGCGGGCGCAGAAGATGGCGCGGGCGTCGGGGTCGGCCACCGCCTCTCGCCACTCCGCCAGGCGCCGGGCGTCGTCGCCTGCCAGGTACCCGCGCCGCGCAGCGACGTCCGGCCGGACGCGGACCTCGAGCCCGAGCTCGCGCCGCAGGACCTCGATCCCCCGCTCCAGCGCGGCAGGGTCGACCGGCCCCGAGGGAGCGACCACGCGGACGACGTCGCCGGGTCGGAGGGGGCGCGGGCGGAGCAAGGCGAGGCGAGGATAACCGCCCTTTCCCCGGAGCGCGAGGACGCCCGCCGCGCTGCGCCGTGGGCGCGGCGTTCACCAGCCGTCCATGCGAGCCCCCATCCGGTGCCGAAGCGGCCGTTGACACTCCGGACGCCGACCCCCTAGACCGATGGGTCCACCCGCCAAGGAGCACGGAGCCGCCATGCCCGAGAAGCGCCCCGCCCTCGAGGGCGAAGTCTTCTACGCCTCGGCCGACACCATCGCGAACGCACGCGTGAAGGACTGGGACGCGCTGGCGCGCCGCGCTGCCGACGACCTGGAGGGCTTCTGGGCCGCCGAGGCCTCCGAGCTCGAGTGGTACAAGAAGTGGGACCGGGTCCTCGACGACTCGAACAAGCCGTTCTACCGGTGGTTCGCGGGCGCGCAGACCAACATCGTCCACAACTGCCTCGACCGGCACCAGAAGACCTGGCGCAAGAACAAGCTCTCGCTGGTGTGGGTGGGCGAGAACGGCGCCGTCCGGACCTACTCCTACTTCGCGCTGAACCGCGACGTCTCCAAGTTCGCCAACGTCCTCAAGGCCATGGGCGTGAAGAAGGGCGACCGCGTCACCATCTACATGCCGCGCATCCCCGAGATCGTCATCGCCATGCTGGCGACGGCGAAGCTCGGCGCCATCCACTCCGTCGTCTACGGCGGGTTCAGCGTCGACGCGCTGCAGGGCCGGATCGAGGACTCCGAGTCGCGCGTCGTCATCACCGCCGACGGCGGCTTCATGAACGGCAAGGTGGTGGAGCTGAAGCGGATCGTGGACGACGCCGTGCGCCGCTCACCCAGCGTCGAGACCGTCATCGTGGTGCAGCGCACCGGCCACGAGGTCAAGATGGAGGCGGGGCGCGACTACTGGTACCACGACCTCATGAAGCTCCCCCTCGCCACCGGGCACTGCCCGACCGAGGTGATGGACGCCCACGACCCGCTCTACATCCTCTACACCTCGGGCACCACCGGGAAGCCGAAGGGCATCATCCACGGGCACGCCGGCTACATGGTCGGCATCTACTCCACGCTCAAGTACGTCTTCGACGTGAAGGACGAGGACCGCTACTGGTGCGCAGCCGATCCGGGCTGGGTGACCGGCCACAGCTACATCGTCTACGGCCCGCTCCTCTGCGGCGCGACCACGTTCATGTACGAGGGGGCGCCCACCTACCCGTATCCGAACCGATGGTGGTCGCTCGTCGAGAAGTACGGCATCACCATCCTCTACACCGCGCCCACCGCCATCCGCGGGCTCATGCGCTTCGGCGAGAGCTGGCCGAACCGCCACGACCTCTCCACGCTGCGGCTGCTCGGCTCGGTGGGCGAGCCCATCAACCCGGAGGCATGGAAGTGGTACCACCGCGTCATCGGCAAGGGCCGCTGCCCGATCATGGACACCTGGTGGCAGACCGAGACGGGCATGTTCATGATCACGCCCACCCCGGTCGTGCCGCTCAAGCCCGGCTCCGGCTCGCGCCCGTTCTTCGGGCAGGAGGCGGAGATCCTCGACGACCACGGCAAGCCGGTGGCGGACGGCGAGGAGGGCTTCCTCGTCCTGAAGAAGCCGTGGCCGGCAATGATGACCACCATCTTCAAGGACCCTGAACGGATGGTGAAGCAGTACTGGACCAAGTACCCGGGGAAGTACCAGGCCGGCGACTCGGCCAAGCGCGACAAGGACGGGTACTTCTGGGTCATCGGGCGGACCGACGACGTCATCAAGGTGTCCGGCTACCGCCTCGGCACGGCCGAGGTGGAGAGCGCGCTCGTCTCGCACCCGGCGGTCGCCGAGGCCGCCGTCATCGGCCTGCCGCACGAGGTGAAGGGCCAGGCCATCCACTGCTACTGCCTCCTGCGCCAGGGCTACAAGGCGAGCCCCGAACTGGAGGACGAGGTGAAGTCGCACGTCGCCACCCACCTCGGCCCCATCGTGCGACCGGAGAAGGTCAACTTCGTCGACGTCCTCCCCAAGACGCGCTCCGGCAAGATCATGCGCCGCGTGCTCAAGGCGCGCGCGCAGGGGCTGCCGGAGGGCGACGTCTCGACGCTCGAGGAGTGAGCGGCCGCCGCGCTCGCGGGCGGCGGCTTTCGGGTTGCGGGTGCGGCGGAGCACGCGCATGATGGCGCGTTCCGCGGCACCCTGACCGGCGCGCGTGCGCACGGCGGACCCGACGACGAGGGAGGACACCATGCAGACGCTAGCCATCGCGGCGCTGACCGCACTGGTCACGACGGCCGCCGGCGCCCAGGAGCCGAAGACCGACGACGACAAGACGCTCTACGCCATCGGCGTCGTCATCGCGAAGCAGCTCGAGGTCTTCAACCTCACGCCCGCCGAGTTCGAGCACGTCAAGAAGGGCCTGACGGACGCGATGGCGCCGGGCAAGAAGCCCGCCGTCGACCCGCAGGCGTACCAGCAGAAGATCAACCAGCTGGCGCAGTCGCGCATGAAGGTCGCCGCCGACAAGAACAAGGCCAAGGCGAAGGAGTTCACGGACAAGGCGGCCAAGGAGAAGGGCGCGCAGACGAGCCCGTCCGGCCTCGTCTACGTTCCCATCAGCGAGGGCAAGGGCGGCCAGCCGAAGGAGACCGACACGGTCAAGGTGCACTACAAGGGCACGCTCACCGACGGGACCGAGTTCGACTCGTCGTACAAGCGCGGCCAGCCGGCCGAGTTCCCGCTCAACCAGGTCATCAAGTGCTGGACGGAAGGCGTCGGCAAGATGAAGGTCGGCGGCAAGGCGAAGCTCGTCTGCCCCTCCTCCATCGCCTACGGCGACGAGGGCCGCCCGCCGACGATCCCGGGCGGCGCGACGCTGGTCTTCGAGGTGGAGCTCATCGACGTCGTGAAGAAGTGACGCCTGGGCGACCTGCCCCGCGCGCGGCGCCGGGCAGGTCGTTCCAGGTGAGGGTCCACCCCGGGTGGGCCAGCGAGGCGGCCC
>DASTGH010000232.1:0-11508 GCA_035719345.1 Anaeromyxobacteraceae bacterium
GCCCGGGCGCCTCGCCGCGCTCACCGCCCGCCTCGCCCGCGCGCCCGCCCGCGTCGAGCTGCCCGACCCGCTCACCGGGGTCCCCCGCGCCGTGGCGCTCGGCCCGGCGCAGCTCCGGCGCGCCGTCTTCCTGCTCTCGTACGCGCCCGAGACGGCGGCGCTCCTCCCGGTCCTCCTCGACCGCGCCGCGGCCGGCGCGCTGGCTCCCCTGGCGGCGCAGGCGTTGGCGGTGGCGGGCGACGTCGACGCCGCGCTCTCCCGCCCGCTGCAGTGGTCCGTGCTCTGCGCCGAGGACGTCCCGTTCTACGGGCCGCCGGCCGCGGAGCCCGCCGGCGCCGCGGGCGAGCTCGGCGCCGACGTCCGGCGCGGCCTGGAGGCGGTGTGCCGCGTCTGGCCGCACGCCCGCCCCGATCCGACGCAACGCGCGCCGGTGCGCTCCGACGTCCCGGCGCTGCTCCTCTCCGGCGAGGCGGACCCCGTGACCCCCCCGGCATGGGCCGAGCTGGCGGCGCGCGACCTCCCGCACGCCCGCCACCTCGTCCTGCCCGGCGGCGGGCACGGCACGCTCTACCGCGGCTGCCTCCCGCGCCTCGCCGCCCGCTTCGTCGCGGCCGGGAGCGCCGAGGGCCTCGACACCGCCTGCGTCGAGCGCACCCGCCCTGCCCCGCCCTTCCTCGACCTCCTCGGGCCCGGGCCGTGATCGAGCTCGCCGGCGTCGAGAAGCGCTTCGGGGCAGTGCGCGCGCTGGAAGGCGTCTCCTTCGCCGTGCCGGACGGCCGCATCACCGGGCTCCTCGGCCCGAACGGCGCGGGCAAGACGACCGCGCTGCGCGTCGCCTACGGCGTGCTCGCGCCCGACGCGGGCCGCGCCGCGGTGGACGGGCGCGACGTGGGCCGCGAGCGCGAGGCGGCGCAGCGGCGCCTGGGCGTCCTGCCGCACGCGCACGGCCTCTCCCCGCGCCTCACCGCGCGCGAGCACCTGGCCTTCGCCGGGCGGCTGCACGGCCTCGGCGGCCGGGCGCTCGAGGCGCGCATCGACGCGCTCGCCCGGCTCCTGGAGCTGGGCGCGTTCCTCGACCGCCGCACCGAGGGGTTCTCGCAGGGCCAGCGGCTGCGCGTCGCGCTGGCGCGCGCGCTGGTGCACGACCCGCCCAACGTGGTGCTCGACGAGCCGACGAGCGGCCTCGACGTCGCCGGCATCCGCGCGGTGCGCTCGCTCCTGCGGCGGCTGCGCGACGAGGGGCGCTGCGTGCTGCTCTCGTCGCACGTCATGCAGGAGGTCGCCGCCGTCTGCGACGAGGTGGTGGTGGTGGCGCGCGGGCGCGTCGTCGCCGGCGGCACGCCCGCCGCGCTCATGGCCGCCACCGGCCGCGCCACGCTCGAGGACGCGTTCGTCGCGGTCCTCGGCACGGAGGAGGGGCTGGGATGAGCCTCCGGCTCCTCCGGGTGGCGCTGGGGAAGGAGCTCCTCGACGCGCTCCGCGATCGCCGCGCCGTCCTCATGGCGGTCCTCTTCCCGCTGCTCGGGCCGCTGGCGCTCGCCATGACGCTGGCGCTCCTGGAGCGGCAGGTGGGCCTCGCCGACGACCGCCCGCTGACGCTGGCCGTGGAGGGCGCCGAGCGCGCGCCGCGGCTCGTCGCCTTCCTCGCCGGCGCCGGGGCGGTCGTGGTGCCCGCTCCGGCGGACCCGGTGGCCGCGGTGCGCTCGGGCGAGCGCGACGTCGTGCTCCGCATCGGGCCCGACTACGCCGAGCGCCTCGCCGCCGGGCGGCCGGCCCCGGTCGAGCTCGTGCACGACGCCTCCCGCCAGGCCTCGCACGCGCCCGCGGCGCGCGCCCGCCGCCTGCTCGAGGCCTGGGGGCGGCAGATCGGCGTGCAGCGGCTGCTCGCGCGCGGCGTCCACCCTTCGCTGGCGGAGGCGGTCGCGGTCCTGGACGTGGACGTGTCGACCGCGCAGAGCCGGGCCGCGCTCGTCCTCGGCATGCTCCCCTACTTCGTCGTCCTGGCGCTGTTCGTGGGCGGCATGTCGATCGCCGTCGACGGCACCGCCGGCGAGCGCGAGCGGCAGGCGCTCGAGCCGCTCCTCGTGTATCCGGTCCCGCGCTGGTGCCTGGCCGCGGCCAAGATCGGCGCCACCGCTCTGTTCGCCGCGGCGGCGCTGGCGGAGACGCTCGTCGGCTTCGGCCTCGTCCCGCTCCTCGTCACGGGCGACCGCGCCGGCCTGCCGCTCCGGCTGGAGCCGGGCGTCCTCCTCGCCGTCTTCGCCACCGCGCTGCCGCTGCTCGTCTTCGTGAGCGCGCTCCAGGTCGCCGTCGCCAGCCGGGCGCGCACCTTCAAGGCGGCGCAGGGAGCGCTCTCGCTGCTCATGCTGGTGCCGGTGCTGCCGGGCATGGCGCTGAGCTTCCTCCCGCTCGCGCTCCGCCCGTGGATGGCCGTCGTGCCCACGCTCTCCGAGCAGCTCGTCATCGCGCGGCTCCTCCGGGGCGAGGCTGCGCCCGCCGCCTTCGCAGCCGGCGCCGCGGCGGCCACCGGCGCCTGGGCGGCCGCCGCGGTGGCGGTGACGTTCCGGCTCTTCCGCAGCGAGCGCCTCGTCTTCTAGCGGCCGCGCCGCGCGTCACCCGCCCGGCGTCCGGGCCAGCCGATCGCACTTCGCGGCGAAGACGAAGTCGCTCTCCGTCAGCCCGTCGATCTTGTGCGTCCAGATCTCGACGGTGGCCTTGCCCCAGGACAGGTGCAGGTCCGGATGGTGATTCTGCTCCTCCGCCATGGCGCCGACGCGGTCGACGAAATGGAGCGCCGCCTTGAAGTCGGGAAACCGGAAGGTCTTCGCCAGGTGATGGTTCCGGGGCGCCTCCCACCCCTCGACGCGACCGAGCAGCTTCGCGACCTCCTCCGGCGGGAGCGGGGGCACTCCGCCCCGGCAGGGGACGCAGTTCTTCTCGTGGAGCTCCATGCCTTGCTCCTGCCCCGCGCGGCGGCGGAGCGCAGCCCTCACGCAGGGCGATCCGCGGACCGGGACGGCGTCCGTCGGCCCGGTCGGCCCCCCCGAGAGGGCTTGGCGCGGTCCGCCGGGGTTCCACACACGCAAGGGCTCTCCGAGCGGAGGTCCTGCCCAACGAGCTCCACGGACCCAGCGGCCAGCGCATCGCGCTTCAAGGCGGTCCTCGACGCCGCGCCCGACGCGATGGTCGTGACCGATCGGATCGGGCGAATCGTCCTCGTCAACGGCGAGGCGGAGCGGCTCTTCGGCTACCCGGCGCAGGAGCTCGAGGGCGCGACCATCGAGATCCTCATCCCGGAGCGGTTCCGGGGCACGCACCCGCACCACCGTCACCGGTACTTCGTCGACCCGCGCACCCGGCCCATGGGCGGCCACCTCGAGCTGTTCGGGCGGCGCAAGGACGGCAGCGAGTTCCCGGCCGAGATCAGCCTCAGCCCGGTCGAGACCGAGGACGGGATGCTCGCCATCACCGCCATCCGCGACGTGACCGCCCGCAGGAAGGTGGAATCGAAGGTGCGCGGAGTCCTCGAGGCCGCCCCCGACGCCATGGTCATCGCGGACCGGCGCGGACGCATCACGCTCGTGAACGCGCAGGCGGAGAAGCTCTTCGGCTACTCCCGCGAGGAGCTGCTCGGGCAGCTCGTCGAGGCGCTCATCCCGCAGCGCTTCCGCGCCGCCCACCCCGGCCACCGCGCCGCCTACTTCGCCGGGCCGCGCGCCCGGCCCATGGGATTCGGCCGGCTCGAGCTCTCCGGGCTGCGCAAGGACGGCACCGAGTTCCCGGCCGAGATCAGCCTGAGCCCGCTCGAGACCGAGGACGGGCTCCTCGCCATCACCACCATCCGCGACGTCACCGAGCGCCGCCAGGCCGAGGACGAGCGGGCCCGCCTCCACGTGCAGCTCGAGGCCGCGATGGGCGAGCTGCGCGTCGCCTACGAGAAGGCGAAGGAGCTCGAGCAGCTCAAGACCCGGTTCTTCGCGAACGTGAGCCACGAGCTGCGGACGCCCCTCGCGCTCATCCTGGGCCCCGTCGGCCAGCTCCTCGCCTCGGGCGACCTGCCCGACGGGCCGCGACGGAGCGTGGAGGTCATCGCGCGGAACGCGCGCACGCTCGTGAAGCACGTGAACGACCTGCTCGACGTCGCGCGGCTGGAGGCAGGGAAGGCCGCGGTCGAGGCGGCCCGGACCGACGTCGCCGCGCTGGTGAAGCTGGTCGCGTCGCACTTCGAGGCCCTCGCCGCCGAGCGGGGGGTCGCCCTCGCGGTCGAGGTCCCGCCGGCGCTGGCGAGGGCGGTCGACGCCCCGAAGCTCCAGCGCGTCCTCTTCAACCTGCTATCGAACGCCTTCAAGTTCACGCCGGCGCGCGGCCGCATCCGCTGCTCGCTGCGTCCGCGCGGCGCGGACGGCGCCGGCGGCTTCGAGCTGGAGGTCGCCGACAGCGGCCCGGGGATCCCGCCGGCGGAGAGGGACGCCGTGTTCGTGCGGTTCGCCCAGCTCGACGGGGACGCGGCGCGCCGCTCCGGCGGCACCGGCCTCGGGCTCGCCATCGTCAAGGAGTTCGTCGAGCTGCACGGGGGCCGCATCGCGGTGGGCGACGCCCCCGAGGGCGGCGCGCTCTTCCGCGCGGAGTTCCCGCCGCAGGCGCCCTCCGCGGACGCGGTGCGCGCCGCCGAGACCGCCCCCGTCGACGACTACGCCGCGGCGGTGGTGGAGGAGCTGCGGCCGCAGGCGGCGCCGGCGCTCGCCGGCGGCGACGGGACGCGAGCGCTCGTGCTGGTGGTCGAGGACCACCCCGACATGAGCCACTTCGTCGCGGAGGTGCTCTCGGAGGAGTTCGACGTCGCCACCGCCGCGGACGGGCAGGCGGGCCTCGACGCAGCGCGGGCCCGCACCCCGGACGCGGTCGTGACCGACCTCATGATGCCGCGCATGGGCGGCGACGAGCTGGTGCGCGCGATGAGGGCGGACCCGCGGCTCGCGGGCGTGCCCGTGCTCGTCCTCAGCGCCCGGGCGGACGACGCGCTGCGCGTCGAGCTCCTGCGGCAGGGCGCGCAGGACTGGCTCATGAAGCCGTTCGCCGCGCAGGAGGTCCGGGCGCGGGTGTCGAACCTCGTCGCCGTGAAGCGGGCGCGCGAGCTCCTGCAGCGCGAGGCGGCCACCCAGGCGCACGACCTGGTGGCGCTGGCGCGCGAGGTGGCCTCGCGCAAGCGCGAGCTGGAGGCGGCGCTCCAGGCCACCGGCGCGGCGCGCGAGCAGGCGGAGGAGGCGAACGCCGTCAAGACGCGCTTCCTGCGGCTCGTCTCGCACGAGCTGCGGACGCCGCTCACCGCCATGCTCTTCCAGCTGCGCCGGCTGGCGCGGTCCCAGGACGACCCGCTCTCCGATCGCCAGCGCGAGATCGTGGGCCGGATGAACCTTTCCACGGCGCGCCTCGCCGCCCTCATCGAGGCGCTGCTGCACCAGGCCCAGATCGCGAGCGGCCGGCTGCAGGTCCAGCGCGAGGGCGTGGACGTCGCGGCGCTGGCGCGCGCCGCGCTGGAGGAGCTGCGGCCGGAGGCCGACGACAAGGGCCTCGAGCTGCGCCTGCGCGCCGGCGAGCAGGCGCCGTGGGCGGAGGCGGATCCGCGCTTCCTCGCCATCATCCTGCGCAACCTCATCGGCAATGCCATCAAGTTCACCCCGGCGGGGACCGTCGAGGTCGCGATCGAGCCGACGCCGGACGACCTCCGGGTGACCGTCACCGACTCCGGTCCGGGGATCCCGCTCGAGGACCAGGCGCGCATCTTCGAGCCGTTCCAGCGCGGACGGCGGGCGGCGGACGACCTCGTGCCGGGGCTCGGCCTCGGGCTGGCGGTGGTGAGGGATCTCGCCGCCGCCATCGGCGCACGGGTGGAGGCCCGGTCGCGACCTGGCGCGGGCAGCGCGTTCTCGGTGCTCTTGCCCCGCGGCGATCGCGGCCGCTCGCGGCGCGCGCCGGCGCACCCGGGCGCCGCCCGCCTCCTCCGGGACCGCGGCGGGCACGCCTAGGGATGGGCGCGCGCCAGCGCCTCGTCGAAGCGCAGCGCGTCGCGGCGGCGGAGGCTGTCCTGCGCCAGGCGCAGCTCCACCCGGGCGCTCCGGGCGCCGGGATCCTCGGTCTCCTCCAGCCGGGCCGCGGCCGCCTCGACCAGCGCCGCGAGCCGAACCAGGCGCTCCGGCCCGTGCGGCTCGTCGCGCAGGAACGCGACCGCGAGGTCGTGCGCCGCGCGCGACGCCCTGGACCCCGTTTCCCCCGCGCCATAGGCGCGCGCCAGCCCGCAGGCCGGCAGGTACCACCGGTGCAGCCAGGCGAAGAGCTCGGGCGCGCGCGCCTCGGATCCGGCCATGCGCGCGATGAGGCGGCGCTCCTCGGGCGCGAGCGCGCTCCACTGCGGGACGGCGAGCTCCCCCCGCTCCGCGCTCCACACGCCCAGCCCCGGCTCCTCCCGCTCGCGCAGCGCCGGCGCGGAGGGCAGCTTGACCCCGGCCGCGGCGGCCCGGTCCGCGAACGTGTCGCGCATCCGCTCCAGCGCCGCGAACCCGCAGGGTGGCTCGATGGGCGCCTCCTCCGCCGGGCAGCCGGCGGCGGCGCGCCCGGCGGGCCCGAGCACGAGGAGGAGCGCGGCGGCGGCGCGGATGGCGGTCACGCCCCGATCGTACCGCTACCCGAGGCGCCGGCGGAACCGGAGCGTGGCGACGCCGAGGATCACAGCGCCGTACACCGCCAGGACGGCGAGCTGCGGCCACAGCTCCCGGAAGGCGGCGCCGCGCAGGAGCACCCCCCGCACCACCTCGGCGAACCAGCGGAGCGGGTTCAGGGTGGTCGCCCACTGCAGCCATCCCGGCATGGCGCCGATGGGCGTGAGGATGCCGGAGAGCAGCGCCGCCGGCAGCACGAAGAGGAAGCCGCCCAGGAAGGCCTGCTGCTGCGTCCCCGAGGCGGTGGACACGAGCAGCCCGACGCCGAGCGTGGAGCAGAGGTACAGCACCGCGCCGGCCCCCAGCGCCAGGAGCGGACCCCGCACCGGCACGCCGAAGATCCAGGTCATGGCGACGAGCGCGAGCAGGATGTCGAGGAGGCCGATGAGCACGAACGGCGTCATCTTGCCGGCGAGCAGCGTGAAGGGCCGGACCGGGGTGACGAGCACCTGCTCCAGCGTGCCCATCTCGCGCTCGCGCGCCAGCCCCATGGCCGTGACGATGGTGGTGACGATCACCAGCAGCATGGCCAGGATCCCCGGCACGACGTACACGGCCGTGCGCAGGCTCGGGTTGTAGAGCACCCGCGGCACCACCTCCACCGCGGGGACGGGCGCCCCGCGCGCCGCCGCCCGGCCGCGGGCCATCTCCTCGGCGGCGCCGGCGAAGTAGCGCGCCGCCGCGCTCGAGGCGGCCTGGGCGCGGGTGGGGTCCGATCCGTCGACCAGCACCTGCACCCGCGCCGTCCGGCCCGCCGCCAGGTCGGCGCCGAACCCGGGCCGCACGATGAGCGCCGCCGCCGCCGCGTCCGCGTCCACGAGCGCGTCGGCGTCGCCGCCGCTGCGCGCCCGCGCGGCCGCGCGCAGGGTCCCGTCGGCGAGGACGCGGCGGAGCTGCTCGCGGCTGGCGGCCGTCCGGTCGAGGTCCACCACCGCCGTCGGGACGCGGTCGACGTCGAAGTCCACCGCGAAGCCGAAGAGCACGGTCTGGATGAGCGGCGCGGCGACGAGCATGAACATGATGCGCCGGTCGCGCAGCGTCTGGCGCGCCTCCTTGCGCACGACGGCCGCGTACGGGACGAGCGCCGCCCGGAGGGGGCCCGGCGCGGCGCGCGCGGTCACGCCACCCTCCGCTGGAAGCGCCGCGTGGCCAGCGCCAGGATGGCGACGCCGAAGACGGCCATGGCGGCGAGGTCGGGCCAGAGCTGGCCGAGGCCGCTCCCCTTGAGCAGGACGCCGCGCAGGCCGTGGACGAGGTAGCGCGCCGGGATGAGGCGAGACAGCGCGCGCAGCGGCGCCGGCATGTTCTCGATGGGGAAGAGCATGCCGGAGAGGAGGAGCGACGGGAGCAGCGAGGAGAGCGTCCCGGCCTGCGTGGCGACGAGCTGGTTCTTGGTGACGACCGAGATGAGGAGCCCCTGGCCCAGCATGCCGACGAGGAAGACGAGCCCGAAGAGGAAGAGCACGCCGAGGTCGCCGCGGATGGGGACGGCGAAGGCGGCCGCCCCGACCGACACCACCAGGAGGAGCTGCACGAACCCGAGCGCCAGGTACGGGAGGAGCTTGCCCAGGATGACGTCGAGGCGGCCCACCGGCGAGGCGAAGAGCTGCTCCATCGAGCCGCGCTCCCACTCGGCGGCGACGGTGAGGGCGGTGAGCAGCACCGCCCCGAGCGCCAGGAGGTAGGCGGCGAGGCCCGGGACCATGAACACCGCGGAGCGCGCCTCGGGGTTGTAGCGGGTCCAGGAGCGCACCTCGATGGGCGGCGCGCCGGCGAGGCCCGCCTCGGCCGCGAGCCGCCGGCCCTCGGCGCGCGCCAGCGCGTCGGCCTTCTGCAGCACCTGGTTGGCGGTGCTGGCGTCGGCCCCGTCGACGAGCAGCGCCGCGCGGGCCCGCTCGCCCCGCAGGAGGTCGCGGGCATACCCCGGCCGCACCACCAGCGCCGCGGTGACCGCACCGCGGCGGAAGAGCGCCTCCGCCTCGTCCGGGAGCACGTCGGCGACCGCCTCGAACTCGCGCGAGGCGGTGAAGGCGCGCACCAGCGCCCGCGAGGCGGGCGTGCGGTCCCCGTCGGCGACGGCGATGGGGATGCGGTCGAGGTCGAACGAGATCCCGAAGCCGAAGAGGAGGAGCATCACGACCGGCATGACCAGCGCCAGCACCAGCGTGCGCGGGTCGCGCTGGATGTGCAGGACCTCCTTGCCGGCGATGGCGAGGACGCGCAAGGCGAAGCGGCCGGCGGCCGTCGTCACCGCGCGCCCTCCTGGGCCGCCGCCGGGGCGGGGCTCGCCACCGCCGCGAGGAACACGTCCTCCAGCGTGGGCTCGGCCGCCTCCACCTGCACCTCGGCGGCGCCGGCGGCGGCGAGCGCGCCCCGGACCGCGTCGGCGTCCCAGCGCGCGGGATCGACGCGCAGGTGCAGCGCCGCCCCGAACGGCTCGACCGCGGCGACGCCCGGCGCGCGCCGCAGCGCCTCCGCGGCAGCGAGGAGCCCCCGGCCGTTCGCCACCAGCACGCGCTCCGGCACCCAGGCGCGCTTCAGGCCCGCCGGCGTGTCGAGCGCCACCAGCCGCCCGTCCACCATGAGCCCGATGCGGCGGCAGTACTCCGCCTCGTCGAGGTAGTGCGTCGTGACGAAGACCGTCGTCCCGCCGCGCGCCAGGTCGCGGATGAGCCGCCAGAACCGGCGCCGCGCCACCGGGTCGACGCCCGCGGTCGGCTCGTCGAGGAAGACGATGCGCGGGCGGTGCAGGATGGCGTTCGCCAGCGCCACCCGCTGGCGCAGGCCCCCCGGCAGCGCGCCGGTGACCGCGTCCTCCACCTCGCCGAGGTCGGTCTGCGCCAGCACCTCGTCGGCGCGCGCCGAGAGCGCCGCGCCCGAGAGGCCGTAGGCGCCGCCGAAGAACTCGAGGTTCTCGCGCACCCGCAGGTCGAGGTAGAGCGAGAACCGCTGCGACATGTAGCCGATGGCGGCCTTCACCCGCTCCGGCTCGCGCCCGACGTCGTGCCCGGCGACGGTCGCCTCGCCCGAGGTCGGCGCCAGCAGCCCGCACAGCATGCGGATGGTGGTCGACTTCCCGGCGCCGTTCGCGCCCAGCCAGCCGAAGATCTCGCCCGCCGGGACCTCGAAGGAGACGCGGTCGACGGCGGTGAACGCGCCGAAGCGGCGGGTGAGCTCGCGCGCTCGGATGACGGGCTCGCTCACCGCTCCCTCGCCTCGGCCTCCGCCGGCGGAGCCGGGGCGCCGCCGGCGGCCCCGAGCCGGGACAGGAACAGGTCCTCGAAGTCGGGCTGCGCCGGCAGGAGCGCCGCGCCGAGCGGCGAGAGCGCGGCGGCGACCCGGCCGCCTCCGCCGCGCGCGACGTCGATCCGCAGGCGAGAGCCGGCCGGCGAGGCGGCGCGCACCTCCGGCAGGCGCGCCAGCGCGGCGTCGACGGCGTCGCGCTCGCCGCCCGTCACCTCGTAGGCCTCGTCCTCGAAGGCGGCCAGGAGCGCGCGCGGCGCGCCCTCCACCAGCAGGCGTCCCTGGTGCACGAGGCCCACCCGGCTGCAGCGCGCGGCCTCGTCCATGTAGGGCGTGGAGACGAGCACCGTCATGCCGCCGTCGACGAACTCGTGGAGGAGGGCCCACAGCTCGCGCCGGGAGACCGGGTCGACGCCGTTCGTCGGCTCGTCGAGCACGAGCACCTCCGGCTCGTGCAGGAGCGCGCAGGCCAGCGCCAGCTTCTTGTACATGCCGCCGGAGAGCTGATCGGCGCGGCGATCGACGAAGCGGGCGAGGCGGGTCAGGGCCAGGAGCCGCTCCGCGCGCTCGCGGTAGGCGGCGCGCGAGAGCGCGTAGAGGCGCCCGAAGAAGCGCAGGTTCTCGCCCACCGAGAGGTCGCGGTACAGGCTGAACTGCTGCGGCATGAGCCCGAGCCGCTCGCGCAGCGCCGGGCCGCCGCGCAGCGGGTCCTCGCCGAGGACGCGGGCGCTGCCGCCGTCCGGGACGAGCAGGCCCGCCAGGGCCCGGATGGCGGTGGTCTTGCCGGCGCCGTCCGGCCCGACCAGCCCGAACAGCTCGCCGCGCCCCACCTCGAAGGAGAGCCCGTCGAGCGCGGTCACCGCGCCGAAGCGCTTCGAGAGAGCGCGCGCCTCGAGCGCGGCGCTCACCGCGCCCGCTCCGCGGCC
Organism: Anaeromyxobacteraceae bacterium; assembly: GCA_035719345.1. Classification (GTDB taxonomy): domain Bacteria; phylum Myxococcota; class Myxococcia; order Myxococcales; family Anaeromyxobacteraceae; genus Anaeromyxobacter_A. The sequence continues at coordinate 10,886 of DASTGH010000232.1, forward strand.
AGCGTGACCTGCACCGGCATCCCGGGGCGGAGCTTGCCGTCGCGGTTCGTCACCCGGACCTCGATGGGGTAGACGAGCCGGTCGCGGTCGGTGCGGGTCTGGATGTTGCGCGGCGTGAACTCGGCCTGGGTGGCGACGGTGCGCACCACGCCCTCGAAGACCTCGCCCGGCCAGGCGTCGGCGACCACGCGCGCCCGGGCGCCGGGCCGCGCCGCGGAGAGCTCCGCGTTCGGCAGGTAGAACGTGGCCTTCAGGTCGGAGAGGTCGACGAGGCGCGCCAGCGGCTGTCCCGCCGCGACCAGCTCGCCCGGCTCGCGGGGCAGGTCCTCCACCGCCGCGTCGCGCGGGGCGACGAGCCGGCACTCGTCGGTGAGCAGGCGCGCCCGGGAGACCGACGCCTCCGCCGCCTTGATGTTCGCCTCCGCCGCCACCGCCTGCGCGCCCGAGGCGCGGATGGCGGCGGCGGCGGCGTTCGCCTGGCCCTCGCTGGCGCGCGCCTGCGCCAGCGCCGCGTCCGTCTGGCGCGCCAGCCCCTCGGCGCTGGCCTGCGTCTGGTCGCGGTTCGAGAGCGCCACGTCCGACTGCAGGGCGGCGAGCCGTTCGGCCTGGCGCCGGGCGGCGTC
>DASTGH010000233.1:0-5146 GCA_035719345.1 Anaeromyxobacteraceae bacterium
GGAGGAGGCGAGACGCGAGCACCGCCGCGCGGTTCCACGTCCCCGGGATGGCGACGGGCGCGCCCCGGTCGGCGGCCGCGAGCGCCGCGCGCGCGGCCCGGTCGGCCGAGAGGCGCCCGGGCGGATCGCGCAGCCGGGCCCGGTAGCCGGCCACCTCGCCGAACTCTGTCGCGACCGGGCCGGGGCAGAAGGCCGTCACGGTGACGCGGGCGGACGCGCGGGCCAGCTCCTCGCGCAGCGCCTCCGAGAACGACAGGACGAAGGCCTTGGTGGCGCCGTACACGGCCATGTAGGGCGTCGGCTGGAACCCGGCCGCGGAGGCGACGTTCAGGACGACGCCGCGGCGGGCGGCGAGGAGGTCGGGCAGGAACAGCGCGGTCGTCACCGCCAGCGCCTCGCAGTTGAGGCGGACCATCGCGCCGAGGCGCGCCGGATCCTGCCCGGTCACCGGCCCGTACGCCCCGAAGCCGGCGTTGTTCACGAGCCAGGTCGCGCCCCCCAGCCGCCGCGCCTCCTCGAGGAGCCGCTCCGGGGCGCCGCGCGCGGCGAGGTCGAGCGCCAGCGCGTGGATGGGCGCCGCCAGCGCCCGGCCCTCGGCGCTGAGCGCCTCGAGCCGGTCCTCGCGACGCGCCACGGCCAGCACCGGCTGCCCGCGGTGCGCCAGCCGCCGCGCCAGGGCGGCGCCGATCCCGGAGGACGCTCCGGTGACGACGGCGAGCCCGTGCGCGGCGGCGTGACCCATCCCGGCGGCTATTCCTCCATGAGCGGGCCGTCGTCGTCGAGCGACGGATCGGGGAGGTCGTCGCCCGGGCCGAAGGCGAGGCGGTCGGGACCCATCCCCGGACCGGGGCCGCCGCCGCGCATCCCGCGCATGGGGCCGCCCGGCCCGTGGTGCATGCCGCCCGGACCGCCCGGCCCGCCGCGCATCATGTGCGGCGCGCGCTCGTGGAAGCGCGAGAGGAAGAGCGCGGCGCGCGCCTTTTTCTCCGCCGCCATGCCCTGGGTGACCTGCGCCAGCATCTCGCCGTGGATCTGCTGGAGCTGGACGCGCGCGTCGCGCATGCGCTGCAGCGCGCTGTCCACCTGGCCCGCGGCGGCGGTGTCGCCGCGCGCGGCGTCGCGCAGGATGCGGCCGCCGTCGCGGAGCTGCTGGCGGAGCGGCGCGCGCCGCTGGTCGAACTGGGCGAGCGTGTCGCGGAGCTTCAGCGCGCCGGCGTCGTCGAGGTCGAGCGCCTCGGCGAGGCCGACGGTCCGCGCCACGCGCAGCCGCTTCATGGCGCGCTCCTGGGCGGCCGGGTCGTCGGAGCGGGCGCCCGGACCGCCGGCGGGCGCGTTGCCCTGCTGCGGCGCCGCCAGCGCCAGAGCCGGCGCCAGGGCGAGCGCGAGGGTGAGCGTGAGGGTGAGCCTCTTCATGTACGTCCTCCTGTCATGCTCTCTGGGTGAAAGATGGGCGGCGGCCCGTCAGCCGGACGTCGCGTCGTCGTAGGCGGCCAGCGCCACGTCGGCGGCGGTGACCTCGTCGTCGGTGCCATCCCCATCGTCGGCGGGGGCGGCCACGTCGTCGCTGGTGCCGGACGCGGACAGGGCCGCGTCGACGTCGGGCTCCCAGCTCGAGGCGACCACCGCGGCGGGCCGCGGAGCGCGGGCGACGAAGGCGGGGGCGAGCACCAGGGCGGCGGCGGCCGCCGCCGCGCCGAACCCGGCCGCGAGCGCGATGGCGGTGACCCGGCGCTGCCGGCGCTGGCGGAAGGCGCGCAGCGTGGAGCGAGCGATGGATTCGCCGCGGCCCTCGCGGACCCCCTCGCCCCGCGACAGCGGGGAGAGGGCCGGGGTGAGGGGCCCATCCGCGATGGAGACGAGCCCGAACACGCGCCGGTACTCCTCGTACACCCTGGCGCAGCCCGCGCACGCGGCGAGGTGCTCCGCCACCCTCGCCTCGTCCTCCGGCGCGATGGGCCCCGAGGCCCGCTCCGCGAGCAGCCCTTCCAGCTCGGCGCACGCGCTCATCGGTCGCCTCCCTCGCGCAGCACCTCGCGCAGCCGCTTCGACGCGTGGTGAAAGTGCACCTTGGCGTTGTTCTCCGTGATCCCCAGCACCTGTCCGATCTCCGCGAACGACAGCTCCGCGTCCACCCGCAGCGTCACCACGTCGCGCTGCCGGCGCGGCAGGAGCAGCACCGCGGCGCGCAGCGCGCGGGCGTGCTCCTCGTCCTCGAGCGCCTGGCTCCCCACCGCCGCCACCGGCACGTCCGCGGCCGCGTCCTCGTCGGCGCGGAGCCACTTCCGGGCGTCGCGCGCGCGGTTGCGGGCGAGGTTCACGGCCACCCGCAGCACCCAGGCGCGGAACGGCACGTCGGCGTCGCGCCGCCAGCGGCGCGCGGCCTCGAAGGTCCGGAGGAACGCGCGCTGCGCCAGATCGCGCGCGTCCTCCGGCCCGGCGTGGCGGGTCAGCACCCGCAGCACGACCGCCTCGTGGCGCCGGACCAGCTCGCCGAACGCGTCGTCGTCGCCGGCGAGGAAGGCGCGTACCAGCGCCGCGTCACCGCCCGGCTCCTCGCGCCCGGCCGCGCCCGTCACCAGCCGCAGCTCCGGGCGCGGCGTACGGCTGTCCGTCCCGTCCGCCATGCGGCCTCGAGCACCTCGCAGGGCCGTGAGCTTCGGGGTCGCCACACCTGTGGAGAACCCTTGCCCGGCCGGAGGTTAAAGAATAATCGTGTGCGGCCCGCGGACCCGAGGTGTGCATCCCGGCCGGTCCCGGCGAAAGGCCCCGAAAGACCATGCTCGACCTCAAGGCGGTGGCGGCGGACCCGGAGAGCTTCGCGAGGCGCCTCGCCCGGCGGAGCGCCGAGACGGCGGCCCTGCTCGATCCGGTGAAGAGCCTCGCCGCGCGGCGGCGCGAGCTGAACGTCGCGCTCGAGGGGCTGAAGAAGGAGCAGTCGGCCGCGAACGCGCGCGTCGGGCAGCTCATGCGCACCGACAAGGCGGCGGGCGAGCAGGCGCGCGCCGAGGCGCGCCGGCTGGGCGACGACGTGAAGACGCGGGAGGAGCTGCTCGGGCAGGTCGAGGCCGAGATCGAGCGCCTCCTCCTGCTCGTGCCGAACCCGCCGGCGGAGAGCGTCCCCGACGGGAAGGACGCCTCCGACAACCGCGAGGTGCGCCAGTGGGGCGCCCGCCCCCGCTTCGACTTCCAGCCGAGGCCGCACTGGGAGCTGGGCGAGGCGCTCGGGGTCCTCGAGTGGCCGCAGGCAGCGAAGCTCTCCGGCTCGCGCTTCACCGTCTACAAGGGGGCGGCGGCGCGGCTGGAGCGCGCGCTGGCGAGCCTCTTCCTCGACGTGCACACGTCGCGCGGGTACACGGAGATCCTCCCGCCCTACCTGGTCACGGCCGAGACGATGACCGGCACCGGCCAGCTCCCCAAGTTCGAGGAGGACCTCTTCAAGACGACGGGGACGCCGCCGCTCTACCTCATCCCGACGGCGGAGGTCCCGCTCACGAACCTTCACCGCGAGGAGATCCTGGAGCCGGGGCAGCTCCCCATCTCCTACTGCGCCTGGACGCCCTGCTTCCGCGCCGAGGCGGGCGCGGCCGGCAAGGACACGCGCGGGCTCATCCGCCAGCACCAGTTCCACAAGGTGGAGCTGGTCAAGATCGCGAAGGCGGAGGAGAGCGACGCCGAGCACGAGAAGATGCTCGACGACGCCTGCGAGGTGCTGCGCCGGCTCGGGCTGCACCACCGGGTGGTGCTGCTCTGCGCCGGGGACATGGGCTTCTCGGCGGCGAAGACCTACGACATCGAGGTGTGGTGCCCGGGGCAGGACACCTTCCGCGAGATCTCGTCGGTGTCGAACTGCGAGGACTTCCAGGCGCGGCGGATGCGGCTGCGCCACCGCGACGAGAAGGGCAAGCCGCGACTCGCGCACACGCTCAACGGCTCGGGCGTGGCCATCGGCCGCACCGTGGTCGCCATCTTCGAGCAGTACCAGCAGGCGGATGGGAGCGTGGCCGTGCCCGAGGCGCTGCGCCCGTACATGGGCGGGCTGGAGCGGATCACGCAGCAGGCGTTCCCGCGCGGCGTGGAGCGGTAGGACCGGCGACGGGTCGGTCACGACGGCGCGCGTCCGGACGCACGCCGGCGGGCGAACCCGCGTGGTCCCGGCCGACCGTGCGTCCGGGGGCGTACCCTTCACGACATCCGCACCGGCTTCGCGTCGGCGCCGCCGGCGTCGGGCGTTCCACACGCGCCGACGGGGGATGGGATCGTGAGGAAGCTCGCCTGGATGGCCTGTGCGCTCGCCCTGCTGGCGTGCGCGAGCAAGCAGAAGACGCAGGAGGCGGCGCCGGCACCCGAGCCGCAGCCGGCCGCGGTCGAGGCCACTCCGCCGGTCCCGCCCCCCGTGCCCGCGGTGGCCGAGACCCCGGCTCCGCCGCCGCGCAGGTGCGGGAGCGACGCCGCCTGCGAGTCGAACGAGATCTGCACCGGCAGCGGTGTCTGCGCGCCCGCCACGCTCGACGCTCTGGAGTGCCGGCCGGTCGTCCACTTCGACTACGACCGCTCCGTGCTGCGCGACGCGGACCTGCCCGCGCTGGAGCGGCTCGCGCGCTGCCTCCGCGCCGACCCGCAAGCCAAGGTCACCTTCGAGGGCCACTGCGACGAGCGCGGCACGACCGAGTACAACCTGCACCTCGGCGACCGGCGCGCGCGCGCCGCGGCGACGTACGTGCACGGGTTCGGGATCGCGAGCGAGCGGCTCTTCACCGTGAGCTACGGGAAGGAGAAGCCCCTCTGCCTCGAGCACGACGAGGCCTGCTGGGCGAGGAACCGCCGCGCGGTGCCGGTGCCGGGCGAGCCGACCGAGCAGGTGCCGGCGCAGGCGATGCGGTAGCGGATGCGGTAGCGGCGGAGCGGGCCCGCTCGCGCCGCGGCATCGCCTGGAAGAGCGCCTCGGCGGAGAGGTGCGGGGCGTGCTCGGCGAGGAAGGCGCGGGCGCGGGCGGGCTCGGAGCGGTGCAGCTCGCGCAGGAGCGAGGCGGCGGCGCTCTGCTGGAATGGGTCGGCGGAGCGCGCCAGCGGCTCGCAGGTGGCGAGCGCGTGGTCGGCGAAGCCGGGGAACGGCGCGCCGTGGTCGCGCGCGAGCGGCACGAGCGCCA
>DASTGH010000234.1:0-6471 GCA_035719345.1 Anaeromyxobacteraceae bacterium
GCGCGCCCGCCCCCGGCGCCTCGCGCGCCGGGGCCGCCGCAGCCGGCCGACCCGAACGCCACCCACCGCATCGAGGGCATGGCGGTGGGCAAGGTCGTCCTCGTCGCCGACGACGATCCCGAGGTGCGCACGCTCGTCGGCGCCGTGCTGACGCGCATGGGCTGCCTCGTGCTGCAGGCGCCCGACGGCACCGCCGCGCTGGAGATGGTGCGCGAGGCCCGGCCGGACCTCGTCGTGCTGGACGCGATGATGCCGGGCATGCACGGTTTCGAGGTCTGCCGGACGATCAAGGGAGACCGGTCGCTGCGCGCCACGCGCGTCGTGCTCTGCTCCGCCATCTACCGCGGCACCGTGGGCGTGGACGCCCAGGTGGCGTTCGGCGCCGACGCCTTCGTGGAGAAGCCCTTCCGCATCGACGAGCTGACGCGCGTCTTCAAGGTCGCGCTGGTCGGGCCGGTGGCGGCCGAGACGGGCGAGGAGCGCGCCGCGCGCGAGGAGGCGGCCCAGCTGTGGCGCGGGGCCGCCGAGGCGCTCTCCGCGGAGCGGCTGCCGGAGGCCGCCGAGCTGGCCCGCCAGGCCGCGATCAAGGACCCGTGGTCGGCCGAGGCGCACTACTACCTCGGCCACGCGCTCTCGAAGCAGGGGATGCTCTACGAGGCGGTCGCGGCCTACGAGCGCTCCGCCGAGCTGCGCCCCGACGTCGACGCCTCCCACCAGTGCCTGGCGCAGGTCTACGAGAAGCTCGGGTTCCAGAAGTCGGCGCGCGAGGCCTGGGCCCGCGCCATCGAGAACTGCAAGGACCCGTCGCGCAAGAAGGCGATGCAGTCGCGCCTCATGAAGCTGCTCGGGGCGTAGCGTGCGCGTGGCGGCGGCGGTCGCGCTGGCGGCGGCGCTCGGGTGCGCGCACGCGCCCTCGCCGGAGCCCGCCGGCCCTCCGCCGGCGCCGCCGCAGCAGGCGAGCGCGGCGCCCGCCCCCGCCCCTCCGCCGCTCGCGCTCCGCGCCGGGGCGCCGACGATGCTGGCGGAGGACGCCAGCTTCCAGGCGCCGCAGCTCGCCGATCCCCGCTGCCTCGAGCCGGAGCTGCCGGCCGAGGCGCGCCCTCCCGGGCCCGGCGCGGTGGTGCTGCGCTTCGGGGTCGCCGCCGACGCGAGCGTGGACGACCTCACGGTGGTGGCGAACACCACCGGCGGCGGCGCGCCCACGCTCGACGCGCTCGCGGACGCGGTGAAGGCGTGCCGCTGGATCCCGGCGCGGAGCCCCCAGGGCCGGAGGGTCCGCGTGTTCGTGGAGGAGCGGTTCGAGTTCGTGGCGCGGTAGGGCCCTTCGACTCCGCACCCGCTGCGCGGGCGCTACGCTCAGGGCGAACGGGCCTTGTCCGTCGGCGTGCCAGGCGCGGGTCGACGCCGGTCAAGGCGCCCCGCGCAGCGCGCGGCTACACCCCTCGGCATGCCCGCCACCCCCGCCGCCCGCGCCCTGACGGGCACCCCCGACGACCTCCTGCGCAGCTGCCGCGACGACGTGGCGCTGGCCCGCGCCGAGGCGGAGCGGCTCGCCGCGCTGCCCCGTCCGCCGGAACCGCTGGCGGCGCTCTCCGCCTACGATGGCGCGTTCGGCGCGCTCGGCGAGGCGGGCGCGCGTGCCAGCCTGGCGCGCAACGTCCACCCCGACCCCGGCGTGCGGGACGCGGCCGAGAAGGCGGAGCAGGAGATCGACGCCGCCGCGACGGAGCTGTCCCTCGACCGGCGCCTCTACGACGCGCTCCGCGCCGTGGACCTCGGCGGGCTCGATCCCGCCTCGCGGCACCTCGCGGAGAAGGCGCTGCGCGACTTCCGCCGCGCCGGCGTCGACCGCGACGACGCCACCCGCGCCCGGGTGAAGGAGCTGCGCGACGAGCTCACCCGCATCGGGCAGGAGTTCGGGCGGAACATCAAGGACGACGTGCGGACGCTGCGCGTCGATCCCTCCGAGCTCGACGGGCTCCCCGAGGACTTCCGCCGCGCCCACCCCCCCGGGCCCGACGGGAAGGTCCTGCTCACGACCGACAACACCGACTACGTGCCGTTCGTCACCTACGCGCGCTCGGGCCGCGCGCGCGAGGCGCTCTGGCGGCTCTACCGGCAGCGCGCGTACCCGAGGAACCTGGAGGTCCTCTCGCGCCTCCTCCAGCGCCGCGCCGAGCTGGCGCGCCTCCTCGGCTACCCGAGCTGGGCGGCGTACGCGACCGAGGACAAGATGATCGGCAGCGACGCGGCCGCCGCCGAGCTCATCGAGAAGGTCTCGGCCGCGGCCGCCGGTCGCCTGGAGCGCGACCACGGGCAGCTCCTCGGCCGGCTGCGCCGGGACGACCCCGCCGCCGAGCGCGTGAACGCGTGGGACTCGGCGTACCTGCAGGACCGGGTCAAGGCGGAGGAGTACGGGTTCGACGCGCGGTCGGTGAGGCCCTTCTTCGAGTACCGCCGCGTCAAGGACGGCGTGCTGGCGCTGGTCGGCCGGCTCTTCGGCGTCTCGTTCCGGCCGGTCGGCGACGCCGGGGTCTGGCACCCGGAGGTGGAGGCGTTCGACGTGGTCGATGGCGAGGCCGGCGGCGGGCGCGCGCTCGGGCGCGTCTACCTCGACATGCACCCGCGGGAGGGCAAGTACAAGCACTACGCGCAGTTCACGCTCTCGAACGGAGTCGCCGGCAAGCGGCTGCCGGAGGGCGTCCTCGTCTGCAACTTCCCGCGGCCGGGCGAGGAGCCAGCGCTCCTCGAGCACGGCGACGTGAAGACGTTCCTCCACGAGCTCGGTCACCTCATGCACCACGTGCTCGGCGGCCACGTCCGCTGGGCCACGCAGTCGGGGGTCGCGACGGAGTGGGACTTCGTCGAGGCGCCCTCGCAGATGCTGGAGGAGTGGGTCTGGGACCCCGAGGCGCTGGCCGCCTTCGCGCGGCACGTGGAGACGGGCGAGCGCATCCCCGCCGAGCTGGTCCGCCGGATGCGCGCGGCGGACGAGTACGGGAAGGGGCTCTCCGTCCGCCAGCAGATGTTCTACGCCGCCCTGTCGCTGGAGCTGCACCGGCGCGACCCGGCCACGTTTGACGCGACGCAGCTCGTCGCGGAGCTGCAGGAGCGGTACACGCCCTTCCGGCACGTCGAGGGCACCTGGTTCCACGCGTCGTTCGGGCACCTCGACGGCTACTCGGCCGTTTACTACACCTATATGTGGTCTCTGGTGATCGCGAAGGACCTCTTCCGGCCGTTCCGGGAGGAGGGCCTGTTCGCGCCGGCGCCGGCCGGGCGCTATCGCCGCGAGATCCTGGAGCGCGGCGGAGAGCGCCCCGCGGCCGAGCTGGTGCGGGCCTTCCTGGGCCGCCCCTTCACGTTCGACGCGTTCGCGGCGTGGCTCGAGGCTCGTTAGATCGGGGGGCATGACCGAGCACCCCGCGCCCTCGTTGCAAGCCGGCGCCTCCACCGCGGGCGCGCCCGCGGCGGCGCCCGGCAGCGGCCCGGCACCCGTTCCCGCTCCCGCCCGCAACGGCCCCGCGGCCGCGCCGCGGCGCAAGATCAAGGAGCTGGAGGCGATGGTGGCGGACGTGGTCGTCGAGACGCACGACACCGTCACGCTCGTCTTCTTCACCGGCAACGAGCGGCTCGAGTACGAGCCGGGGCACTTCCTCACCATCGACCCGCACCAGTTCGAGGGCCTCGAGCGGTGGACCGCGTACCTCGAGGACCAGAAGGGAAAGCGGGAGCCGCCGCGGGCCTACTCGATGTGCTCGGCCCCGCTGGAGAAGTACGTGGCGGTCACCGTGAAGGAGGAGCGCTACGTCCGCGGCAGCACGAAGTACCCGCCGCTCCTCTCGCCCATGCTCGTGAAGCGCACGCCGCGCGGGCAGCGCCTCCACTTCATCGGCTTCACCGGACCGTACGTGCTGCCGGCGGACGTGACCTCACGCACCGACCACCTCGTGCACCTCGTGGCCGGCTCCGGCAGCGTGCCCAACTTCTCGATCCTGAAGCACGCGCTGGCGCTGCTGCCCTCGATCCGCCACACGTTCGTCTACTCGAACAAGACCTGGGGCGACATCATCTTCCGCCAGCAGCTCGAGGAGCTGCGCCGGCGGCACCCCGACCAGCTGCGCGTGGTGCACACGCTGACGCGGGAGGAGAACCCGCAGCGCTACGGCCCCGACGTGCGCCAGGGCCGCGTCAGCCCCGCGCTCCTGCGCGAGCTCATCCCCGACCCCGCCGCCTGCCTCGTCTACGCCTGCGGCCCGGCCATCGGGCCGTACGAGCGCGCGGCGGCGAAGGAGAAGGGCGAGACGCCGCAGCCGCGGTTCCTCGAGGCGGCGCTCGCCGCCCTCAAGGAGGCGGACGTGCCGCCGGACCGGATCAAGACCGAGTCGTACGGCTAGACGGCGGGGCCCGGGGCGCGGGCGGCACGTCGAGATCGACGCAGTGCGTGTGCTGCTCGCCGCTCCGCGTTAACTCCCCTCCGTGCTCCGCACCCTCCGCGCGCTCCCCACCCTCCTCCGCGTGGGCCTCGCCGAGGCGGTCGCCTACCGCGCCGAGTTCCTCGTCTGGCTGCTCTCCACCAACATGCCGCTCGTCATGCTGGCCCTGTGGAGCGCCGTGGCGCGGGAGGCGCCGGTGGGCCGCTTCGGGCAGCGCGAGTTCGTCGCCTACTTCCTGGCGGCGCTCGTCGTGCGGCTCATGACCGGAGCGTGGGTCATCTGGGAGCTCAACTTCGAGATCCGGCAGGGCACGCTCGCCTTTCGCCTGCTCCGGCCGGTGCACCCGCTGCTCGCCTACGCCTGCGAGAACGTGGCGGCCATGCCGCTGCGGGCGGCCATGGCGCTGCCCATCGCCCTGGCGCTGCTCTACACCGTCGGCCGCGACCACGTGACCCGCGACCCGGTGCTCATCGCGCTCTTCCCGGCGACGGTGATCGGCGCCTGGCTCATCACCTTCCTGGCCATGGCCGTCGTCGGCGCGCTGGCCTTCTGGATCGAGTCCGCCGGCTCGATCTTCGAGATCTGGATGGGCCTGTTCGGCGTCTTCTCCGGCTACCTCGTGCCGCTCGAGCTCTACCCGAGCTGGGTGGCGTCCCTCGCGCGCGCGCTCCCCTTCCGCTACATGCTGGCGTTCCCGGTGGAGATGCTCGTCGGCATGCAGTCGCGCGGGCGGGCGCTGGCGGAGCTCTCCATCCAGTGGCTCTTCGTGGCCGTGCTCGGGGTGGCCGCGGCCGCGGCGTGGCGCGCGGGGCTGCGCCGCTTCGCGGCCTTCGGAGGTTGACGCGCGGTGCGCTACCTCCGCCTCCTCGCCGTCCAGCTGCGCGCCTCCTTCGCGCTCTCCCTCCAGTACCGCGCCGAGTTCCTGGGGGAGGGTGCCCTGGCGCTCTTCTGGGTCTTCTGGTCGCTCGTCCCCGTCCTCGTGGTCTTCGGCCACCGGCCGTCGGTGGCGGGCTGGACCTTCGACGAGGCGCTCGTGGTCATGGGCTGGTTCACGCTCATGAAGGGCGTGCTCGAGGGCGCGGTGAACCCGTCGCTCGCCAGCGTGGTCGAGCACATCCGGAAGGGGACGCTCGACTTCGTGCTGCTCAAGCCCGCCGATGCGCAGTTCCTCGTCTCGACGGCCCGGTTCGAGCCGTGGAGGGTGGTGGACGTGGCGGGCGCCTGCGCCATCTTCGCGGTCGCCTTCCACCGCATGGGTCGCGCCCCTGCCGTCACCGACGTGCTCTCCGGGCTGGCGCTCCTCGTCTGCGCCACCGCCGTCCTCTACTCGCTCTGGATCCTGGTCGTCTCCGCCGCGTTCTTCGTGGTGAAGGTCGACAACCTCTCCTTCCTGTTCTCGTCGATCTTCGACGCCGCCCGCTGGCCCATCAGCGTCTTCCGGGGCCCATGGCGCGCGGTCTTCACGTTCGTCGTGCCGCTCGCGCTCATGACCAGCTTCCCGGCGATGGCGCTCCTCGGCCGGCTCGGGCCGGGCACCGCCCTGTCCGCGGTGGCGGGCGCGGCGCTCTTCTCGGTCTTCGCGCGCCTGGTCTGGCAGCGGGCGATCGGCCATTACACCTCCGCTTCGTCCTGACGCCCGGTATCCTGCTCCCGTGCTCCGCCTCACCTTCCTCGGCACCTCCGCCGCCCAGCCGACCGCGGCCCGGAACCTCACCGGGCTCGCGGTGCGGCGCGCGGGCGAGCTCGTGCTCTTCGACTGCGGCGAGGGCACCCAGCGGCAGATGATCCGGTTCGGCACCGGCTTCGACGTGGCCGCCATCTTCTTCACGCACTTCCACGCCGATCACTACCTCGGCGCGATCGGGTTCCTGCGCACGCTCTCGATGCAGCACCGGCACGCGCCGCTGCACCTCTACGGACCGCGCCCCGCCCGCAAGCTCCTCGACGTGATGCTCTTCACCGGCACCGATCCGCTCGCCTTCCCCGTCGAGATCCACGAGCTCGCGCCCGGCGACGAGGTGGAGCGCCCCGGGGC
>DASTGH010000235.1:0-2047 GCA_035719345.1 Anaeromyxobacteraceae bacterium
GCCCCCTCCGGCCGATCTCCGTGAGCGGTACCGGCGAGAGGGGATCGGGGTGGTGTACCGGCCGCAGTGAGGCCCCGTCCCTGTCCTCGACCTCGACCTCGACTCGAACGAGCGGATCCAGAACAGCCATGACCCGAGCCCTCAGCCTCGCCCTGCTCCTCGCGCCGCTCGCCGCGTCCGCGCAGCGGACCTACATCGAGGTCGGCTCGCCGAACTTCCAGCCGCTGCCCGTCGCCGTGGCCGCGTTCCGGGCCGAGGCGGGCGCGCAGGACCCTGCGGCGGAGCTGACGCAGGTGCTGCGCAACGACCTCGTCCTCTCCGGCCTCTTCGACGTGCTCGACCCCAAGGGCTTCCTGGCCGACCCGGCCGAGGGCGTGACCGCCCCGACCATCCGGTTCAGCCGCTGGGCCGACGTGGGCGCGGACGGGCTCGTCAAGGCGCAGGTGCGGCGCGGGACCGCCGACGTGAACGCCGAGTTCCGGCTCTTCGAGGTGCGCGCCGGGCGCGAGGTGCTGTCGCAGACGTACGGCGGCCCGACCGCGAACGCGCGCCAGCTCGCCCACCACTTCGCCGACGACGTGGTGCAGTACTACACGCGCGAGCCGGGCGTGTTCCGCACGCGCATCCTGACGGTCCGCCACCTCGGCTCCGGGCGCGAGCTCGTCGCCTACGACGTCGACGGCCAGCGCTCGGAGGTGCTCCACCGCGAGCCCGACCTCGTGCTCCTCCCCGCCTGGCGCCCGGACGGCGGCGGGCTCCTCTTCACGGCCTACCGGGGCGGCCGCCCCGAGCTGTGGACGCTCGACCTCAAGACCCGCCGCGTCCAGCGGCTCGTGGCCATGGGCACGGTGGTGAGCGGCGGCGTCTACTCGCCCGACGGCACGAAGGTCGCGTTCACCGCCTCGGTGGACGGCAACAGCGACGTGTGGGTGGTGAACGCGGACGGCAGCGGCGCCCGGCGGCTCACCACCGACCCGGCCATCGACGGCTCTCCCACCTGGTCGCCGGACGGGAAGCGGCTCTGCTTCGTCTCGAACCGCGCCGGGAACCCGCACCTCTACCTCATGAACGCGGACGGCTCGCAGCAGCGGCGCCTCACCTTCCAGGGCAACTACAACCAGACGCCGCGCTGGAGCCCGCGCGGCGACCTCATCGCGTTCACCGCGCGCGACGAGCGCAAGGTGTTCGACGTGTTCACCGTCTCGCCCGAGAGCGGCAAGATCCAGCGCGTCACCCAGGACCAGGGCCGCACCAACGAGGAGCCGACGTGGTCGCCGACCGGCCGGCTCCTCGCCTTCACGAGCGACCGCAACGGGCGCGCGCAGCTCGTCGTCGCCACGCCGAACGGCGAGCGGCAGGTGGTCGTGACGCGCGAGGGCTCGGACCTGTCCACCCCGGCGTGGGGACCCTTTCTCAGGTAAGGCGAGGCCGTGACGCGGCACGCGACCATCGACGTCGGCACGAACACCGTGCTGCTCCTCGTGGCGGAGGAGCGCGTCCTTCGACTCCGGCCGGCGGGGCCGGCCTACGCTCAGGACGAGCGGATATGGGTGCCGGTGGTGGAGCGGGCGGAGATCACGCGGCTCGGGCGCGGCGTCGACCGGACGGGCGCGCTCGACGCGGCGGCCGTCGCCGAGACGGTGGCGGTCCTGGCCCGCTTCGCGGACGAGGCGCGGCGACTCGGTGCGCGCGACATCGCCTGCGTCGCCACCAGCGCGGCGCGCGACGCGCGCAACGGGGCCGACTTCTTCGAGGCGGCGCGCGCCCGGGCCGGGCTCACCGCGGAGGTGATCTCGGGCGACGAGGAGGCGCGCCTCGTCTGGGCGAGCGCCTGGCGCGACTTCGGCGCCGCGGGCCCGGGTGGCCTCGCCGTCCTCGACCCCGGCGGCGGATCGACCGAGCTGTGCTGCGGCGACGGACCGGCGCCGCGCGCGCGGCGGAGCTTCCAGGTCGGCGCGGTCCGGCTCACCGAGCGGGTCGCGCCGCCCGATCCGCCCGGCGTGGACGGGCTGGCGGCGCTGCGCGCGGCCGCCGCCGCGGCGCTGGC
>DASTGH010000236.1:0-2797 GCA_035719345.1 Anaeromyxobacteraceae bacterium
CTTCCCGCGCCGCGTCCTCGGCGACGCGGCCTGGGCGCTGGGCCGCCGCCAGCGCGCCGCCTCGGAGTACGCCGCCTTCCTCGCCGCCGCGCCCGACTCCGCCGACCGGCGCGCGGTGGAGGCGCGCGTCGAGGAGGTCCGGCGGGACATGACCATCCCGGGGGTCGCGCCGTGAGCCGGCGCCTCCCGCTCGGCGCCGACGACCTGGCCGAGGGTGCGATGCGCGGCGTCGCCCTGCCCGGGGACCGGTACGTCCTCCTGGCGCGCGTGGGCGGGTCGCTCCACGCCATCGAGGACGTGTGCAACCACGCCGGCTGCCTCCTGTCGGAGGGACGGCTCGAGGGCGCCCGGGTGGTCTGCCCCTGCCACGAGATGGCCTTCGACGTGAGGTCGGGCGCGCTCGTGACGCAGCCGCGGCTGTGCGAGGACCAGGGCCGGTACGAGAGGGTGGTGGTGGAGGGCGGGAAGGTCTGGGTGGAGGTGGACCCCTGACCGCGCTCTCGCGGTCAGGGGGGAGGAGTCGAGGGTTCGGCGGCCGCAGGGCCGTCGAACCCGAAGGATGAGGTCATGGGCCACGAGGAGCACAAGAAGGCAGCCCCCCTCAGCATCCGGGTCGCCGTCGTCACCGCCTCCGACTCGCGGGGCGAGGCCGAGGACACGAGCGGCGCCTTCCTCCGCTCCGCCGCATCCGCGGCCGGCCACGAGCTGGTCCTCTACCGGGTGGTGAAGGACGAGCCCGACGCCATCCGCGCCGCGGTCGCCGACGCGCTCGCCGCCGGCGCGCAGGCGGTCCTGGTGAACGGCGGGACGGGCATCACCGCCCGCGACCGCACCTACGAGGCCGTCGCCGGTCTCCTCGACAAGCGCCTCGACGGATTCGGCGAGCTCTTCCGGATGCTGTCGTACGCCGAGATCGGCTCCGCGGCGATGCTGTCGCGCGCGGTCGCGGGCGTCCACCGCGGCGCCGTCCTCTTCTCCATGCCCGGCTCCACCGCGGCGGTGCGGCTCGCGTGGGAGAAGCTCGTGGGGCCCGAGCTCCCGCACCTCGCGCGGGAGCTGACGAGGCACGGCCGCGCCCCTTGACGCACCGGCCGCGCCAGCTCTCGGAGGCGCGCGCCCGCGCGCTCGGGCCGCTCCTCGACCGCTTCGAGCGCGGCTTCGACAAGCGCGCGCGCCTCGGCTTCGACCCGGTGGAGCTGCCGCGCCGGCACGCCGACCCGGCCGACCAGGAGGTGGCGGGCCTCTTCGCCGCCGCCCTCGCCTACGGCCGGGCCGATCTCTTCAAGCCGGTGCTGGAGCGCGCCCTGGCGGAGATGGGGCCCTCGCCGGCCTCCTTCTGCGAGCGCTTCGCGCGTTCGCCGCACCCCGCCTTCGAGGGCTTCCTCTACCGCTTCAACCGCCCCGCCGACCTCCGCGCCCTGGCGGCGGCGGTCGGCCACCTGCGGCGAGAGCACGGGAGCCTGGGCGCGCGCTTCGCGGCGCTCCTCCGGGAGACGCGAGGAGAGCGCGAGCCGCTCCGCAGCGCGCTGGCCCGCTTCGGCCGGGAGCTGCGGGAGGCGCCGCCGGCGCGGGCGCAGCTCGCCGACCGCGGCGCGCGCGGGCTCGCGCACCTCCTGCCCGATGCGGCGCTGCCCGGCCCCTGCAAGCGCTGGAACCTGTACCTGCGCTGGATGGTGCGGGGCCCCGACGAGGTGGACCTCGGAGCGTGGCGCGGCGTCCCGGCCTCGGCCCTGGTCGTGCCGCTCGACACGCACCTCGCGCGCGTGGCCCGCTACCTCGGGCTCACCGACCGCTCCGACATGAGCTGGCGCACGGCCGCCGAGATCACCGGGAACCTGCGGCGGCTCGATCCGGCGGATCCGGTGCGCTTCGACTTCGTCCTGTGCCACCTCGGCATGAGCGGCGCCTGCCCGCTCCGGCGCGACCCGGCGCGCTGCGCCGTGTGCCCGCTCAGCGGGGAGTGCCGGGCGAAGGCCCGCCCGCCGCCGGGGGCCGGGCGTGGAAGGCAGCGCCCAGCGCCGCCGCCGCCAGCGGCAGCCACCACAGGAGGTAGTTGCGGTGGATGAGCTTCCCGCCCGCGAGGAAGAGCGTGGCGAGGAGCGCGGCGGCGAGGACGAGGTCGCGCGGGGTGCGGCGCCCGCGGTGGTAGGCGACCGCCACCGCGCCGCAGGCGGCGAGCGCGAGCGCCTGCGCCAGCGGCGCGGCCCAGGGCGCGAGCCCGGACGTGGCCCCCGTCGAGTCGCCGGGCCGCAGCACGTTGAAGAGGACGAGGTTGGCCACGAGCTCGCGCGGCGTGCGCAGCGCGTCGGGTGCGTAGGGGAGGAGGCCGAGCGCGACGCCGATCGCGAGCGGCGCCGCGCGCACCGTGCCCGGGAGGAGCGCCAGGAGCAGCGCGCCCGGCAGCGGCTTCGCCGCCAGCGACAGCCCGAGCGCGACCCCGGCCACGAGGCCACGCCCCAGGGCGGCGGCCGCCAGCGCCGCGAGCGCGAGCGCGGTGGGGAGCAGGTCGTTCACGCCCTGCGAGAAGAGCTCGAAGCGCGCGAACTGCGGCCAGAGCAGCGCGGCCGTGGCCGCGAGCGCCGCCTCGGGCCCCGCCGCCCGGGCCGCCAGCGCCGCCACCAGCAGCGCCGCCGCGGCGAGGAGGACCGCGTTCGCGAGGTAGAGGCCGCGCGGGTAGCTCACCTCGTCGAGGAACGGCGCGTAGTAGCGCGGGACGAGCGGGCCGTACTTGTAGCCCATGAGCCAGCCGAACCCTGGCGCGCGGCGCGGCAGGTCGCGCTGCGGATCGACGAGCGAA
>DASTGH010000237.1:0-10945 GCA_035719345.1 Anaeromyxobacteraceae bacterium
AGGAGCACCGCCGGGGCGGGCGCCTGCGGCAGCGGAGGCAGCGCGACGAGCACGGGGGCCGGCGCCGACGGCGGCGACGGTTCGGCCGCAGGGGCCGGCGCGGGCGCGACCGGCGCCGCGGCGCGCTCCCTCGCCCTCTCCCGGATGCGCAGGAAGTCCATCCTGCCGCGAGTCTATCCTGCTCGACCGCGGGCGCCGAGGTACCGGTCCAGCTCCTCGATGGCCGCCTCGACCACATCCACCTCCACCAGCGCCGTTCCGCGGACGAAGCCCTCCAGGAGCGCACTCGCCGCCAGCTGGTTCACCACCCGCGGGACGCCGCGCGCCCGCTGGTGGAGGCGCGCCACCGCGTCCTCGGTGAAGAGCGGCGCGGTCCGCCCCGCCACCGCCAGGCGGTGGGCCAGGTACCGGCCGGTCTCGTCGGGATCGAGCGGGGCGAGGTGGTAGGCCACCCCCACCCGCTGCGCGAATGCCTCGCCACCGCGGACCGCCAGCCGATCGCGGAGCTCGGGCTGGCCGACGAGCAGGAAGCCCACCAGGGGGCGGTCGTCGGCGCAGAGGTTCCCGAGCAGCCGCAGCTCGTCGTAGGCGGCGCGCGACGGCAGGAGCTGGGCCTCGTCCACCACCACCACCGGGAAGACGCCGCGGGCGTCGAGCTCGGCGAAGTGGGCGCCGAGCGCCGCGTACGCCTCGGCCTTGGAGCGCGCCGCCGGGAGCCCGAACGCGGCGGCGATGGCGAGCACGAGGTGGGTGGGCGGGAGCGCCGGGTTCACCACCATGGCGAAGCGGCAGCGCCCGGCGAAGGCGTCGACCACCGCACGCGCCAGCGTGGTCTTGCCCGCGCCCACGTCCCCCGTCAGCACCGCCACCTCGCGCTCCTCGAGCGCGAAGGAGAGCCGGGCGAGCGCCTCGACGTGCCGCCGCGACTCGTAGAGGAACGCCGGGTCGGGCGTCTTGGAGAACGGCTTGCGGTCGAGCCCGAAGTGCAGGAGCACGGCGGGCGCGTGCTCCTCGCGCGGATCGTGGGCGGCGGCGCGCGGCACGTCAGGACGCGGCCTCGACCAGGCCCTCCCCGCGCGCCACCTCCTCGATGAGCGCGGCGAGGTCGAGCACGAGCACCGTGCGCCGGTTCCCGAGGTCCGTCGCGCCGGCGATACCGCGGACTCCGGCCAGCGCCTTGCCGAGCGGCTTCACCACGATGTCCTGCTGCCCGATCATCGCCTCCACGGCCAGCGCCAGGCGGTCGTGCGCCAGCCCCACCACCACGGCGAACAGCGGGCCGTGGGGGGGGGCGGCGGCGCCGGGGGCGGGCGCCTCGAAGAGCCGGGAGAGGCGCACCAGCGGGAGCGTCGCCCCGCGCAGCGAGACGACCTCCTTCAGCTCCACGGTGCGGATCTCGGAGGGCTGCACGGTCACGATCTCGAGCACGCCGTTGAGCGGCAGCGCGTAGGTGCGCCCCCCCGCGGCCACCACCAGCGCGCGGATGATGGCCAGCGTCACCGGGAGCGTGATCTCGAAGCGCGTGCCCATCCCCGGGTCGGTGTGGAGGTCGATGACGCCGGAGAGCGCGGCGATGTTGTTCTTCACGACATCCATGCCCACGCCGCGCCCCGAGACCGCGGTCACCTCGCGCGCCGTGGAGAACCCGGGCAGGAAGATGAGGCCGAGCAGCTCGCGGCGCGCCAGCTGGGCCAGCGCCTCGGGCGCGACCAGCCCGCGGGTCATGGCCACCTCGCGCACGCGCGCCTCGTCGATGCCGCTCCCGTCGTCGGCCACCGAGATGCGGACGTGGCTGCCCTTCTGCTCGGCGGAGAGCGTGATGCGGCCGGCGGCCCGCTTGCCGGCGCGGGTGCGCACCTCGGGCGCCTCGATGGCGTGGTCGATGGCGTTGCGGATGAGGTGCATGAGCGGGTCGGACAGCTCCTCGACGATGAGCTTGTCGAGCTCGACCTCGCCGCCCCGCACCTCGAACTCCACCTGCTTGCCGAGGTCGCGGGAGAGCTTGCGCACCATGCGCGAGAGCTTGTCGAAGATCTGGCCGAGGGGGACCATCCGCACCTCGAGGATCCCGGACTGCAGCTCGTTGAGCTTGCGCTCGAGGCTGCGGCTCTCGCGGTGCAGCTCGAGGCCGAGCGTGGCGGCGTCGTCCCCGGCGCGCAACCGCTCCGCCACGCGCAGCACGCTCGTCTTCACCAGCACGAGCTCGCCCACCAGGTTCATGAGCCGGTCGAGCTTGCGGATGTCGACGCGCACCGCCTGCGACACGGAGCGGAGCGAGCTCTCCGCCTCGGCGGCGGCGGCGCGCGGCGCCGCGGCGGGCGTGGCGTCGGCCGGCGGCCGCTGCAGCGAGGAGCGGGGCGGCGTCGCCGGCGGGAGGTCCGAGGGCTCGAGCGGGAGCGCGTGAGGCAGGTCCCTCGGCTCGGGCCGGATCGGGGGCAGCGGGCGCGTCCCGGCCCCGGAAGGCGCCGCCGCGCGCCGGCCGACCTCGATCACCTGCGACCCGGATCCGGCGACCTCGCGCACCCGGGCGGCCTCCTCCCGCGTGGCGAAGAGCACGTCGAAGGCGATGGCGTTCGGGTCGGAGGCGTCCGGCGACGGCAGCGTCGAGACCACCTCCCCGATCCCCTTGAGGCGCGACTTGAGCCCCTCGAGGCCGGTGTCGAAGGTGGAGAGCTCGAAGGCGACGCGCACCCGGTGCAGCCGCACGCCCGGCTTCTGCGCATTGGCGCGCAGCCGGTGCTCCTCGTACTCGGTGAGCACCGCCCGCACCGACGGGTCGAGGTCGAGGGCGGCGAGGGGATCCTCGGCCGGCGCCTCCGCCTGGGGACCGGCACCGCGCAGGCGCGCCGCCAGGTCCTCGGCCGCGGCCGCGGTCGCGGGCGGGCCCCCGGCGGCCTCCTCCGCGATGATCTTGCCGAAGAGGGCGGGCGCGGCGAGGAGCAGGTCGAGGGTGGGCGGGTCGAGGGGCCGCCGGCCCATGCGCACGTCGTCGAGCCGGTCCTCGAGCGCGTGCGCGAGCCGGGTCATGCGCTCGACGCCGAACATGGCGGCGAGTCCCTTGAGCGAGTGCGCGGCGCGGAAGACCGCGTTGAGCCGGTCGGGGTCGGCCTCCTGGCCGTGACGCGTCTCCTCCAGGCCGAGGAGGTCGCGGTCGAGCGCCTCGATCGTCTCCTGGGCCTCCGAGATGAACTCGGACAACGCCTTCTGCGAGGGACGGTCGGCCATGGTCGCCGCCTCCCCGGAAACCGCTGCGAGAAGGCAGGGTTATCGTAGCACGGCCCCGGAATGGGGCAAGGACGCGGGGCGCGACGGCATCTCGACGCGCGAGACGGGCGGCGCGACCTCGAGCTCGAGCGCGCCGGTCGTCTCCCGCGCCGAGACGAGCTCGCGGTGGAGCGCGCGCGCGTCGCCGAGCACGACCAGCTTGCGGGGGGCGACCGGCACGAGCGCCTCCACGAAGAGCCGCGCCGCCGGCACCTCGGCCCCGGCCGCCCACGGCGGCAGGGCGGTGGCCCAGCTCTCGCTGCGCGCGCGGTACATGGCCCCGCACAGCCGTCGCGCCTGCTCGGCGAAGGCGGCGGCGTCGGCCGCGGGCGCAGGCAGGCCGAAGCAGAAGAGCCGCGGGACCCTGATCCGCCCGCCGGTGGGGAGCAGCAGCACCTCGCCGCTGTCGGGGGCGTAGCTCCCGTCGCGGATGGCGCGGGAGAGGAGGCCACAGACGCGCCAGTCGACGAAGCCGGCCAGGCCCTGCAGCGGCCGCTCCGGCCCGACGAACACGGCCAGCGCGTCGGAGTCGAGCGCGTCGATGGCGGCGAGGCCGAGGTCGGCCGTCTCCAGTCGGACGAGCGGCACCGGTCAGCTCTCCCCGCGCCGCGCAGGCGGAAGGCCCGCGGCCAGCTTGTCGAGGACCCCGTTGATGAACGCGCCCGAGCTCTCGCTGCCGAACTTCTTGCCGAGCTCGATGGCCTCGTTGAGCACGACCTTCACCGGGACGTCCGGCCGGTGCAGCAGCTCGTGCACGGCCAGGCGGAGCACGTTGCGGTCGACGCGCGGCATCCGGTCGATGCGCCAGTTGGTGGAGACCGCCTCGATGGCGTCGTCGATCTCGCGCCGGTTCCGGGCGACGCCGCGCACCAGCGCCTCGGCCAGGTCCATCACCTCGCGCTCCACCGGCTCGAAGCTCTTCCAGAAGCGCGAGAGCGCCTCGTCGAGGTCGGTGGCGGCGACGTCGATCTGGTAGAGCGCCTGGACGGCGCGCTCCCGGGCCTTCGTGCGCTTCGCCAGGGCGGCCATGTCCTTCGGCTACCCGGGACGGCGGGCGCGCGCGCCCGCCTTCTCCGCCGCCTTGAACACGTTCGCCTGCTCGATGGCGGCGAGCGCCGCCTCGGCGCCCTTGTTGCCGGCCTTCACCCCCGCCCGCTCCAGCGCCTGCTCCATCGTGTCGCAGGTGAGGATGCCCATGGCCACGGCGCAGGGCGCCTCCATGGAGACGATGCCGACGCCCTTGGTGGCCTCCGCCGCCACGTACTCGAAGTGCGGCGTGCCGCCCCGGATGACGGCGCCGAGCGCCACCGCGCCGTCGTAGCGGCCGGAGAGCGCCACCCGCTTCAGCAGCGCGGGCAGCTCGAAGGTGCCGGGGCAGCGGAACACGTCGATGGCGTCGTCCTCCGCGCCGTGGCGGCGCAGGCAGTCGACGGCGCCCGCGAGCAGCTGCTCGGTGACGAGCGAGTTGAAGCGCGAGACCACCACCGCGAAGCGGAGGCCGGTCGCGACGAGCGAGCCCTCGTGGACGTTCATCGCTTCTTTCCCTTCCCGCCGGCGGCGGCCGCGGGCGTCGCCGGCTTCTTGCCGGAACCGGCCGCGCGCGCCGCCTTCTTGGCGGTGCGCGGCGCGCGGGGGGACGCCAGCGTGAGGAGGTGGCCGAGCTTGTCGCGCTTCGTGACGAGGTAGGCGCGGTTGCGCCGCGTCGCCGGCATCTCGATGGGAACCCGCTCCACCACCTCCAGCCCGTAGCCCTCCAGCCCGACGATCTTCTTCGGGTTGTTGGTGAGCAGGCGCATCTTGCGCACGCCCAGATCGCGCAGGATCTGGGCGCCGATGCCGTAGTCGCGCAGGTCGGGCTTGAAGCCGAGCCGCACGTTCGCCTCGGCGGTGTCGAGACCCTCGTCCTGGAGGTTGTAGGCCTTGAGCTTGTTGACGAGCCCGATGCCCCTCCCCTCCTGGTCGAGGTAGACGAGCACGCCCTTCCCGGCGCGCTCGATCTGGCGGAGCGCGGCGTGGAGCTGCGGCCCGCAGTCGCAGCGCTCGGAGCCGAAGACGTCGCCGGTCAGGCACTTCGAGTGGACGCGCACCAGCACCGGCTCGTCGTCGCGCCACTTGCCCTTCACCAGCGCGACGTGCTGGTGCCGGTCGACGTCGTTCTCGTAGGCGACCGCCCGGAAGCCGCCGTACACGGTGGGCAGCGGCGCGTCGGCGGCGCGCCGCACCAGCGTGTCCTTCATCATGCGGTAGGCGATGAGGTCGGCCACCGAGGCGATGAGCAGGTCGTGCTCCGCCGCGAGCTTCTCCAGCTCCGGGAGCCGCGCCATCGTCCCGTCGTCCTTCATCACCTCGCAGATGACGGCGGCGGGCTTCAGTCCGGCGAGCCGCGCCAGGTCGACCGAGCCCTCCGTCTGCCCGGCGCGCACCAGCACGCCGCCGCTCCGCGCGCGCAGCGGGAAGACGTGGCCGGGGCGCGCCAGGTCCTCGGGGCGCGCGTCGTCGCGCACCGCGGTGAGGATGGTGTGCGCGCGGTCCTTGGCGCTGATCCCGGTGGTGACGCCGCGGGCCGCCTCGATGCTGATGGTGAAGGCGGTGCCGAACGTGCTCGTGTTGGCGCCCTCGTCCACCATCATCGGGAGCCGGAGCTGCCGGACCTTCTCCTCGGTCAGCGTGAGGCAGATGAGGCCGCGCCCGTGCTTCGCCATGAAGTTCACCGCCTCGGGGGTGACCTTCTCGGCGGCGACGACGAGGTCGCCCTCGTTCTCACGGTCCTCGTCGTCGATGAGGATGACCATGCGGCCGGCGCGGATGCGCTCCAGGGCCTCCTCGATGCGGTCCACGGCGTGGCGGGCGTGGTGGATCACGCGGCCCCTCCTCCGTAGCCCCAGCGGGCGAGGGCGCCGGTATCGAGCGCGGCCGCACCCAGCTCGGCGAGGCGCGCCACGTGCCGGGCGAGGACGTCGGCCTCGAGGTTGACCCGCGTCCCGGCGGCGGCGTCGCCGAGGGTGGTCCGCGCCAGCGTCTCCGGGATGAGCGCCACCTCGAAGCGGTCGCGGTGCGCGCGCGCGACGGTGAGCGAGATGCCGTCCACGGCGACGGAGCCCTTCTCCGCCACGAGCGCCGCGATGGCCGCCGGGAGCGAGACGGTCAGGCGGACGCCCTGGCCCTCGGGGGCGCGGGCCAGCACCTCGCCCACCGCGTCCACGTGCCCGGCGACGATGTGGCCGCCGAGCCGGTCGCCGAGCGCGAGCGCGCGCTCCAGGTTGACGCGGGTGCCGGAGCGCCACGCGCCGAGCGTGGTGCGGGCGAGCGTCTCGGGGACGGCGTCGAAGGAGACGAGGCCGCCGCCGCGCTCGGCGACGGTGAGGCAGGCCCCGGAGCAGGAGACGCTCTCCCCCAGGGCGAGGTCGTCGACGGGCAGGCGCGACGGGCGGATCACGAGGCGCGCGCCCCCCTGGCGAGGGGTGAGGCGCTCGACCGCCCCCACGTCGGCAATGAGACCGGTGAACATCGGTGAGGCGAATCCTAGCCCAAAACAGGCGTGGCGCCTACGCGCCACGCCCGCTTTTTTCTGTGCTACCGAGTGTTTAACCGCGCCGCATGGCGCGGCGCTCGCGCGGCGCAACGCGTCCGGTGACGAGCACGTCGTCCCCGACCCGCCGGACCTCCACCTCCTCCAGCGCCAGCGCCTCTGCCATCATCCGCGGCCCCGGCCCCTCCACCCACGGCAGCCCCCCACCGAGGATCTTCGGCGCCACGAACACCGTCACCCGGTCCACGAGCCCCGCGTCGAGGAACGAGCGGTGCACCTCCGCCCCGCCCTCCACGAGCAGGTCGGTCACGCCGCGCTCGGCGAGCTTCCCGAGCAGGTCGGCCAGGTCGACGCGGCCGCCCCGACCGGCGCAGCGGAGCGTCTCCACGCCGGGGCCGAAGCGCGGGGTGCGGGCCGAGGTGGTGGCGACGAGCGTGGGCGCGGGCGAGCGCGGGTGGAAGAGCTTCAGGGTCCGCGGCAGCCGCAGGCCCGAGTCGAGCACGACGCGCACCGGGTCGCGCCCACCCCCGCCGGGGAGCCGCGCCGTGAGCAGCGGATCGTCGGCCCGCGCCGTGCCGGCGCCCACCAGCACCGCGTCCGCGGCGTCGCGCATGCGGTGCACCTCGGCGCGCGCCGCCTGGCCGGTCACCCAGCGCGAGTCGCCGCTGCGGGTGGCGATGCGCCCGTCGAGCGTCGCCGCCACCTTGAGCGTGACGAAGGGCCGGCCGGTGGTGATGAAGCGGAACCAGGCCTCGTTGAGCGCGTCGCACGCCCCGCGCAGCACGTCGGTGGTGACCGGGACGCCGGCGCGCCGGAGCCGCGCGATGCCGCGCCCGTCCACCACCGGGTTCGGATCGCGCGAGCCGACGAAGACGCGGCGGACGCCGGCCTGCACGATGGCGACGCTGCAGGGAGGCGTCTTGCCCCAGTGGTTGCACGGCTCGAGCGTGGTGTAGAGGTCGGCGCCCCGGGCGCGCGCCCCGGCCGCGGCCAGCGCCACCACCTCGGCGTGGGGCGCCCCGGCGCGCGCGTGGTGGCCGCGCGCCACCACCCGCCCGTCCTTCACCAGCACCGCCCCGACCGCCGGGTTCGGGCTGGTCCGACCGCGCCCCTTCTCCGCCTCGGCCAGGGCGAGGCGCATGAAGCGCTCGGCCCCGCCGCCGCCAGGGGCGGCGCGAGCGGCGCGCCGCGCGCGCTGGGCGGGTCGCGTCATCGGGCGCTGCGCTTCTTCACGAGGCCTTCCAGCTCGCTCATGAACTCGCCCACGTCGGCGAAGGCCCGGTACACGGAGGCGAAGCGGACGTAGGCGACCTGATCCAGGTCGCGCAGCCGCTCCATGACGGCCTCGCCCACGACGTGGCTCGGCACCTCGCGCTCGCCCAGCTCCTGCATCCGCCGCTCCACCGCCGAGACGAGCTCGTCGATGCGCTCGCGCGAGACGGGCCGCTTCTGGCAGGCGCGCAGGAGCCCTTCCACGATCTTGCGCCGGTCGAACGCCTCGCGCCTCCCGTCCTTCTTCACGACCTGCGGCAGCACGTCCTCGATGCGCTCGTAGGTGGTGAAGCGCCGCCCGCAGCCGAGGCACTCGCGGCGCCGGCGGGTCGCCTGGCCGTCCTGGGCCTCGCGCGAGTCGACGACCTTGTCCTCCAGGTGGGCGCACCAGGGGCAGCGCATGACGGGTCGGTCCGGCTCCGGGACGGCGCGCGGCGCCGCGTCAGTAGAGGTCCTGGTACATGGGGAACTGCCGGCACAGCTCCTTCACCTCGCCGCGCACGCGCGAGAGCGCCGCCTCGTCGCGGGGCGCGTCGAGGGCGCGGCCGATGAGGGCCGCGACCGTCGCCATCTCGCGCGTCCCCATGCCGCGGGTGGTGAGCGCCGGCGTGCCGATGCGCACGCCGGAGGTCACCATGGGCTTCTCCGGATCCCACGGGATCATGTTCTTGTTGACGGTGATCCCCGCCTTCCCGAGCGCCTCCTCGGCGACCTTGCCGGTGAGCTTCTTCGGCCGGAGGTCCACCAGCATGAGGTGGTTGTCGGTACCGCCGGACACGAGCCGCAGGCCGGCGCGCACGAGCCCCTCCGCCAGCGCCTTCGCGTTCTCGACGATGCGGCGCCCGTACTCCTTGAACTCGGGGCGCAGCGCCTCGCCCAGGGCCACCGCCTTGCCGGCGATGACGTGCTCCAGCGGGCCGCCCTGCAGGCCGGGGAAGATCTGCGAGTTCACCGCCTTGGCATGCGCCTCGCGGCAGAGGATGAGGCCGCTGCGCGGGCCGCGCAGCGTCTTGTGGGTGGTGGTGGTGACGATCTCGGCGTGGGGCACCGGCGAGGGGTGGACGCCGGCGGCGACCAGGCCGGCGATGTGCGCCATGTCGACCACCATCGCCGCGCCCACGTCGCGCGCGATCTGGGCGAAGCGGTCGAAGTGCAGCGTGCGCGAGTAGGCGCTCGCGCCGACGACGAGGATCTTCGGGCGGTGCTCGCGCGCGAGCCTCGCCACCTCGTCCATGTCGATGACCTCTTCGCCCTGCTTCAGGCCGTACGGCACGATCTTGAAGAGCCGGCCGGAGAAGTTGACCGGCGAGCCATGGGTGAGGTGCCCGCCGAAGGCGAGGCTCATCGCGAGCAGCGTGTCCCCCGGCTGCGCCAGCGCGAAGTAGGCCGCCATGTTGGCCTGCGAGCCGGAGTGCGGCTGGACGTTCGCGTGGTCGGCGCCGAACAGCTTCCTGGCGCGGTCGATGGCGAGCTGCTCGACCTGGTCCACCACCTCGCAGCCGCCGTAGTAGCGCTTGCCGGGGTAGCCCTCGGCGTACTTGTTCGTGAGGGTCGAGCCGACGGCCTCCATGACCGCCGGCGAGACGAAGTTCTCGCTGGCGATGAGCTCGAGGCCCTCGGCCTGCCGGCGCGCCTCCTCCCGGAGCAGGCGGTGGATGTCGGGGTCGGCCTGGGCCAGGGGCTGCGTCGGCATCGTCATCGGGCGCTCCGAAGGATGGCGGGAGGGCCGGTAGATACCGCGCAGGCGCCCAATTTTCCAGGGCCATCATCCTGTCCACGCGGCGCTTCAGGATCGCCGGTTTGCCGCGGAGCGGGGCCCTTCCTAGAAGGGATGTGGCCGGACGCCCGGACGCAGGGTCCTGCTCCGAAGGACCATCACGCGCGGCCAGACCGCCAGGAGACCGAAGCCATGACGCTGTCATTCCGCTCCATCACCGCCCCGCTCGCGCTCGCCCTCGTGGCCGCGTGCAGCTCCTCGGGGACGAAGCTCTCCATGTCGGCGCGCAGCGGGACCGCGACCGCGGCCGCCGCGGCCCCAGGCCGGACGACGCGGCTCGCCGCGGGCGGCGGCGTGAACCTCACCCGCGTCCGCATGGTCATCGAGGAGATCAAGCTGGAGTCCGCCGCGGACGGCGGATCCGGCGGGTCGAGCGACGGGGGATCCGACGGTGGCGTCCAGGGCGAGGACACGATCCTCGGGCCCTACCTCCTCGACATGTCGGGGGCGGCGCTGGACAGCGGCCTCACGCAGGTCTTCGACGCCGACGCCGTGCCCGGGACCTACAAGGAGATCCGGTTCAAGATCCACAAGCTCAGCGGCGGGGACCCGCAGTTCCCGGACATGGAGGGCCTGTCGATCAGGCTGGAGGGCACCGACAGCAGCGGGAAGGCGTTCATCTGGACGTCGAGCCTCGACGAGGAGCAGCGGCACGAGGGTACGTTCGTGATCGCCGACGGCTCGTCCAACAACATCACGCTCGCCATCGACACGTCCGGCTGGTTCGTGGACGGGAACGGCAGGCCGATCGATCCGACCGCCGCGCAGAACGGCTCGCTCCAGTCCACGGTCGAAAGCAACATCAAGAACTCGATCGACGCCTTCGACGACGACAACCACGACGGGCGCCACGACTAGCTGCTGGGCGGCGACGACCCCGCACCTTCCGCGGCCCGCGCGCATCCGCGCGCGGGCCGTCTCGTTTCGCGACCTTCGATCCGCGTGGCAAGCCCCCGCCCGGTGCGCCCCCACGGGGAGCGTGGCCGCGGCAGGCGAGCGGTGGTCCTCTCTCTCACCAAGGGAGTGGGGTCGAAGGAGACGTCCGAATGAAGCAACACACCTGGATGTGGGTGGCCGCGGCGCTGGCGGTAGGCGCGGTGGCC
>DASTGH010000238.1:0-3616 GCA_035719345.1 Anaeromyxobacteraceae bacterium
CGCCCGGGCCCGAGCGCGTGCCGGTCGGCGCGCCCTTCGAGCCCGGCCGCGGTGGCGGCGCGCGGCGCGCCCAGCTCGACCGGACGCGCCGTGCGCGCCACCCGCACGGTCATGCGCACGAAGACGGGCGTCCCCCACCGCTCGGAGAGCGACAGCGCCGCGGCCAGGTGCGGGCCGCACTCGGCGGCGTCGCACGGCTCGAGGCAGGGGAGGTCGAGCGCCCTCGCCAGCGCCCGCCCGTCACCGCACAGCTCTCCCTCGGCCAGGCCGGGGTCGTCCACGCCGACGACGACCAGGCCCGAGAGCCCCGCCTGCACCGCCGCCTGCAGCGACTCCGCCGCGCCGAACACGTCTCCCACCGCGGCGACGGCGCGCGCCCCGGCGAGGCTCGCCCCGGCGGCGAGGTCGAGCGCGAGCCGCGCCCCCGCGGCCACCTCGCACGCGACCCCTTCCCGCCGCGCGGCTGCGGCGAGGCCGCGCAGCCCCGGCACGCGCTGCGTGACGAGGAGCCCGACGCCCTCCTCCGCCGCGCCGCGCGCCAGCGCCTCGACCCCGGTCAGCAGCCGCTTCACGCCCCAGCCCCCTTCACCGCTCGACCTCCCCCGCCCGGATCGCTGCTAGCCGGGTGCCAGGCCCTGGCGGCGTGCGGCGCGCCGGATCCCCCTCGCTTCCCGCGGCCTTCCCGGTCGCCCGCTCGCCTGGTGCGAGTGGGGCAAAGGACGCGGCGGCAGGTGGTCTGGGGTGAACTCGCCCACCCCGGACGCCCCTTCGCCGTGGGACGTACGCACAGGAGAACCGGACCGGCGAAGAGCGTATGGTGAACGGGTGGACGCAAGCGCGCGACTGCTCGTCGTCGAGGACGACGCCGACATCCGGTCGGCCCTCGTCGAGTACCTGAGCTTCGAGGGTTACGAGGTGGCCGCCGCGGCGGACGGGCGCGAGGGGCTGGACCGGCTCGCCACCGGCCCCGTGCCGCGCGCCGTGCTGCTCGACGTGAACATGCCCGTGCTGGACGGGTTCACCGCCCTGCGCGAGATGCGGCAGAACCCCGCGTGGGCCGCCATCCCCGTGATCCTGGCGAGCGCCGATCCGCTCGCCCCCGCGCACCAGACGGAGCGTTACCTTCACAAACCGTTCACCCTGGACGAGCTCATGTCGCTCCTCGACGACATCCTCGCCGAGGGACGCTCCCTGCCGCAACCGGCCGGCGCGGCGCTGGAATCCGGTCGCCGTCCCACGATCGCCTGACGCTTCGGCATGGCCGCTGCCCGGCCGTCTCCGCCGTGGACATCTGAGATGGGGGTTCGACGGCCGGTCGCGTCCCCCCATCGCTGCGGAGACCCACATGTACCTCCCGTGGAAGACGTCCCGGAACCGCCTGCGCGAGGCGGAAGGCGCCAGGCGTAACCGCGCCGAGGTCATCCGCGCCTGGTCCTCGGGCCAGCTCACCCGCCGCGAGCTGGTGAAGCTCGGCCTCATGACCGCGGCCGGCTCGTGGGTGCTGAAGAACGGCCTCAGCCCGCTCGCGCCGAGCGCCTACGCCGCCGTGCCCACCGGCACGCCCCCGAGCCCCATCCCCCCCGGCCTCGCCTTCACGCAGCCCATGCCCCGGCTCGGCGAGTTCCAGCGCAAGAAGCTCGGCGAGCTCACGCCGGCGCCCACCCGCGAGTCGAACCAGACGTTCAACGCGGCGAAGGGCGTCGGCCCGATCGAGGGACGGCCTCCGGGGCCGCTGTGGGCGCACCAGCGCTGGGAGGAGTTCTTCCCCCGCGTCGCCATCGAGACCTCGATGATGCCCGTCGTCCCCGGCGTCACCTTCCACCCGCAGCTGCCGGTCATCGCGCCCGAGCGCTTCTGGACGTTCGACGGCACGCCCTTCAAGCTCGTCAAGGCGCGCTACGGCGAGCCGCTCCTCTTCCGGCACCACAACCGCCTCGACGTCGACGCCGCGAAGAACGGCGGCTTCGGCCGGAACACGATCACGACCCACCACCACAACGGGCACACTCCGGCCGAGTCGGACGGCTTCGCGGGCGCCTTCTTCTTCCCGGGGCAGTTCTACGACTACCGCTGGCCCTTCGC
Source organism: Anaeromyxobacteraceae bacterium (assembly GCA_035719345.1). GTDB lineage: Bacteria > Myxococcota > Myxococcia > Myxococcales > Anaeromyxobacteraceae > Anaeromyxobacter_A. The sequence continues at coordinate 2,083 of DASTGH010000238.1, forward strand.
CTACGCCGGCACCGACACCATCAACACGGCCGCCACCGACCCGCGCTGCGGCATGCCCACCGACTCCGGCGGGATCCTGAAGCTGCCCGGCGACTGGCGCGAGACCGAGTCCACCATGTGGTTCCACGATCACATGGTCGATTTCACTTCACAGAACGTCTACAAGGGCAACGCCGCGATGCTGAACCTCTACTCCGCGGTCGACCGCGGGAACGAGGAGATCGCCGACGGCGTGAACTTCCGGCTGCCCTCGGGCAACGCCGCAGCGTGGGGCAACACCGACTACGACGTGAACCTCCTCCTGGCCGACAAGGCGCTCGACCAGACCGGCCAGATGTTCTTCGACATCTTCAACTTCGACGGGTTCATCGGCGACTTCATGACGGTGAACGCCGCCTACAAGCCCTACCTCGAGGTGGAGCGGCGCAAGTACCGCTTCCGCATCCTCAACGGCTGCGTCTCGCGCTTCTTCAAGATCCAGCTCTCCGACGGCTCCCCGTTCTGGTGGATCGCGAACGACGGCAACCTCATGGAGCGGCCGCTGCTCGTGACGACGCTCGACGAGCAGGGCATCGCCGAGCGCTACGACATCGTCGTCGACTTCTCCAAGTACAACGTGGGCGACAAGGTCTGGCTCGTGAACTGCTGCGAGCACCAGGACGGGCTCAAGCCGTCGAAGATGCTCGACGTGGCGAGCGCGCAGTCGGGCGGCTCGCCCGACCCGTGCGTCGGCCGCTTCCTCGAGCTCCGCATCGCCCGCGACCCGCCGAAGCCGGACGTCTCGCAGGTCCCGAACGCGCTCATCCCGCTGCCGACGCGCGTGCCGGTGGTGCGGGAGCGCACCTTCGAGTTCGGCCGCGGAGGCGGCGGCACCGACGGCGCGCCCTGGACCATCAAGGTGAACGCAGGGTCCGGCCTCTCGGCCGACGTCTCGCGCATCTCCTCGGCGCCCAAACCCGGCACCGCCGAGATCTGGCACCTGCGCAACGGCGGCGGCGGCTGGGATCACCCCGTGCACATCCACTTCGAGGAGGGCCAGACGCTCTCGCGCACGAACGGCGTGCCGGAGTGGGAGCGCATCGCGCGCAAGGACGTGTGGCGGCTGCGCCCGAGCGGCGAGGTGAGCGTCTACCTCCAGTTCCGCGAGTTCTCGGGCACCTACGTGGAGCACTGCCACAACACCACCCACGAGGACCACGCGATGCTCCTGCGCTGGGACGTGAACGGCGGGCCGACCCCGCTCCCCACGCCCATGCCCACGCCGGCCGGCGTGACGTTCATCGACTCGAGCGTGCTCCCCGAAGGTAAGTGATGGCGATGATCAGTCGGATCGAGCCGTCCTCCCCCCGTTCGCGCTGAGCGTAGTCGCGTAGCGACGGAGTCGAAGCGCGCCCTTCGACTCCGCGCCCGCTTCGCGGTCGCTACGCTCAGGGCGAACGGATGGATCGACGCATCCGAGCATGGTCATGAGCGGCGCCGGCACGGCTCAGCGCGCGGGCGGGGCGCGGTCGACGCGCACCCCCGGCATCTTCGG
>DASTGH010000239.1:0-10973 GCA_035719345.1 Anaeromyxobacteraceae bacterium
TGCGGGCGTCGAGGATCTCGAAGATGCGCTCGGCGGCGGCGCCGCCCTGCAGCGCGATCTGCCCCACCTTCCCGAGCTGCTTCACCGGCGTGTAGAGGAGCAGCACCGCCGCCACGAAGGAGAAGAACTTCCCCGCCTCGAGCTCGCCGCGCACGATGCGCCCGCCCACCCAGGAGATGGCGAGGGCGAGCCCGGCCGCGGCCATCACCTCCATGAGCGGCGAGGAGAGCGCGCGCACGAGGAAGCTCTTCCGCATGATGCGCACCCAGCGGCGGTTCTCCTCGCGGAAGCGCTCCGACTCGTGCGCCTCCATCCCGAACGCCTGGACCACCCGCATGCCGGAGAGCGCCTCCTGCACGCGCTCCGAGATGCGGCCGAGCGCGGACTGCGACTGCTGCGTCACGCGCTTGAGGCGCTTCGCGAAGCGGACGATGGGCACGAGCGTGGCGGGGACGGCCACGAAGGCCATGAGCGAGAGCCGCCAGTCGAGGAGGAAGCAGTTCACCAGCATGACGACGATGGTGAGCCCGTCGCGGATGTAGCTCGAGACCGCGTAGGAGACGGCGGTCTCGACCGAGCCGACGTCGGCGGTGAAGCGGCTCATGAGGTCGCCCGAGTGGCGCTGGGCGTAGAAGCTCGGGGAGAGCCCGAGCAGCCGGTCGAACATGGCCGTGCGCAGGTCGGCGATCACCCGCTGCGAGACCATGCCCATGAGGTAGAACTGGCCGAAGTAGGCGACCCCCTTCACCACGGCCACCGCCACGATGACGATCGGCAGGACGGCGAGCACCCGCTCGCGCTCGACCCGCCCGAGCCACGCGCCGAGGTCGAACGGGCCGGGGATGAAGCGGCCGAGGCTCGCCACCGCCTGCGCCCGGCCGGTGAAGAGGAACTCCAGCACCGGCCCGAGCAGGTTGACGTAGGCGGCGGTGGCGAGCGCCAGCACCGCCATGCAGCCGAGCGCCCCCGCGAAGCGCGCGCGGTAGGGGGCGACGAAGTGGAGGAGCCGGAGGTAGGCGCGCATGGGTCCAGGAGCCGGGGCCTGGCATCCTATGCCACCCCCGGGCGCAACGGCACGTCGCCCGGCGGCCCCCGCCCGGCCGTCCGCCCGAGCTACTCCTCGATCCCCTTCACCTTTCCTTCGGCGCGGCGCTTCTCGATGATCTTCTGGGCGATGGGCGGCGGCACCGGATCGTAGTGGGAGTGGTCCATCGTGAAGTAGCCGACGCCCTGGGTGAGCGAGCGCAGGTCGGCGTCGTAGGTCATCGCCTCGGCGTGAGGGCAGAGCGCGCGCACCAGGATGCCGCGGGCGAGCGGCTCCATGCCCTGCACCTTGGCGCGGCGGCTGTTGAGGTCGCCCATGACCGCGCCCACGTACTCCTCCGGCACCCGCACCTCGAGCTTCATGACCGGCTCGAGCAGGATGGGCCTCGCCTCCAGCACCGCCTTCTTGAAGGCCATCGACCCGGCGACCTGGAACGCCATGTCGGAGGAGTCGACGTCGTGGTAGGTGCCGAAGACGAGCCGCGCCCTGAAGTCCACCACCGGGTAGCCGGCGAGCGGGCCGTGCGGCAGCGCGCCCCGGATGCCCTTCTCCACCGACGGGATGAACTGGCGCGGGATGGCGCCGCCGACGATGGCGTCCTCGAACTCGAAGCCCTCGCCGCGCGGCTTCGGCTCGAGCTCGACGTGCGCGTCGCCGTACTGGCCGTGGCCCCCCGTCTGCCGCTTGAACTTGCCCTGGGCCTTGGAGGCCGCGGTGATGGTCTCGAGGTAGGCGGGCGTGGGCGGCGCCAGCGTCATCTCCACGCCGTGCTTGCGCTTGACGCGCTCGACGGTGACCTCGATGTGGGCCTGGCCCATGCCCTTGAGCAGCATCTCGCCGGTGTCGGCCGAGCGCCCCAGCTCGAGCGAGGGGTCCTCCTCGATGAGCTTGTGCAGCGCCGCCGCCGCCTTGTCGTCGGCGTTCTTCGTGTGCACCGCGAAGGCGACCGGCCGGTTCGGCTGCGGGAACTCGGGGAGCTGCAGCGGCTTCTCGCCGTCGGAGAGCGTGTCGCCCGTGTGCGCGTCCTTCAGCTTCATGAGGACGACCACGTCGCCGGGGCCGGCCTCCTTCACCTCGGCGTTCTGCGCGCCGTCGGTGCGGTAGAAGTGGCCGATGCGCTCCTGCGTGCGCGTGCGCGGGTTCACCAGCACGGCGTCGGGCCGGAGCGTGCCGGCGAAGACGCGGACGTAGTCGACGCGGCCGGCGAAGTGGTCGATGGTGGTCTTGAACACCTGGCCGAGGAAGGGGGCGGCCGGCGACGGCTTCACCTCGACGTCGGTGCCGTGCGTGTCCTTGGCCGTGAGCGGCGCCCTCGCCTCGGGTCCGGGGAAGAGCGCCGCCACCAGCTCGAGCAGCTCCTTCACGCCCACGCCCGGCTTCGCCGCCACCACCGTCACCGGCAGGAACTTCTGTCCCGCGACGCCCTTCGTCAGGCCGAGCACCACCTCCTCGTCGGAGAGCGCGCCGCCCTCCAGGTACTTGCCGAGGAGCTCGTCGTCGGCCTCGGCCGCCGCCTCCACCGCAGCCGTGCGCGCCGCCTCCGCCTGCCCCTTGAGGTCGGCGGGGACCTCCCCCTCGGCCCACTTCCCGAACGCCTTGTCGTAGACGTGCGCCTTCATGGAGAGCACGTCGACGAGGCCCTTCAGCGCCGGGCCCTGGCCGATGGGGAGGTGCAGCGGGATGGGCTTCACCTTGAGCGACGACTCGAGGTCGGCGAGCACCCGGGCGAAGTCGGCGCGCTCGTGATCCATGCGGCCGATGACCGCGATCGCCGGCGTGCCCGATTCGGCCACCACGTCGTAGTGGCGCTCGCAGTGGTTGTGGGCGCCCTCGGCCGCGGAGACGACGAGCAGCGTGCCGTCGGTGACCCGCAGCGCCCAGTCCACCTCGGCCAGGAACGAGGCGAACCCGGGGGTGTCGACGGCGTTGAAGGTGCGGCCGCTCTCCTCGAACGTCTCGGGGTGGAGGGAGAGCGTGAAGTTGCGCTTCTTCTCCTCGGGCTCGGCGTCGAGGCGCGCGGTGGAGCCGTCGGGCGCCGCGTGCTTCGGATCGGCGAGGTGCATGAACGCCTCGACGAGCGCGGTCTTGCCCGCTCCGTCGGCGCCGGTGATGGAGAACGTCCTGATGGTCCGGTTGCTCGGCATGGGTGACGCACTCCCGGAGAGAGAGGTACGGCCACGCGCCGGCTGGGCCGGCCGGCGCCGCTGCAAGGAGAACTCGGACCTAACGATCTATCACGCGATCCGCCCGCGAAGGGGGGTGGCGCGCCGGGCTCCGGACGGGTGCGGCGGGGCGTCCGGTCGGGCCCGCCGCCGCCTATTTCTCGCGGAGCTCGGGGAAGTCGTCCTGCCAGAATTCCCGGGTGCCGCGCGCCGCCTCGGGCGCCCGCCGCGCCTCCTGGGAGCGCAGCTCCACGCGCCGGATCTTCCCGGAGATCGTCTTGGGGAGCTCGGAGAACTCGATGCGGCGGACGCGCTTGTAGGGCGCGAGGCGGCGGCGCACGAAGCGGAAGATCTCGAGCGCCAGCTCGCGCGAGGGCTCCTGGCCCGGCTTGAGGATGACGAACGCCTTCGGGACGACGCCGCGCACCGGGTCGGGGCTCGGCACCACCGCCGCCTCGGCGACGGCCTCGTGCTCGATGAGCGCGCTCTCCAGCTCGAAGGGCGAGATGCGGTAGTCGGAGCTCTTGAAGACGTCGTCGGCGCGCCCGACGTAGGTGATGAAGCCCGCTGCGTCGCGCGCGGCGACGTCGCCGGTGCGGTAGTAGCCGCCGCGCGTCACGTGCTCGGTGAGGGTGGGATCGTCGAGGTAGCCGGCCATGAGGCCGGTGGGGCGCGGGTCGAGCGCGAGCGCGATCTCGCCCTCCTCCGCCTCCTTCCCGTCGCCGTCGAGGAGCGCGACGCGGAAGCCGGGCATGGGCCGTCCCATGGAGCCGGGCTTGAGCGGCTGGCCGGGCGAGTTGCCGATCTGGCAGGTGGTCTCGGTCTGCCCGTACCCGTCGCGGATGGCGACGCCCCAGGCCTTCTGCACGCGCTCGATGACCTCGGGGTTGAGCGGCTCGCCGGCGGAGAGCGCCTCGCGCAGCTTCACCCGGTGGCGGGCCAGGTCCTCGAGGATGAGGAAGCGCCACACCGTCGGCGGCGCGCAGAGCGTGGTGATCTCGTGCTTCTCCAGCACCTCCAGCGTGCGCCGCGCCTGGAAGCGGGCGTAGTTGTGGACGAACACGGTCGCGCCCGCGTTGAACGGCGCGTAGAAGTTCGACCACGCGTGCTTGCCCCATCCCGGCGAGGAGATGTTCATGTGCACGTCGCCCTCGCGCACGCCGAGCCAGTACATGGTGGAGAGGTGGCCCACCGGGTACGAGGCGTGCGTGTGCAGCACGAGCTTGGGCTTCGCGGTCGTGCCCGACGTGAAGTAGAGGAGGACCGGGTCGTTGGGCAGCGTCTCCGACTTCGCGAAGTAGATGGCGGGCTCGGCGTAGGCCTGCTCGTAGGGCGTCCAGCCGGGGACCTTCTCGCCGACGACGAACCTCGTGTAGTCGCCCTCGACGCCGCGCAGCTTCTCCGCGCCGGCGGTGCCGGTCACGACGTGGCGGACCTTGCCGCGGTCCAGGCGATCGCGCAGGTCCTCCGGGGTGAGGAGCGACGTCGCCGGGATGATCACGGCGCCGAGCTTCATGGCGGCGAGCATGACCTCCCAGATCGGGACCGAGTTCGGCAGCATCATGAGGATGCGGTCGCCGCGCTCGACCCCGAGGCGGCGGAAGTGGACGGCGACCCGGTTCGAGCGCTCCGCCAGCTCGCCATAGGAGAGCTTCACCTCGCTGCCGTCGTCCTCGACGATGTGGAGCGCGGTGGCGCGGTTGCCCTCGGCCAGCACGTCGAACCAGTCGAGCGCCCAGTTGAAGCGGTCGAGGTCGGGCCAGCGGAACTCCCGGTACGCGGTCTCGTAGTCGGCGCGGTGGCGGAGCAGGAAGTCGCGAGCGCGGCGGAACGCTTCGGTCGAGCGCATGCGTCACCTCCGGGGGCGGAGCCGGCATCATGCCGTACATCCGCCCACCCGTACCCGCCGTCTCGCGTCCCGGACGGGGCCATGCTAGCCTGGCCGCCTCCCCCTCGGAGGTCCGCAATGTCCCACGTCCGCTCGCCGTGGATCGCCCTCGCCCTGCTCGCCTGCGGCTGCGCCACCGCGTCGCTCCCGCCGCCCCGCGGCCGGGTGGGCGTGGGCGTGCTCGACGTCGATTCCACCCCGCCCGCCGACGGGGTGACGGTGGTGCGGCGCGACCCGCCGCTCGCGCCGGACGAGGGACCGGTCTCGGCCACGGAGACGCCGGCCCGCTTCGAGGTGAAGCCGGGCAAGTACGAGGTCGCGCTCTGGCGCGACGGCGGGCGCTACGCCTACGACCTCCGCGTCGACGTCCGCGAGCTGGAGCGGCACGAGCTCGAGGTGGAGCTCCGCTCCAGCGACCGCTACCGGACGCAGGCGACCGTCTTCGCGGGCATCGGCCTCGCGGCGACGGGCGCGCTCGGCTTCGTCTGCGCCGACAAGCACAACCAGGCCTGCGGCGGGGCGGCCGCGGTCGCCGCCCTCACCGGGATCGTCGGCTGGTACGCGGTGCAGGCGTGGCGCCACGACGGGCGCCTGCTCACGGCGGAGACGACGTCGCTCGGGAAGAAGGCGCCGCCGCCCGTGCTGCGCGCGGCGCCGCCGGCGGCCGCTTCGGCGGATGCGGCCGAGGCGCCTGCGCCCGCTGCGGCGGTGGCGAAGAAGCCGGCCGAGGAGAAGAAGTCGGCCGCCGCTGCGAAGAAGGCGCGGAAGACGGCGCCCTGACGGTGGCGTCGGGCTACGGGCTTCAGGCCACGGGGTACAGCGCTGAAGCCTGGAGCCTGAGGATCAGACGCGCTGCAGGAGCCCGGGGAGCGACTCGCCCACCCCGTCGATCATGAACTGGATGGCGATGGCCGCGAGGAGCAGTCCGGCGGCGCGCTCCAGGATGTTGAGCCCGGTCTTGCCGAGGACGCGGTCGACGCGCGAGGCGCCGGCGAGCACGACGTAGGCGACCGCCGCGGTGGCGGCGACGGCCGCGAGCACGATGCCGCCGTAGAGCAGGCGCGGGCGCTCGGCGCGCCCCATGAGCACGACCACGGTCGCGATCGCCCCCGGCCCGGCGAGGAGCGGCATCGCCAGCGGCACGATGGCGACGTCCTCCTTGGCCACGCCGACGGCGACCTCCCCCGCGGTGATGCGCGTCTCGGAGGCGCGCGAGCGCAGCATGTCCACGGCGGTGATGAGCAGCAGCACGCCGCCCGCGATCTTGAACGCGCCCAGGCTGATGCCGAGGACCTTGAAGACGACCGCGCCGGCGAGCGCGAAGGCGCCGAGCACGCAGCCGGCGGCGATGGCGGCGCGCCTCGCCGTCGCGCGCTTCTCCGCGGCGTCGTCGTCCGCCGTCATGGCGAGGAAGAAGGGGACCGCGGCGAACGGGTCCACCACCACGAAGACGGCCGAGAAGCTGACGAAGGCGAAGCTGAGGAGGTCTCGGATCACGCCGTGCCCGGGAAGCCGCTCCGGCGAATGGACCACACCTTGGAGATGGCTTCCAGCACGATCCGGCGTGACATCTTGGACTGGCCGACGCGGCGGTCCTCGAAGACGATGGGCAGCTCCGCGACGCGGAACCCCTTCTTCACGGCGCGGTAGGTGAGCTCGATCTGGAAGGCGTAGCCGGAGCACTGCACCGAGGGGAGGTCGATGGCCTCGAGCACGTGGCGCCGGAAGCACTTGAAGCCGCCGGTGAGATCGCGGACCGAGAGCCCGAGGATGGTGCGGGCGTAGAAGGAGCCGCCGCGCGACAGGATCTTGCGCCCGAGCCCCCAGTTGACGGTGCCGCCGCCCTTCACGTTGCGGGAGCCGAGGACGAGATCGGCGTCCCGGGCCAGCTCCAGCATGCGCGGCAGGTACTTCGGGTTGTGGGAGAAGTCGGCGTCCATCTCTAGCACGAGCTCGTAACCGTGCTCGAGGGCCCAGGCGAAGCCGGCGAGGTAGGCCTTGCCCAGGCCCTCCTTGCCCTTGCGGTGGAGGACGTGCACGCGCGGCTCGCGCGCGGCGATGGCGTCGGCGAGCTGGCCGGTGCCGTCGGGCGAGTTGTCGTCGATGACGAGGATGTCGACGTCGGGCGTGGCGGCGAGGATGGCGCCGGTGATGGGGCCGACGTTGTCCTTCTCGTCGTAGGTCGGCAGGCAGACGAGGGCGCGGCGGCGATGGGGATCGAGGGTCATGGTTCGAGGCTCCGCGCGAGCTCCTCCGCCACGCGCCGTGGGGCGCCCGGCTCGCCCAGGGACGCCCGCACCTCCTCGAGCCCGCGCAGCTGCGCGGCGCGGGCGTCCGAATCGTCGAGGAGGGGCAGGAGCTCGGCGGCCATCCGTTCCGGGCTCGCCTGCCGCTGGAGGAGCTCGGGGACGAGCGTGCGGCCGGCGAGGAGGTTCACGAGCGCGAAGTGGGCCAGCTTCACGAAGAGTCTTCCGATGAGGTAGGTCACCCAGGACAGGCGGTACACCACCACCATGGGCCGCAGCATGAGCGCGGTCTCGAGCGTGGAGGTGCCGCTCTTCACGAGCGCGGCATCGGCGGCGCCGACGGCAGCCTCCGTCTGGCCGGGCACCAGGGTCACGTCGAGCGAGGGATGGCGGGCCAGGTGGGAACGAAGCGCGTCCTCCCGCAGCGTGGGCGCGACCGGAACGACGAACTGCACGTCCGGGCGGCGGGCGCGGATGCGCTCGGCCGCGGCCAGCATGGCGGGGAAGATGCGGCGCAGCTCGGAGCGACGGCTGCCGGGCAGGAGCGCGACGGTGGTGCGGCCGGCGGGGAGGCCGAGGGCGGCTCGGTAGGCATCCGGGGGCCCGGGGCGCGGCCGCTCGGCGAGCGGGTGACCGACGAAGCGGGCGGAGACGCCGGTGCCCTCGTAGAAGCGCTCCTCGAAGGGGAGGATGCAGAGCATCCGGTCGACGACCTCGGCGATGGTCTTCACGCGGCCGCGGCGCCAGGCCCAGACTGACGGCGAGACGTAGTACACGACCTGGATCCCGAGCCGCTTGAGGCGGCGGGCGAGGCGGAGGTTGAAGTCGGGCGAGTCGACGAGGAGCGCGGCGCGCGGGCGGCGCTCCGCCGCGGCGGCGGCGAGCTCGCGCAGGATGCCGAGGATGACGGGGATGCGGGGCAGGACCTCGGCGATCCCCATGACCGACATCTCCTCGGCCTGGCGGAGCGACTCGAGTCCGGCCGCGCGCAGGCGCGCGCCGCCCATCCCGAAGGCGGCGAGGCCCGGGCGCAGGGCGCGCAGCTCCTCGAGCACGCGCGCGGCGTGGAGGTCGGCGCTCGCCTCGGTGGCGACGACGAGGAGGTCGGCGCGGCCCATCGGACGCGCGCTCATAGCACGCCCCCCACCGCCCAGCCAGCGCCCCTCCGACCGAGAGTTCCGGGGATCGGCCGCCCGGTCCGAACTGCGGACCGCGCGCGAGGCACGGCGGGACGTGAGGTCGGAGGCTTGGCGCCGGCCCGGCGGTTGCTCGGGCGTCTCGCATGAGCCTGCCACGCCAGGTGCTCCCGGGCACCATCTACCTCGTGACGCGCCGCTGCACGCAGCGGCAGTTCCTGCTCCGCCCCTCGGCCATCACGACCGCCGTCTTCGGGTACCTCCTGGCTGTCGCCGCAGGCCGATATGGCGTCGCGGTGCACGCGTTCTGCGTCCTCTCCAATCACTACCACCTCATCGTCAGCGACCCCGACGCTCGCCTCCCCGCCTTCCAGCAGTTTCTCGATGCGTTCGTCGCCCGCGCACTGAACACGGCGCTCGGGCGTTGCGAGTCGTTCTGGGCGCCCGACACCTACAGCGCGGTCGCACTCACATCGCTGGAGGACGTCGTCGACAAGACGGCATACGTCCTTGCGAATCCGGTCGCCGCCGGGCTCGTGGCGGCGGGGAGCGCCTGGCCAGGCCTCTGGTCCTCTCCGGAGTCCATCGGCGGTGCGCCCCTCGAGTTCGGGCGGCCGAGCGGGTTCTTCTCCCCTGACGGATCGATGCCTGACCGCGCGACGCTTCAGCTCGTCGCGCCGGGGCGGTTCACGTCCGCCGACCAATTTCGTGCGCTGCTCGGACCCGCGCTGGCAGTGCGCGAGCAGAGGGCGCGCGCGGCGCGGAGCTGCCGCGGAGGATTCCTCGGGGTCGCACGGGTCCTCCGGCAGAAGACGACGGCCTCACCCGCCGGACGCGAGCCGCGTCGGAAGCTGAACCCGCGCATCGCCGCGCGGGACAAGTGGAAGCGAATCGAGGCGCTGGGCCGACTCGTCGAGTTTCTCGTCCGCTACCAACGTGCGTGGGATGCGCGGCGAGAGGGGGACGTCGATGCAGTGTTCCCAGCGGGGACGTACCTGCTGCGCGTCCTGCACCGCGTACCGTGCGCCTCGGCCGCCTAGTCAGCTCTCGAGCGATCCACTCTGATTCCCGTACCCGCCAAAGCCATCGCTCGCGCCGCGAGCGCGGGGCGGGACTGTCCTCGCCGCCATCACCGCGGTCGGAAACGCGTTGCACTCCACTCCGCGACCGTGCTGACTGTCTCGACCGTCGCTGGAACTCTCGGTCGGTTTGAGGCGAGGCGGCTCTTGGCTCGGTTCAGCGGGAGGCGGCGCGGTCGGGGGCGGGGTCGCGGAGGAAGGAGAGGATGGCCTCGAAGAACTCGAAGCGCTTCTTCTCGAAGAGCACGAAGTGGGTCGCGTCCTTCACCAGCACGCTCCGCTTCGAGCGCGCGTGGACGAGGTCGCGCATCAGCCCCTCGCGATCCTCGGGGTACGACCAGGTGTCGTACTCGCCCGCGATGACGAGCGTCGGGCACGTGATGCTGCCCGCGTTCCACAGTGGGCGCCCCGTCGCCTGATAGAAGCTGTCCTCCAGGACGCCGTTCGGCGCGCGCAGCGCCGGCGGGTTGCGCGTCCCGCTGGTCGGGTCCGTGGCGAGGGCCGCTGCCGCGAACGCGTCGACCACGCCCTGCTCCCGGTACTGGCTCTTGTCCTCGACCGGGATCTCTCCGTCCCAGCGCGCCTGGTTCTGCGCGGCCGAGTTCGTGCGGTAGGCGCCCATCTTGAAGTTGAACTGCCACGGGTTGCGCTTGTCCTGCAGCCCGGACCCGGCCCCGAGGTTCGTGTGTCGCGGATAGGAGTAGAGCGGCGCGTAGAGCACGAGCTTGCGGACCTTTTCCGGGTGCAAGGACGCGTAGTACCCCGCCGTCATCGCGCCCCACGACCATCCGATCAGCGTGACCGCCTCCACCCGGTGCTTCTCTCGGATGTGGTCCACGACCGCGCCGAGATCCCGCACCACGAGGTAGGACCGCGACAGCGGCGGGTTCGCGGACGGCGGCTCGTCCATCGCCTTCTCGCGCGTCGACCCGCCGTAGTTCCGCTTGTCGAACATGTAGACCACGTACCCGCGCCGAACCATCCAGTCGGCCCAGGAGTAGTCCTTGTACTGAAGGTCGAAATCGGGCGTGGACGGGTAAGTCGCTCCATGGACGAAGAGCACCACCTCGTCCGGCCCGACCGCCGTCTTACCGTCGGCAGCCTTCATCCGGACGAACAGCTCGATGCCGCGATCGACGGACGGGATCCGGTCGTCCTGCTGCACGATCTTGGCTTCGGCCGCAGCCACTGCGACCGGGGCCAGGACCGCCAGGAGCGGGAGCGCGGCATCGATGCGCGTCATGAGGCCCTCCGCCGAACCGAGATCCCCGTGGCCGAGAGTCCTGGTAGCGGCCACCCCCCGGCGCGTCCACCGCACGCACCGCCGCCCGGGTGGGTCGCCGTCTTGATCTGAATCAATCATCAGCCTAAACATTCGTTCAGGATGAAGCCGCGCCCGGTCTCGAATCCCCCGAAC
>DASTGH010000240.1:0-20048 GCA_035719345.1 Anaeromyxobacteraceae bacterium
ACGACGAAGACATGCCCAAGCTGAAGACGAAGAGCGGCGCGAAGAAGCGCTTCCTGCCGAAGAAGAGCGGCGCCGTGAAGTTCCGCCGCGCCGGGGTGCGCCACCTCGCCACGTTCGGCAAGGCGAAGAAGCAGAAGGTGCAGCTCCGCGGGACCGACCATCTCAACGAGATGGACGCGAAGAAGATCAAGGAGTGCTTCCCGTACGCTCGCTAGTTCAGCCGAAGGCTGAACCGCAGTGAGACGTGATCGGACGTCACGGCCCTCCTCGATCGGGCCGCGCCGTCCACAAGCGCCGCACCGGGGACCTCGAAGCGCGGCCAGGAGGCCGCCCCCCGCCGGCAGGAGACGACCATGAGGGTGAAGAAGGGTTTCAAGGCGCGCCGCCGCCGCAATCGCGTGCTGAAGCTGGCCAAGGGTTTCCGCGGCCGGCGCAAGAACTGCTACAAGCGCGCGAACCAGGCCGTCGAGCGCGCGCTCAGCTACAGCACCGCGCACCGGCGCCGCCGCCGCCGCGAGTTCCGCTCGCTCTGGATCGCGCGCGTCAACGCGGCCGCGCGCCAGAACGGCACCACCTACTCGAAGCTGCTCGCCGGCCTGAAGAAGGCGGGCGTCGCCCTCGACCGCAAGGTGCTCGCCGACCTCGCGCTCTTCGTGCCCGGCGACTTCGCCGCGGTGGTGAAGGTCGCGAAGGCCTAGGGGTCGGCCCGCGATGGCCGACCTCCTCGCGCAGCTCGAGCAGCTCGCAACGGCGGCGCGCCGCGACGTCGCGGCCGCCGCCGACGAGCGTGCGCTCGAGGACCTGCGGGTCCGCTTCCTCGGCAAGAAGGGCGAGCTCTCGCAGGTGCTCCGCGGCATGGGGACGCTCCCCGCCGAGGAGCGCCCGCGCGTGGGCGAGGTGGTGAACCGCGTCCGCGACGAGGTCGAGACCCTCCTCGCCGCCGCGGTGAAGCGCCTGGGCGAGGCGCGGCTCGAGGCGGAGCTGTCGGGGCCGCCCATCGACGTGACGCTCCCCAGCCGGCGGCTGCTGCCGCGCGGCCACCGCCACCCCATCACCCGCGCCGCCGGCGAGATCGCCGAGATCTTCGCCCGCCTCGGCTACGAGGTGGCGAGCGGGCCGGAGATCGAGAGCGACTGGTACAACTTCGAGGCGCTCAACATCCCGGGGGACCACCCCGCCCGCGACATGCAGGACACGTTCTACGTGGACGACGCGGCGCTCGCCTCCGGGCCGAAGCCGGGCTCGGTCCTGCTCCGCACCCACACCTCGCCCGTCCAGATCCGCGCCATGAAGCGCGCCGGGAGGCCGCCGGTCCGCGTCATCTGCCCGGGGCGCGTCTACCGCTCCGACTACGACCAGACGCACTCGCCCATGTTCCACCAGGTCGAGGGCCTGTGCGTGGACCAGGGGATCACCTTCGCCGATCTCAAGGGGACGCTCGCCGCCTTTGCGCGTGCCTACTTCGGGCCGGGCACGCGCACCCGCTTCCGGCCAAGCTACTTCCCGTTCGTCGAGCCCGGCGCCGAGGTGGACGTCTCCTGCTCCATCTGCGGCGGCACCGGCAAGAAGGACGGGAAGCGCTGCGGCACGTGCAAGGAGACCGGCTGGCTGGAGGTGCTGGGCGCGGGCATGGTCCACCCGCGCGTGCTCGAGTTCGGCGGCATGGACCCGCGCAAGGTCACCGGGTTCGCCTTCGGCATGGGCGTCGAGCGGATGGCGATGCTCCGCTACGGCATCGACGACCTGCGCCTCTACTTCGACAACGACCTGCGCTTCCTGGAGCAGTTCTAGGGACCGCCGGCCCGGAGACGGGCCTCACATCATGCGCATCAGCTACCAGTGGCTCTCGGAGTACGTCGACCTCCCGCCCGTCGAGGAGCTGGCGAGGCGGCTCACCGCCGTGGGGCTCGAGGTCGAGGCCCTGGAGCGGCGGGGCGCGGACCTGGCCGGGGTGGTCGCCGCCCGGATCGTCGCCTCCGAGAAGCACCCGAACGCCGAGAAGCTCTCCGTCACCCGGGTCGACGCCGGCTCGGGCGAGCCGCTCCAGATCGTGTGCGGCGCGAAGAACTACGCCGTGGGCGACGTCGTCCCGCTCGCCACCGTCGGCGCCGTGCTCCCCGGCGGCCAGAAGATCGAGAAGGCGAAGCTGCGCGGGGTCGAGTCGTCCGGGATGCTCTGCTCGGCCCGGGAGCTGGGGCTCTCCGCCGACGCGAGCGGTCTCCTCATCCTCGAGCTCGGCGTCGCGCCCGGCACGCCCATCGCCCGCGCGCTCGGCCTCGACGACGTGCTGCTCGAGGTGAACGTCACCCCCAACCGGCCCGACGCGCTCTCGCACCTCGGCATCGCCCGCGAGGTGGCGGCGCTCCTCGGCACGAAGGTGCGCCCGCCCCGGCCGCGGCTGGCCGAGGGCGGCGGCGCCGCCAGCGACGCGGTGCGCGTGCGCATCGACGCGCCCGAGCGCTGCCACCGCTACGCGGCGCGCGTCGTCGAGGGCGTGAAGATCGGGCCCTCGCCCGGGTGGCTGACGCGCCGCCTCGAGGGGTGCGGCGTCCGCTCCATCTCCAACGTGGTGGACGCGACCAACTACGTCCTGCTCGAGCTCGGGCACCCGCTCCACGCCTTCGATCTGGAGAAGGTGGCCGGGCGGGAGATCGCGGTCCGCACCGCGCGCCCCGGGGAGAAGCTCACCACCCTCGACGGCAAGGAGCGCGCGCTCGACCCCGAGGACCTCCTCATCTGCGACCGCGACCGCGCCAGCGCGCTCGCCGGCGTCATGGGCGGCGGCGACTCGGAGATCTCCGCCGGCACGACGCGCGTCCTGCTCGAGTCGGCCTGGTTCTCGCCCCCGGGTGTGCGGCGGACGGCCAAGCGCCACGGGCTCAAGACCGAGGCGTCCTACCGTTTCGAGCGCGGCGCCGATCCCGGCATGGTGATCCCCGCGCTCGACCGGTGCGCGGCGCTCATCGCCGAGCTCGCCGGCGGGCAGGTGCGGGCCGGCGCCGTGGACGCGAACCCGCGCCCGGCGCGGCCCGTCGAGGTCCGGCTGCAGTGGACCCGCCCCCGCGCGCTGCTGGGGATGGACGTGCCGGAGGCGGACGCCCGCCGCATCCTCTCCGGCCTCGGCTTCGAGGAGGTGCGCGCCGACGGCGACGGCGCCGCCTGGCGCGTGCCGTCCTGGCGCCAGGACGTGTCGATCGAGGAGGACCTGGTCGAGGAGCTCGTCCGCACGCGCGGCTACGACGCCATCCCCGAGACGCTGCCGCGCCTGGGCGAGGTCCGCGCCGCGCCGACCGAGGAGGAGGTGGCGCTGAAGCGGATCCGGGGCGCGCTGGAGGCCGCCGGCTTCGCCGAGGCCGTGAACTTCAGCTTCCTCGCGCCCGAGGAGCTCGCCGCCTTCGATCCCGGGGCGAGACCCGTGCCGCTCCGGAACCCCATCAGCGCCGAGCTGGCGGTGATGCGGACGAGCGTGCTGCCGTCCCTGCTCCGCAACGCGGCGGCGAACCTGCGGCAGCGCGTGGAGGACGTGCGGCTCTACGAGATCGCGCAGGCCTACGGGCGAGACCCGGGGCAGGGCGACGCGCCCGCCGACGAGTGGGGCGAGGTGGCGGGTGTGCTCGTCGGGCGCAGGAGCCCGGTGGGCTGGGCCACGCCGCGCGACCCGGCGGACCCGTTCGACGCCAAGGCGGCGGTGAAGGCCGTGCTCGAGGGCCTGGGGGTGGCGGGCGTGCGCTTCGCCGTGAGGCCCGAGCCGTGGTCGCACCCGCGCGCCTCGGCGGCCGTGCTGGGCGAGCGCGACGCGCTCCTCGGCACCGCCGGGGAGCTGCACCCGCGGGTGGCCGAGGCGTTCGGGCTGCCGCGGGGCGTGCTCGCCTTCCGCCTCGACCTCGACGCGCTGCTGGCGCACGCCCGCCTCGTGCCGCGCTACCGCCCCATCCCGCGGCACCCGGCCGTGCTGCGCGACCTGGCGGTGGTGGTGGACGCCGCGGTGCAGGCGGGGCAGGTGCTCGGGGTGGTGAAGGGCGAGCCCCTGGTGGAGGAGGCGACCCTCTTCGACGTCTACACCGGGCCTCCGCTCCCCGAGGGCAAGAAGAACCTGGCCCTGGCGCTGCGCTACCGCGCGCCCGACCGGACGCTCACCGACGCCGAGGTGGACGCGGCGCACGCCGCCATCGTGCAGCAGCTCCGGGACCATCCGGCCATCCGCGCCGAGCTGCGCGCCTGACGGCCGTGGAGCCGAGCGAGCGCCAGGAGGCGGCGCAGGAGCCCGCGCCCCCGGCGCGGCGCCCCGGCGCGCTCGCGCTCGCCTTCGCGGTCGCGGCCGCGCTCTCCTGCTGGAACCCGCTGGCCGCGCCGCTGGCGGTGCTGGTGGGGGTGGCGGCGGCCATCATGGGCTTCCGGGCGCTGCGCCGGGGCGGGCGGCGCCTGGCCGCCTCCGCGGCAGCGCTCGGCCTCGTGGCCGCCGCTGCGGCGGTGGTGGTGCTGGCGCTCACTGCGAGCGCCGTGGGCGTGGAGCAGGGCGGCGAGGCGGTGGTCGAGGGCCGCTCGACGCAGGAGATGGACCGGATCCTGGACGACGCCGCCCGGCGCACCAGGGAGGCGCGGGAGCGGGCGCGGGGCGAGCTCGACAAGCTCTCCGCCCCGGACGCGGGAACGCCGCCGCGGCAGAAACCCTGAGGCGCCGCGCGCCTCGTGTTTGACAGGCTACCGACATTCAGCTAACAATCGTCGGCACTTAGAAGCTCCCAGAACCCGGAAGGTCCGCGAGGGGCACGTGACCAAGGCCGACATCATCGAGAGCGTCTACGAGAAGGTGGGCTTCTCCAAGAAGGAAGCCGCCGAGATCGTCGAGATGGTGTTCGACACCATCAAGGAGACGCTCGAGCGCGGCGAGAAGATCAAGATCTCCGGGTTCGGCAACTTCATCGTGCGGGACAAGAAGTCCCGCGTCGGCCGCAACCCGCAGACGGGCGAGGAGATCGAGATCAGCGCCCGCCGGGTCCTCACCTTCCGGCCGAGCCAGGTCCTGAAGAACGCCCTGAACGCCAGCGCCGAGGCTGCCGAGGCGGCCGCCCACGCCGCCGCGGCCGCCGCCGCGCAAGGGCAGCAGGCGGACGCGCCGCAGGGTGGGGGCAGCCCGACCTCCTCGTCGAGCGGGCAGTAGCCGGCGACTCGCGAGACTCATCTCGCGGAGCAGCTCACTTCTCGTCGCGCTCGCCCACCAGCCGGTACAGCGTCTTGCGGTCGATCCCCAGGATCTCCGCGGCGCGCGTCTTGTTTCCGCCCGTCTCCTGGAGCACCTGGGCCGCGTAGCGGCGCTCCAGCTCGGCCAGCGTCGGCCGATCGGTGAGCGCCAGGCCCGCGCGCTCCGGCGGCGCCGGCCGCGCCGCGCGCACGTGCTCGGGGAGATCCTCCGGCATCACCACCCCGGAGGGGTTCAAGGCGAGGCCGCGCGCCACCACGTTCTCGAGCTCGCGCACGTTCCCCGGCCAGTCGTAGGCGACGAGCAGGTCGCGGGCCGCCGGCGAGAGCGCCGCACCCTCCGAACGGCCGTGCTTGGCGGCGAAGTGCTCCGCCAGGAGCGGGATGTCCTCGCGCCGTTCGCGGAGGGGGGGAATGACGATGGAGACGACGTGGAGCCGGTAGAAGAGGTCCTCCCGGAACCGGCCCTCCTTCACCGCCTGCGAGAGATCCTTGTTGGTGGCCGCCACCACCCGGACGTCCACGGTGACGGGCTCGTTCGTCCCGACCTTGCGGATGGTGCCCTCCTGCAGCGCGCGCAGGAGGCGCGCTTGTAGATTCGGGCCGATGTCGCCGATCTCGTCCAGGAAGAGCGTGCCCCGGTCGGCCTCCTCGAAGAGGCCGCGCCGGGTCGCCTGGGCGCCGGTGAAGGCGCCGCGGGCGTGCCCGAACAGCTCCGACTCGAGCACGCCCTCGGCGATGGCGCCGCAGTCGACGGCGACGAACGGGCGCTGCGCCCGCGGCGACGCGCCGTGGATGGCGCGGGCCACGAGCTCCTTGCCGGTGCCGCTCTCGCCCTGGATGAGGACGGTGGCGTCGGTGGCCGCCACCCGGGCCGCCGTCTTGTACACCTGCAGCATCGCCTCGCTGCGCCCGACGACGTTCTCGAGCTTGTACTTGTCGCGCAGGTCGCGGCGGAGCGCGCGGTTCTCGAGCGCGAGCTGGCGCTGGGTGAGCGCGCGGCCCACCACCACCTTGATCGCGTCCACGTCGTACGGCTTGGAGATGTAGTCGAAGGCGCCGCGGCGGATGGCATCGACGGCGCCGTCGATGTTGCCGAAGGCCGTCACCAGGATGACGGGCGTGTCGGGTGCCTTCTGGCGGAAGGCGTCGACGAGCTGCAGGCCGTCGAGCTCGCCCATGCGGATGTCGGAGACGACGAGGTCCGGCGCCTCGCCGGCGGCGAGCCGCTCCAGCGCCTCGCTCCCGTCGGAGAGCGCGGCCACGCCGTGGCCCTCCGAGGCGAGGATGCGCGAGAGGAGGTCGCGGCTCGAGGCGTCGTCGTCCACCACGAAGATGCGCGCGGGTTCCATGGTCTCCCTCGCTAGCCTGCGGCTCGCCAGGCGGGGGCGGGCACGAGCAGCGTGAAGGCGGCGCCGCGCCCGGGCGCGGTCTCCACCTCGATGCGCCCCTTCAGCGCCGCCGCGATCTCGCGGCAGATGGCGAGGCCGAGGCCGGTGCCCTTGCCCTTCGGCTTGGTCGAGTAGAACGGCTCGAAGATGTGCTTGCGGTCCTCGGGGGTGATGCCCGGGCCGGTGTCCTCGACCGTGAGCGCGATCTGGTCGCCGGAGCGACGGGCGCGGACCGTGAGCTTGCCGGCCCCGGCCATGGCGTCCACGGCGTTGGCGATGAAGTTCGTGAGGACGTGCCGGACGAGCGAGGGGTCGAGCGCCACCGTGCCCATCTCGGCGGGCACCTCGCGCCGGACGTCGAGGCGGGCGCGCGCCTCCGCCGAGACGGTGAGCGAGAGCGCCTCCTCGACCAGGGCGGCGATCTCGACCGGCTCCGGGTCGGGCGTGAGCGCGCGGGCCGAGTCGAGGAAGCGCCGGATGATGGCCGTCATCCGCTTCACCTCGCGCTCGACCACGGCGAGCTGGTCGCGCACCGCCGGCGGGCAGGCCGCGTCCCGGGCCAGGAGCTGGACGTGGCCGCTGATGGCGTTGAGCGGGTTTCCCAGCTCGTGGGCGATGGTGCCGGAGAGCTGCCCGAGCGCGGCGAGCTGCTCCTTGGCGGTGAGGTCGCGCCGGGCCTCGACCAGGAGGTCGTTCAGCTCGGCGAGCGTCCGGTTCTTGCGGGCGAGGTCGGCGGTCGCCTCGTCGATCTTCTCCTGCAGCTCCCGGCTGAAGCCGCGGATCCGGGTGAGCATGGCTTCGAGGCCGCGCGCCACCGTCCCGATCTCGTCGGTGCGCTCGGCGCCGGGGATGGCCGGCGGCACGCCCGCGCCCGACTCCACCTGCGCCATGGCGTCGGCGAGGCGCGAGAGCGGCCGCGCCAGCATGCGGCCGAGGATGAGGGTGAAGGCGACCGCCAGCACCACCGCGCTCCCCACCGTCACCGACAGGAACACGTTGCGCTCGCGGTCGGCGATCTGGTCGGCGTCCGCCAGCCATGCCTCCAGGCGCAGGCTGGCCACCGGACGTCCGAAGGGATCGGGGACCGACTGCACCACCTCGGCCACCCGGCCCTCCTCCGAGCCGAGGACGCGCGTCTGGGTTCCCGCCGCGAACTCCACGTCGCGCTGCTCGAAGATCGTCTCCGGGCCGGCGTGCCCGAACGTGATGCGGACCACGTCGTCCTTGCCCGGCCGGCGGATGGCCAGCTCGGCCAGGCGGATGCCGCGGTGCCGCGCCACCGCCGCCGCCAGGCGCTCGGCGATGCGTGCGCGGTCGGAGTCGCGCAGCTCGCGCGACCAGTCGATGTCGGCCAGGATCGAGCGCGCCACCTCCACCGTCCGCCCGCGCACCGCCTCCTCCACCGCGCGCGCCGCCATCGACTCGCCGAGGTAGGCGGCCACCCCCATGGTGACGACGAGGATGCAGCCGAAGAGCGCGGTGATCTGGAGTCGCAGCGACATGAGCGTCCCGGCTTTGGCGGGGGCGAGGCTATCGCATTATCGAAGGAGCGTGCTCCGCGCCGTCTGCCGCCTCTCCGACCTGCCCGCGACCCAGGGCTACCTCGTGGAGGTGGGCGGGGAGGTGGTGGCGCTCTTCCGGGTGGGGGACGAGGTCCACGCCATCGAGAACCGCTGCCCGCACCGCGATGGACCGCTCGCCTTCGGCGACCTCAAGGGCTCGACCGTCTACTGCCCGGTGCACGCCTGGGACTTCGACGTGCGGACGGGTCGGTGCGGCGAGTTTCCCAGGGTGGCGGTGCGGACGTTCCCGGTCCAGGTGCGCGGGGACGAGGTGCTGATCGAGCTGCCCGAGGAGGGGACCCATGGCCACGACGATTGACTACACCGACCGGCGGCGCGCCCGCCTCGACGTCGAGTTCTACTTCGCCGCGGCGCACCGGCTGCCGCGCTACGACGGGCCGTGCTTCCGCATGCACGGCCACAACTACCGGATGTTCGTGGCGGTCGAGGGCGAGATCGACCCGCACACCGGGATGATCGCCGACTTCGGCAAGATCCAGGAGATCGTGAAGGAGCACGTGCTCTCGCGGACCGACCACCGGACGCTCAACGACTTCCTGGAGAACCCGACCGCCGAGAACATCGCGCGCTGGGTGTGGGAGACGCTCCAGCCGCACCTCCCGGGCCTGTGCGAGGTGCGGCTCTACGAGATCCCGGGCTGCTGCGTCACCTACCGAGGCGAGCTTGCGCAGCGCTGACGCGGCGGCGAGCGCGATCTCCCGCTTCCTCGACGCGCTCGTCCCGGCGGCCGCGCGGCGCCACCCCGACCTCGACGGCACCCCGGCGCGGGTGGCGGCGGCATGGGCGGACGACCTGCTCGACGGCTACCGGCAGGATCCCGGCGCCATCCTCTCCGAGGCGATGCCGGCGCGCGGCGGCGACCTCGTGGCGGTGACCGGGATCGACTTCCACTCCATGTGCCCGCACCACCTGCTGCCGTCGCGCGGCGTGGCGCACGTCGGGTACGTGCCGGGGAGGAAGGTCGTCGGCTTCGGGCAGATCGCGCGGCTCGTCGACTGCTTCGCGCACCGCCTGGTGCTGGAGGAGGACCTGGCGCGGCACGTGGCGGAGGCGATCGTGCGCCACCTGGGCGCGCGCGGTGCGGCCTGCGTGCTCGACGCGGAGCAGAGCTGCCTCACCGTCCGCGGCGAGCGCCGGCCGCGGGCGCGCGCGCACGCGCAGTGCTTCCTCGGCACCTTCCGGCGGGACGCGGCGCTGCAGCGGAGATTCCTGGGGCTGGCCGAAAGCGCGAATTGCGAGCCGCGTTCTGCAAGGAACGGGGGTTCGGGGGCGGAGCCCCCGGATTCGAGGGCGGCGAAGCCGGCGGCAAGGCTCGCGGAGCGAGCTTCAGCGCCGAAGGCGCTGCGCCGCCGGTCGGGGAGAGGGGCATGAACCTGTCCGGCGCGAGCGCCATCGTCACCGGCGGCGGCCGCGGCATCGGCGCCGCGGTGGCGGCGGCGCTGACCCGCGCCGGCGCGCGCGTCACGGTCTTCGCCCGCACCCGCGGCGAGGTGGACGCGGCCGTGGCACGGGGCGACGCGGCGCTGGCGGTGGCGGGCGACGTCTCGCGCGAGGACGACGTGGCGCGGCTCGTCGCGGAGCACGAGCGCGCGCTCGGGCCGACCGGCGTGCTCGTCAACAACGCCGGCATCCTGGTGCGCGGCCTCGCCGAGGAGCTCTCGCCCGCCGCCTGGCGGGCGCAGCTGGAGGTGAACCTCACCGGCGCCTGGCTCTGCGCGCGCGCCGTCATCCCCGGGATGAAGGCCCGCCGCCGGGGGCGGATCGTGAACGTGGGGTCGATCAGCGGCACCATCGGCAGCGAGCGCTCCAGCGCCTACAACGCGTCGAAGTGGGGGCTGCTCGGCCTCACCAAGTGCCTGGCCGAGGAGCTGCGCGCGCACGGCGTGCAGTGCCTGGCGGTGTCGCCCGGCAGCGTCGACACCGCCATGCTGCGCCAGACGCCGTTCACCCCCGCCATGACGCCGGCGGACGTGGCGCGGGTGGTGGCGTGGTGCGCCGGCGAGGCGCCGGACGCCATGACCGGCGCCGCCGTGGAGGTGTTCGGATGACGGAGGCGCGCGCGCTGGGATCGGCGGTGGAGGCGCTGCGCGGCGCGATCGCGCCGGAGCGGGTGGTGGTCGACCGCGAGCGGCTGGAGCCGTACGGCCGGGACGAGTCGGAGCTGGGGGTCTACCCGCCGGAGGTGCTGGTGCTGGCGGAGTCGGCCGCCGACGTGCAGCGCGTCCTCGAGATCGCGACCCAGCTGCGGCTCGCGGTCGTGCCCGTCGGCGCCCGCAGCGGCAAGTCGGGTGGCAGCCTGGCGCTGCGCGGCGGCATCGCGCTCTCGCTCGAGCGCATGAACCGCATCGTCGAGATCCGGCCCGAGGACCTCACCGCGCGCGTGCAGCCGGGCGTCGTCACCGGCGTCTTCCAGGCGGAGGTGGAGAAGCACGGGCTGTTCTACCCGCCGGATCCCAACTCGCTCGACCTGTGCTCCATGGGCGGGAACGTCGCCGAGAACGCCGGCGGGCCGCGGGCGCTCAAGTACGGCGTGACGCGGGAGTACGTGCTCGGCCTGGAGGTGGTGCTCCCCTCCGGTCAGCTCGTCCGCACCGGGCGGCGGACGATCAAGGGCGTGGCCGGCTACGACCTCACCGCGCTCCTCGTCGGCAGCGAGGGGACGCTGGCGGTCGTCACCGAGATCACCGTGAAGCTCCTGCCGCGGCCGCGCCACGTCTCGACGGCGCTGGTCGTGTTCCGCGACCTCGACGCCGCCGCGCGCGCGGTGGCGCGGGTGCTCGCCTCGGGGGTCATCCCGCGCTGCCTGGAGCTGCTCGACGACACCTCGCTCGCCGCCTGTGCGCGGACGGCGCCGTACCGGTTCCCGCCGGACGCGGGCGCCGCCATCCTGGTCGAGACCGACGGCAACGACGCCGACGCCGTCTTCGGCGAGATCGTGCGCGTGGCCGAGCTGGTGCAGGCCGACGCCGCCGGCGAGGTGATCGTGGCGCAGGACGAGGCGCAGCGGCGGCAGATCTGGGAGACGCGCAAGTACCTCTCGCAGAACCTGAAGGTGCTCCACCCGCGCAAGCTGTCGGAGGACGTGGCGGTGCCGCGCTCGCGCATCCCGGACATGGTGCGCGCCTCGCGCGACATCGGGCGGCGCCACGGGTTCCTGGTCGCGACCTACGGCCATGCCGGCGACGGAAACCTCCACGCCAACGTGCTCTACGACCGCGAGCAGGACCGGCCGCGGGTCGAGGCGGCGGTGGCCGAGATCCTGAAGGCGGCCGTGGACATGGGCGGGACCATCACCGGCGAGCACGGCGTCGGCCTCGGCAAGCGCGACTTCCTCGAGTACGAGCAGGGGAGGGCGCTCGTCGCGCTGCAGCGCAGCCTCAAGGCGGTCTTCGACCCGCTCGGCATCCTCAATCCGGGGAAGATCTTCCCGGCCACCTGACGGGCGCCGGCGAACCGCTTCGACTTAGGGTCGTCGTTTCGCGGGGTTTGACGGGGGCCGACCGCCCGCCGCACCTTGACTTACCGGGCACCCTTGAGGGATAAGAAGCGCCCGTTCTTGCATCCTGATCCGCACCTCGCGCTCTCACCGGCAGTGGGCTCGCCGGGCCTCGCAGTCGAGAGGTCCTGGCCGACAGCGGGCCCGGTTTCCCTGCGTCGTCGGCACCTTACATCTCCAAGGAGCGACTTCGCCTCATGACCACCCCTCAGATGCGCAAGCGTCAGGTCGAGCAGGTCGACGCCGTGACCATCCGCTTCGTCGGCGACTCCGGCGACGGCATGCAGCTCACCGGCAGCGAGTTCACCAAGGCGTCTGCGCTGGCGGGAAACGACCTCGCCACCTTCCCCGATTACCCCGCCGAGATTCGCGCCCCCGCGGGCTCGCTGTCCGGCGTCTCCGGGTACCAGGTCAACTTCTCGTCGAAGGACATCCACACGCCGGGTGACCAGCCCGACGTGCTCGTCGCCATGAACCCGGCGGCGCTCAAGACGAACCTCCCCGACCTGCGCGTCGGCGGCATGCTCATCGTGAACGCGGGCGCGTTCAACGAGGGGAACCTCGAGAAGGCGGGCTACAAGACGAACCCGCTCGAGGACCCGGCGCTCAAGCAGAACTACAAGGTCTTCCTCGTCGACATGTCGAAGCTGACGGAGTCGGCGCTGGAGGGTACGCCGCTCTCGTCCAAGGACAAGGCGCGCTGCCGCAACTACTTCGCGCTCGGCCTCATGTACTGGCTCTACAGCCGGCCCATGGAGCAGCAGCTCGGCGCCATCGCCACCAAGTTCGCGAAGAAGCCCGACATCGCCGCCGCCAACCAGGCCGTGTTCAAGGCCGGCTACGCCTTCGGCGAGACGAGCGAGATCTTCTTCCAGCAGTACCACGTGCCGGCGTCGAAGCTCCGCCCCGGCACCTACCGCAACGTGACCGGCAACTTCGCCGCCGCGCTCGGCTTCGCCGCCTGCGCCAAGACGACCGGCCGGCAGGTGTTCCTGGGCAGCTACCCCATCACGCCCGCCTCCGAGATCCTCCACGAGATGTCCTACCTCAAGGAGCACGGGGTGGTGACGTTCCAGGCCGAGGACGAGATCGCCGGCATCGGCTCGGCCATCGGCGCCTCCTTCGGCGGCGCGCTCGCCTGCACCACGACCTCCGGCCCCGGCCTCGCGCTCAAGAGCGAGATGATGGGCCTGGCCGTCATCGCCGAGCTGCCGCTCGTCATCGTCAACGTGCAGCGCGGTGGCCCCTCCACCGGCATGCCGACGAAGACGGAGCAGTCCGACCTCTACATCGCGCTCTTCGGCCGCCACGGCGAGGCGCCCATGCCCATCATCGCGGCGCAGAGCCCGGGCGACTGCTTCTACGCCGCCATGGAGGCGATGAAGATCGCGGTCAAGTGGATGACGCCGGTGCTGCTGCTCACCGACGGCTACCTGGCCAACGGCTCCGAGCCGTTCCGCATCCCGGACGTCTCCGAGCTGCCCAAGGTCGAGCCGCGCTACCAGACGACGGCCAACGGGCCGAACGGCACCTACCTGCCGTACATGCGCGACGCGAAGCTCATCCGCCCCTGGGCCGTCCCGGGCGTGGCCGGCCTCGAGCACCGCATCGGCGGCCTGGAGAAGGACTCGCTCACGGGCATGGTGTCGTACGACGGCATGAACCACGAGAAGATGGTGAAGACGCGGGCGCAGAAGATCCGCAACGTCGTCGAGGACGTGCCCGACGCCACCGTCTCCGGCCCGCAGCAGGGCGACGTGCTGCTCGTCTCCTGGGGCGGCACCTACGGCTCGGTCCGCACCGCGGCCGAGGAGCTGCAGGCGGCCGGCAAGAGCGTCGGCCACGTCCACCTGCGCTGGCTGAACCCGTTCCCGAAGAACCTGGCGATGGTGCTGAAGAGCTTCAAGAAGGTGCTCGTGCCCGAGGTGAACGACGGGCAGCTCGCCTTCGTGCTGCGCGGCACCTTCCCCGGCGTCGATCCGCTGCAGTTCAACCGGATCAACGGGAAGCCGATCAAGGTGTCGGAGCTGAAGCAGAAGGTGCTCGAGATCCTCTAGGCCGATCGGGAAAAGGAAAGATCACTGACATGAGCACGACCAACGGTCACAACGGCGCTGCCGCCACCCCGGTCCCCGCCTACACCAAGAAGGACTTCGAGTCGGGCATCGACCCGCGCTGGTGCCCCGGCTGCGGCGACTTCTCCATCATCAACCAGGTGCAGAAGACGCTGCCCAGCGTCGGCGTGCCGCGGGAGAAGATCGTCTTCATCTCGGGCATCGGCTGCTCCTCGCGCTTCCCGTACTACATGAACAACTACGGGATGCACACGCTGCACGGCCGCGCGCCCTCCTTCGCCTCCGGGCTCAAGGTGTCGCGCCCCGACCTCATGGTCTGGATCGTGACCGGCGACGGCGACGCGCTCGCCATCGGCGGCAACCACTTCATCCACGCCATGCGGCGCAACCTCGACCTCAAGGTCCTGATGTTCAACAACAGGATCTACGGCCTGACCAAGGGCCAGGTCTCGCCCACCTCCGAGCTCGGCAAGAAGACGAAGTCCACGCCGCACGGCTCGCCGGACTACCCGTTCAACCCGCCGGCGCTGGCGCTCGGGTCGGGCGCGACCTTCGTCGCCCGCACCGTCGACATCGAGGGCGTCCACATGGGCAACGTCCTCAAGGCGGCGGCCGAGCACAAGGGCTCTGCCTACGTCGAGATCTTCCAGAACTGCCCGGTGTTCAACGACGGCGCCTACACCTTCATGACGGAGAAGGCGGTCAAGGCCGACGCCCAGCTCCGCATGGAGCACGGGAAGCCCTTGCTCTTCGGCAAGGACAACAAGAAGGGCATCCGCTTCAACGCGCAGACGGTGGAGCTGGAGGTCGTCACCGTCGGTGAGAACGGCGTGACCGAGAAGGACGTCCTCGTGCACGACATCAACCGGGAGGATCCGACGCTCGCCTTCATGCTGGCGAACCTGTCGGCGAAGCCCGGGTTCCCGACGCCCATCGGCATCTTCCGCTCGGTGCGCCGCCCCACGGCCGACGAGAACACCTGGCAGCTCATCCAGGGCGCGAAGTCGAAGAAGGGCGACGTCGAGCTGAAGAAGCTGCTCGCCGGCGGCGACACCTGGAGCATCTCGTAGGGTCGGAGCCGTCTGGCGTCCTCTCCTGGCCCTCTCCCCGCTGGCGGGGGGAGGGCCTTCTTCATGGGGCGCAGGCGAGCGCCGCCCGCAGGCTCTGCTCGCAGCGCGCGGAGCCGGGCGAGGCCTCCAGGCAGCGCCGGCAGGCGGCGGCCGCCTCCTCGCAGCGCCCGAGCCGCGCCAGCGCGATGCACGCGCCGTGGTGCGCCTCGGCGTAGGAGGGGAGCAGCTCCGCCGCCCGGCCGTAGGAGGCGGCCGCGCGCGCGAAGGCGCCGGACTCGTAGTCGATGAAGGCGAGGTCGTGGTGCGCCTCCGGCACGTCGGGCCGCGCCTCGAGCAGGTGGAGGTATTCGCGCCGCGCCGCCGCCCAGGCGGCCGCGTGGCACGCGGGATCGGCGCAGGCGCGGCCGCGGTGGAGGAGCGCGCGGCCGAGGTCCAGCCGGGCGACGACGAGGTCGGGGTCGACGCGCAGCGCCTCGCGGAACGCATCCTCGGCGCCGCGGTCGTCGCCGCGCGCCAGCCGGAGCTCGCCCAGGTTGACGAAGCCCTCGGCGAAGTCGGGCGCCACCTTCACCGCGTGCTCGAAGGCGCGCCGCGCCTCGTCGAGCCGCCCGCGGCGCCGCAGGACGATCCCGGCGCCGTTCAGCGCCTCGGGCGTGTCCTCGTTGAACTCGAGCGCGTGCGCGAAGGCGACCTCGGCGCGCTCGAGGTCGCCGTCGGCGAGGTAGCGGTAGCCGCGCTCCACCTCCTCCCAGGCACGCGGGTGGACGCGGGGGGAGGGGCAGGCGAGGGAGACGAGCGCCAGGAAGAGCAGGGTCGGCGGGAGGGCGAAGGCGTTCCGCGCATGGTCCATGGCGAGCGAAGCCTTGGCATCGGACGTGCCCCGATGATCGCCTCGAAGGCCGCGCACGCCGACGTGCGTCGCGCGGACCCACGGCCGCCGCTCGGCCGCGATTCCGGCTACGGCCCTGGCGAGGTGCCATATTTGACACTATGTCCATCGTCACATAGCTTCATGGCTCCGACGCCATGCCTCGCAAGAAGATCTCGACGACCATCTACATCACGCCCGAGCAGGACGAGGCGCTGAAGACGCTGAACGCCCGGACGAAGGTCCCGGTCGCCGAGTACATCCGGCAGGGCATCGACCTCGTCCTCGAGAAGTACCGCGCCGCCCTTCCCGGGCAGCTTTCCCTTGATGATGTCTCGGGCAGGAAGTAGTCCTGCCGCATGGCAGCAGCGTCCGAACAGCGGGCGATCGTCCTCGGCGCCGCGGGGTTCATCGGCAGCCACCTGTGCGACCGGCTCCTCTCGGACGGCTGGCGGGTCACGGGCGTCGACAGCCTGATCACGGGCGACCGCGCCAACCTGGAGCACCTCTCGCGCGAGCCGCGGTTCGACTTCGTCGAGCGCGACATCTGCGAGCCGCTCGACGCCGTCGGCGGACCCATCCACGCGGTCCTCGACTTCGCCTCGCCCGCCTCGCCCATCGACTACCTCGAGCACCCCTTCGAGACGCTGCACGTCGGCTCGATCGGGGTGGAGAACGCGCTCCGCCTCGCGAAGCGCGCCGGCGCCCGCTTCCTGCTCTCCTCCACCTCGGAGGTGTACGGCGACCCGCTCGAGCACCCGCAGAAGGAGAGCTACTGGGGCAACGTGAACCCCATCGGCCCCCGCGCCGTCTACGACGAGGCGAAGCGCTTCGCCGAGGCCATCACCATGGCCTACCGGCGCTACGAGCGGGTCGACACCCGCATCGCGCGCATCTTCAACACGTACGGACCCAGGATGCGCCTCGACGACGGGCGCGTCGTGCCCACCTTCCTGGCTCAGGCGCTGCGCGGCGAGCCCATCACCGTCTTCGGCGACGGCTCGCAGACGCGCAGCTTCTGCTACGTGGACGACAACGTCGAGTGCATGATGCGGCTGCTCCGGTCCGACCACGCGGAGCCGGTGAACGTGGGGACGCCGCACGAGATGACGATGCTCGAGTTCGCGCGCTGGGTGAAGGCGACGGTGGGCGGACCGAGCGAGATCGTGTTCAAGCCGCTCCCGCAGGACGACCCGCGCGTCCGGCGGCCCGACATCTCCCGCGCGCGCGAGGTGCTGGGCTGGGAGCCGCAAATGCCGTTCGACGAGGGGATGCGCCGGACCGTGGACTGGTTCCGCGAGCGCGTCGCGCGCGCCGCGCCGGCCGCGGCCGCGCGCTGATCCCGGGGAGCGCCCATGGAGAAGAAGATCCTGGTGACGGGGGGCGCCGGCTTCATCGGCTCCACCATCGCCGACCTGTTCCTGGCGCACGGCTGGGACGTGGCCGTCGTCGACGACCTCTCCTCGGGAAAGCGGGAGCAGGTGCCGGACCGCGCGCGCTTCTACCCCTGCGACGTGCGCAGCGGCGCGGCGGTGGAGGCGGTGCTGAAGGAGCGGCCGGCCGTCATCTGCCACCAGGCGGCGCAGATCGACGTGCGCAAGTCGGTCGCCGACCCGCGCTTCGACTGCGACGTGAACCTGGGCGGACTGCTCAACGTCATGCAGGCGGCGGTGAAGGCGGGATCGGTGAAGCACGTCCTCCTCGCCTCGTCGGGCGGGGCCACCTACGGCGACACCGACCAGGTCCCGACGCGCGAGGAGCACCCGGCCCGACCGCTCTCCGCCTATGGAGTGGCCAAGGCCGCGAGCGAGCTCTACCTCGGCGTCTACGCCCACAACTACGGCATCCCCTTCGCCGCCCTCCGCTACGCCAACGTCTACGGGCCGCGGCAGGACCCGCACGGCGAGGCGGGCGTCGTGGCCATCTTCGCGAACCGCCTGCTCTCGGGCGAGCCCTGCACCATCAACGGCGACGGGGGGCAGACGCGCGACTACGTGTTCGTGGGCGACGTCGCGCGGGCGAACCTGCTCGCGGCGGAGAAGGAGTTCGCCGGCGCGCTCAACATCGGCACCGGCGTCGAGACCGACGTGAACGCGCTCTTCACGAAGCTGGCCCGCGCCGCCGGCGCGGAGGCCTCGCCCCGCCACGGGCCGGGCAAGCCCGGCGAGCAGAAGCGCTCCTGCATCGACCCGTCGGCGGCGGCCAGGGCGCTCGGGTGGCGCCCCGAGGTCGCGCTCGACGAGGGCCTGCGCCGCACCGTCGAGTTCTTCCGCGCGAAGCGCGGCTGAGTCCAGGCACCGCCCCTCCACGGCCAGGCGAAGCGCTCTCCTCGACGCCGCGAGGTGGGGACAGGTGCGCGCGCGCTCACCCCCGCAGCCTCGCGGAAGCAGGGCGCTTCTGGCAGCTTTGCATTTTCCCGGGTCGGCCGTGTCCAAGGGGAAGAGCGGGCCGGATGGACCGGTCCCCGGGAGGAGCCACCATGAAGCGCACCGTCGCATCGCTCGCCATCGCAGCCAGCCTCGCCGCCTGCGGAGGCGGCAGCCGCACCCTCACCGCCGAGGAGGCGCGCGGCGCCGTCCCGGGCGCCGACCAGGCCAGGCTGTCGGCCCCCGACGCGTCGTCCGCCTCCGCCGCCGCGCCGCGCGGCAACTTCGTGCTGACGGCGGGGCAGGCCGAGTACGCGCGGGACACGATGGCGCTGGCCGGCGCGGTGAACCTGGGCGTGGTCTGGACGCTGGGCGTGGTCGAGCTGGTGGTGAGCTTCCCGCCGACGGCGTGCAGCGGCCCGACCTGCACCTGGGGCCCGTGGGGCGCGGACCAGCCGTTCGAGGTGAACCTGTGGCAGCTCACCGTCACCAAGGTGGACGACGGCGAGTACCAGTGGGCGCTCTCCGGGCAGCCGAAGGCGACGCCGGCGGCCGCGTTCACGGCCGTCGTCTCGGGCACGGCCTTCCCGTCGGGCGTGCGCCACGTCGGCCACGGCAGCTTCGTCCTCGACCTCGACGCCGCGGCGGCGCTCCCGCGGAAGCTCGGCGACCCCGGCGCGCAGAAGGGCCGCATCGAGGCCACCTACGACAACCGCACCTCGCGGCAGGTCGGGGTCCAGTTCCTCGGCACGCAGGACGACCAGAACCCCGACCAGCTGGTGAACGCGGCCTACCAGTTCGTGGCCGGAGCGTCGGGCGGCGACCTGCAGGTGGCGACGCGCAACCTCACCACCGGCGCCCGGCTCACGCTCCACTCGCGCTGGACGGCGGCGGGCGCGGGCCGCGGTGACGCGTCCTTCTCGCTCGACGGCAACACCATCGTGCGCAGCCAGTGCTGGGACTCGAACGCGGCCTCCCCGGCGTTCGGGCTGCTCTACCAGGCGACCTCGCCCATCGCGGCGCCCGACGACGGCGGCAGCGAGGCGTCCTGCGCCTTCAGCCCGGCGGCGCCGCCCTCCATCCAGGCGCCCTGAACCGGCGGATCCGTGGCGCGCCTGGCGGTCATCCCCGGCGGACGGAGCGAGGCGATGGCCGCCGCGCCGTCCGCCGCTCCGCCGGCCGGCGAGGGCGGCCTCCTCGCCGACCTCTACGCGCGCCACGCCGGCGCGGTGCTGGCGCGCTGCACCTGGCTCCTGCGGGACGCCGAGGCGGCGCGCGACGCCACGCAGGAGGTCTTCGCCCGGGCGCTGCGCGCGCTCCCCGCGTTCCGGGCCGCGGCCTCGCCCAGCACCTGGCTCCTCTCCATCGCCACGCACCACTGCCTGAACGAGCTCAGGGCCGGACGGGCGCAGTGGCGGGAGGAGGTCGTTCGGCTCGGGGAGCTGTCGCGGTCGGAGGGCGTGGTGCCCGAGCGGCGGGAGCTGGTGCGCGCGCTCCTCGCCCGCGCCGCGCCGGAGGAGCAGGAGGTCGCGGTCATGTACTACGTCGACGAGCTGACCCAGGCCGAGATCGCCGCCGCCACCGGCCGCAGCCTCCCCACCGTGCGCAAGCGGCTGCGCGGCTTCCTGGCGGCCGCCCGCGCCGCGCTGGCGGAGGCGTTCCCCGGGATGGCGCTCCCCGAGGAGGACGAGCCGTGACCTCGCACCCTCTGGCGCTCGGCGGCCCCGGGCCGGGCTGCTCCATCGGAAGGCTGCGGCGACTCGCCGCCGGGGAGCTCACGGGCGACGCCCGGACTCGCCTCGAGGAGCACCTCGCCGGGTGCGCGCGCTGCCAGGCCTCGTGCGACTCGCTCAAGCGGACGCTCGCGCTCTGCCGCGCGTCGGGGCCGACGACGGTCCCCTCCCCGGTCCAGGACGCGGTTCGCCAGGCGCTGGCCGCGCTGGCCGAGACGCCATGAACCCTTTTCCCGCGCGGTGGCTCCCACCAGATATGCTGAACAC
>DASTGH010000241.1:0-2401 GCA_035719345.1 Anaeromyxobacteraceae bacterium
CCCGCCCCTGGCCGCGAGAGCGCGGCCAGGGGTCCACCCCGTCCCCGTCCCCGTCGCCCGCTCCCGCTTCCGCCCCCACTCCCGCTCCCGCCCCTTCCCTCCCCCCCGCTCTTCTCTCCGGCGACGGCACCGCGCTGTCCCCGCCCCGCCTCCTCGCCCTGGGCGCTGCCTCGGCAGCGACCGGGAGGCTGGACGTGCTCCTGCAACCCACGCGCGCGCTGTGGCTGGAGCAGGGCCGCATCGTCGGGGCGGCGAGCGATGCGGCGGGAGAGCGGCCGCTCGACGTGGGGCGCAAGCTCGGGCTGCTCACCGCGGCGCAGCACGCGGCGATGGAGCCGGCGACGGCGGGGATGGGGTCGCGCCGGGTCGGTGTGCTGCTCCTGGAGCAGGGGCTCCTCGACGCGAGCGAGCTCGCCGTCCTGGCCCGGGCGCGCGCGCTCGAGGTGGTCGCCGGCGTGCTCGCGACGCCAGCCCCGCACCGCTTCACGCCCGGCGCACCGGTCCCCGCCTCCGAGCGCGTCGTGACGAGTGGCAGCGCGCTCGCGGTCGCGGTGGAGGTGCTCCGGCGCAGGCTGACGCCGGAGCGGGTCGACGCGCTGCTCGGCGGCCCCGACAGCATCGCCGCGCCGGCGAGCGGCGCGCCGCCGCTCGAGGCGGTCCTGGCGCAGGCCGAGTCGCTCCTGGCGAGCCGCGCAGACGGCCTGCGCACGGTGCAGGAGATCGCCGCCGACGCAAACGGCGGCGACGTGCGCGCGCTCCTCGCTGCGCTGGTGGAGGTCGGCGTCCTCCAGGTGACGCACCTCGCCCCCCCGGCCGCGGAGCGCGTTGCGCCCACCGCGGCCGACCTCGCCCGCGCGGCGGAGAAGCTGCGCGAGGCGCACGGCGCGGACTACTTCACCCTGCTGGGCCTGGAGCCGGCCGCGACGGCGCGGGCCGCGGCGGAGGCCGCCGACCGGATCGCCGGGGCGATGGACCCGGCGCGCTACCCGAGCGCGCCGCCCGGGCTCGCCGAGGAGCTGGCGCTGATCCGCGAGGTCGTCGCCGACGCCCGGGCGGTGCTGTGCGACCCGGCGCTCGGCCCGGCGTACGCCCGGGCGCTCGCCGGGCATCCCGCGGAGGCCCACGGCGGGGTGGCGAACGCGGGACCGGAATGGTAGACTAAATCGCTCCATGATTCGCGAGATCATCATCTGGCCCGACCCCGTCCTGAAGGAGATCGCCAAGCCGATCGACCGCGTGGACGACACCACCCGCCGCCTCCTCGACGACATGTCCGAGACGATGTACGCCGCCGACGGCGTCGGCCTCGCAGCCCCGCAGATCGCGGTCGGAAAGCGCTGCATCGTCATCGACACGTCGCCGCGGCAGGAGGGGCAGAAGCTCATCCACCTCGTGAACCCGCGCATCGTGAAGGCCGAGGGGACGACCACCTACAACGAGGGGTGCCTCTCCATCCCGGGCGAGGCCGAGGAGGTGGAGCGCGCCGCCAAGGTGTGGGTCCGCGCGCTCGACTACCACGGCAAGGAGTTCGAGCTGGAGTGCGAAGGGCTCCTCGCCATCGCCGTGCAGCACGAGGCGGATCACCTCGACGGCACGCTCTTCGTCGATCACCTCTCCAGCCTGAAGCGCGAGGTCATCCGGCGGCGCATGAAGAAGCTGAAGCAGGAGCGCGCGGCCGAGAGCGCGGCCGAGATCCGGACCGCAGCCCGCCACAACAGCGCGCTGTAGGTGAAGGTGAGGCGCCGCGGGGCGCCTTCACGCGCAGAGACTCCCACAGCGAGCGTCCGCTAGCATGGCTCCCACGACCCGGTGACCGGGTCACGGGAGACAACCCATGCGCCGCATCGCTCTCGCCGCGGCCCTCCTGGCGGCCCTCGCCGGCTGCCAGGGCAAGCAGGGCACGCCGACGGGCGACTCGCCCAGCGCCGGCGTCCCGGACGCCGGCGGCGCCGGCCCGGGCGGCGGCGGCACGACCTCGCCCGACGGTGGCGCCTCCGCCCCCGACGGTGGCGCGCTCGCGGACGGCGGCAGCTCGTCCGCCGACGCGGGCCCCTTCGCGGCGCCGTCCTGCAGCGCGACGGGCGCCGCGTGCACGTCGCCCTCCGCCTGCTGCACCGGCACCTGCAGCGGCGGGACCTGCCAGGCACTCGCCGGCGGCACCTGCAAGGTGCTCGGCGACGCCTGCGCCACGGGCGCCGACTGCTGCTCGACGAGCTGCCAGGGCGGCGTCTGCGCGCGGGCGTACACGTGCCAGGCCAACGGCGACGTCTGCCTCTCGAACGGCGAGTGCTGCGGCGGCGTCTGCTCGGCGACGGCCGGCGCCCCCGGCCGCTGCGCCGTCATCACCGGCGGCGCAGCCGGCGGCTGCACCCAGGACGGGAACCCGTGCTCGGGGCCCTCC
>DASTGH010000242.1:0-19687 GCA_035719345.1 Anaeromyxobacteraceae bacterium
GGCGCGCCACCTCGAAGCCCGGGTGGCCGGGGAGCGACGGGTGCCAGACGCGCGCGACCCGCGGCGCGAGCCACGCCGCGAGGCGCGTCGCGGTCTCGGTCGCCTGCCGGACGCGGACGGCGAGCGTCCGGACGCCGCGCAGCGCGAGCCAGGTCTCGAGCGCACCGGGGACGGCGCCGAAGGTGGTGCGCGCCGCCCGCAGCCGCTCGGCCTCCTCGCGCGAGGCGACGCAGAGCACGCCGCCGAGCGCGTCGGAGTGGCCGGCGATGAACTTCGTCATGGAATGCATGACGACGTCGGCGCCGAGCGCGAGGGGGTGCTGGAGCATGGGGGTGGCGAAGGTGCTGTCGACCACGACGCGCGCGCCCGCGGCGTGCGCCCGCGCCGCGTGCGCGGCCACGTCCTCGATCTCGCAGGTCGGGTTCTTGGGCGTCTCCACCCAGAGCAGGTCGCCCTCGCGCGGCGGATCGGAGAGCGGCGCCCTGGCGAACAGGCCGAGCGCGGCCAGAGCGTCGACCGCCTGGTGCGTGCCGTGGTAGCCGCCGCGCGCCATGAGCACGCGGCGGGGGCGGAGGTGGAGCAGCGCCGCGGTGGTGGCGGCCTGGCCCGAGGCGTAGGTCACCGCCTCGCCCCCCTCCAGCGCGCCGAGCACGGCCTCCAGGCGCTGGCGCGTCGGCTGCGCGTTCCGGGCGTAGACGAGGCCCTCGGGGTTCCCCGCCTCGAAGGTGGTGGAGAGGTGCAGGGGCGGCGCGACGTCCGCCGCGCGCTCCAGGCCGTGGTCGGCGTGCAGGGCGGCGGTCTCGGGGCGGACGTTCCGGGTCATGGGGTCAGGGGGTCCTCGCCGCGGCGGGCGCGCGCTCCTCCGGCGCAGGCAGCGCCGCGAACGCGCGCCAGAGCGCGAGGTCGTAGGCGATCTTGAGGCCACCCGCCACGAAGAACGGCACCGAGGCCAGGGCGGCCGAGGCGTAGAGCGGACCGGCGAGCAGCGGCGCGAGCGACGCGCCCACGGTGCGGGCGATGTTCGTCACGCCCGCGGCCGCGGAGCGCTCGTCGGGATCGACCACGGCCATCGTGTAGGACTGCCGCGTCGGGACGTCCATCTGCGAGATGGAGAAGCGCAGGAAGAGGACCGCCATGGCCAGCGGCAGCGAAGGCATGAGCGGCACGAGGACGAGCAGCACGTTCGAGGGCAGGTGGGTGAAGACCATCGTGGCCACGAGCCCGATGCGGCGAGCGACCCACGCGGCGGAGAGCGCCGACAGGCCGGCGAGCGCGTTCGCCACGAAGAAGATGGTCCCGAGGAGCGCCGGGTCGGCGCCGAAGCGGACGTGGAACCACCAGGCGACGAACGCCTGCACGACGAAGCCGCCGGCGAAGGCGTCCACAGCGAACAGGCCGGAGAGGCGGAGGACGACGGCGCGCGAGCGGTGCAGCCCGAGCCCGTGCTCGAGGAAGGTCGGGCGCTTCGCCGGCGCCGCCCGGCGCGCCGGCGGCGCCTCGATGGCGGGGGAGGCGCGGGCGAAGAGCGCGAGCAGCGCCAGCCCGAGCGCGCCGTAGCCCGCGCTCACCGCGCGGTAGCTGGCGAGCGGCGCCCAGCCGGCGCGCTGCAGCGCGGAGGCGAGCCAGCCGCCGGCGAGCGATCCGGCCGCGGTGGAGAGCGCGCCGGTGAGCTGGTACCAGGCGAAGGCCTGCGTGCGGCGGGCGTCGGGGAGCGCCTGGGAGAGGGCGGCCTGCTCCACGGCCAGGAACGGCCCGACCTCGTTCCCCGACGGGCTCACCACGCCGACGGTCGCGGCGAAGAGGAGCACGGGGAACGAGCTCGCGCCGGCGAGGAGCGCGCCGGCGAGCACCATGAGCGCGCCGCCGGCGAGGAGCGTCAGGCGGCGCCCGGCGCGGTCGGCGCGGGTGGTGAGGACGAGCGAGATGAGGGTGTCGCCGACGAGCGTGAGCGTGAGGAGGAGCCCGATGCGCGCCTCGGAGACGCCTGCTGCCGCGAGGTGCAGGACGAGCACCACCGACAGCAGGCCGTAGGCGAAGAGGCGAACCGCCCGCGTCGCGAAGAGAAGCCGGACGTCACGGATGGGTTCCACGCTGGATCCGGATGTTACGACTGCAACGTCCCACGCTCACGGCGCACGAACGGAGGGGTGTCTCAAAACCGCGAGCCAGGGGTCAACAGGAGCATGAAGGGAGTCATCACCAGCCGCGACGTGCTCCTCCACCCGATGGCCATCTGCCAGGCCTTCGGCGCCGGCTGCTGGCTCCGCTGCCTCAGGGCCGTCGTCAGCGGCCGCCGCTGCACCTTCCTCGAGATCGTGATGGGGCGCTGAGCGCCCCCGGACGTCGCCGCCTCGGCGGTGAGGCGCCGGGGCCGGCGGTCCCCCCTTCGGCTCAGGGCGCCGGCTGGGCGGCGTAGGCGGCGCCCGGCGCTTCCCGCGCCGGCACCATGTCGTGCACGAGCGCCACGATGCGCTCGAGGTCCACCGGCTTCACGAGGTGCTCGTCGAAGCCGGCGGCTCGAGCCGCGGCGCGATCCTTGTCCTGCCCGTAGCCGGTCAGCGCCACGAGCTTGATCCCGGGGCCGAAGATCTCGCGCAGCCGCCGCGCCAGCTCGTAGCCGTCCATGACCGGCAGGCCGATGTCGAGGAACGCCAGCTCGGGGCGGACCCGCATCGCCGCCTCGAGCGCGCTCGGGCCGTCGTAGGCGACGGCGGTGGCGTGCCCCTTCTCCCCGAGCGCCTCCACCAGCGCGTCGGCCGCGTCCTGGTTGTCGTCGACCACCAGGACGCGGCGGGCGCCCGGCTCGGGCAGCCGGCGGCGGAAGAGCGCGCCGCCGGCCGGCACACGCAGCGGCAGCGTCTGCAGCGCGGGGAGCCGCACCGTGAAGGTACTCCCCCGCCCCGGCCCGTCGCTCTCGGCGCGGACGCGGCCGCCGTGCATCTCGACCAGGGAACGGACGATGGTGAGCCCCAGGCCCAGGCCGCCCTGCGAGCGATCCAGCGCGCGCTGCCCCTGCACGAACAGGTCGAAGATGCGCGGCAGGAGGTCGGGCGGGACGCCCATGCCCGAGTCCTTCACCCTGAGCACCAGCTCGCCGCCCTCGCGGCCGGCGCGCACGGCGACGCAGCCGCCGGGCTCGGTGTACTTGGCGGCGTTGGTGAGGAGGTTGGCGACGATCTGGGCGAGGCGGTCCGGGTCGCCCTCCACCAGCAGGCCGGCCGGGGGCACCTGCACGTCGACGTGATGGCGGCGCGCCTCCAGCAGCGGGCTCGCCATCTCGATGGCGGTGGCGACCACCTCGCCGAGCTCCAGCACCTCGCGCTTCAGCTCGACCTTCCCGCGCGTGATGCGCGAGACGTCGAGGAGGTCGTCGACGAGGCGGACGAGGTGCTTCACCTGGCGCTCGACGATGGTGCGCTCGCGGGCGAAGGCGTCGCCGCCGCGCAAGCGCATGAGGTTGAGCGCGGTCAGCATGGGGGAGATGGGATTCCTGAGCTCGTGCCCGAGCATGGCCAGGAACTCGTCCTTGGCGCGGCTCGCCTCCTCCGCCTGGCGTCGCGCCTGCTGCTCGC
Source organism: Anaeromyxobacteraceae bacterium (assembly GCA_035719345.1). Classification (GTDB taxonomy): domain Bacteria; phylum Myxococcota; class Myxococcia; order Myxococcales; family Anaeromyxobacteraceae; genus Anaeromyxobacter_A. The sequence continues at coordinate 3,573 of DASTGH010000242.1, forward strand.
GTGCGAGCAGCTCGTCGCGCTCGCGGTCGGAGCGCACGCGCTCGGTGACGTCGCGCGCCACGCCCAGCACCAGCTCCGGCTCGCCGTCCGGGGTGCGCGAGAAGACGCGGTCGCGGCTGCGCACCCAGCGCCAGCTGCCGTCGGCGTGGCGCATCCGGTACTCGTACTCCACGAGCTCGCCGTCGGGCAGCGCCGCCAGCCGGTCGTACTCGTGGGCGATGAGCCCCTGGTCCTCGGGGTGGACGAGCGTCGCCACGAAGGCGTCGCCGAGCGCCGCCACCTCGCGCGGCGTGCGCCCCAGGATCCGCTCCACGGCGCGGCTCACGTAGACGCTCCGCCCGCGCCGCACGTCGAACAGGTACAGCATGTCCGGGCTGGCGTCGGCGATCCCCTCGAAGAGCCGCTGGCTGCGCAGCACCTCCTCGTACAGGCGCGTCTTCTCGATGGCGGAGGCGGCGCGCGCGGCGAGCCCCTCCACCAGGAGCCGGTCCTCGTCGTCGTAGGGATCGCCGGCCAGCGGCCGGAGCACGGTCAGCGTGCCGATGGTCCGGCGCTTGAGCTGGAGCGGCGCCACGACCATGCCGTGGACCGGCCGCGCGGAGCGGATCCAGGCGCCGAGGTCGGAGGGCAAGCGCTGCGCGATCGCCTCCGCGCTGCCGCTGGCGACGAACGCCGTCCGGCCGGTGCGCACGACCTCGCCCTCGAGGCCGTCGTCCACGCGCAGGCGGTGGCCGGCGAACACTGCGGCGAGCGCCTCGCCCGCCTCGGCGTCGCCCACCCACCAGGCACGCGGCTCGAGCCAGACGCCGTCGGGCGTGAGCAGGCGGACGATGCAGTCGTCCCCGGTGGCCGCCGCGACGCGCCGGGCGATGGCCTCCAGCACGGCGGGGGTGGCCAGCGCCGGCGCGGCGAAGGCCTCGGCCGCGTCGGCCAGGATCTTGAGGCGGCGGCGAGCCTTCTCCTCGGCCTCGACGAGGCGCGCGCGCTCGAGCGCCTGCGCGCACTGGCCCGCGAGCGCCTGCGCGAAGGATCGGGCGCCGCTCGGGATGGGGACGAACTCCGCGAACTCGAGGGAGAGATGTCCGATGACCCGCTCGCCGAGGCCGAGCGGCAGGACCGCGAGGCTGCCGGTGGCCGCTGCGCCGCTGCGGGTCACCTCCTCGCGGGTCTCGACGAAGACGGGCGCGCCGCTGCCGCGCAGCGCGAGACCACCCGCCCCGGCGGCCGCGATCGGGGTGCGCACGAGCCTCGGCGGTGGCGCATCCGGGGCGCCCCGGACGGCGAGCAGCTCCACATGCTTTCCGTCCGAGGTGATCAAGCCGAGCGCACCCACCCGGGCGCCGAGGGCCCGGACGGCGACGTTGACGGCGGCTTCCCCCACCTCTCGGGCGGTGCGCGCGCGTGCGAACGCGCTCGTGACCTCGAGGAGCTTTTCCGTCCAGATGAACGCGAGCTCGGTGGCTATGACCATGGGTGAGCGCCCACACAGGAAACGGGCGAAGCCCAGCACTGGTAGGGATGACGGCGCAGGATGTCGACCACTCACGGAGGGTTGCTCCCGCGCGGGCAGCACGCGCCGGGATGCGAGCGGGCGAGCGAGCGACATCTCGGCGCCGGACAGCGAACAGCGCGCGCACGCGCTCGTCGCAGCCGGGCTCGGCGCACGCCGAGGTCCCCGAGCATGAGCGACGCCGGGAGCGGCTCGCCGGCGCGAACGTGCGTCGCTGCTTCACCAGTTGAACTTCAATGATCGTGCCAACCGTGAGTGAATGAGACCGAGCGTCGATGTCGTAGGTCGCGCCGTCCGCGAGCGCGCCGCATGTCAGAGGGTCCGCGCATACTGCACGCATGAGCAGCCAGCCCGACGTCGCAGCGCCATCGCCCGAGACCCTCCAGCACGCGCGCGATTCGTCGCTGCGCCTCGGCCGCCTCTTGCGTGCGGAGCGCGAGGCCGCCGCCGAGTTCCTGATGGCTCTCGCGGAATTCGATCGCGCGAGACACTGGCGCGAGCTGGGACACGCGAGCCTCTTCCTCTTTCTTCACCGGGAGCTCGGCCTCTCCGCCGGCACCGCCCACCATCGCAGGGTCGCCGCCGAGCTCATCCAGCGGTTCCCCGAGATCCTCGAACCCCTGCGCGACGGGCGGCTCTGCCTGTCCGCGATCGTCGAGCTGTCGAGGGTGATCACGCCCGAGAACCGTGGCGAGGTGCTCCCGCGCTTCTTTCACCTGTCGCGGCGAGAGGCGCAAGCCGTGGCGGCCTCCATCGCGCCCGCCGCCAGGCCTCCGGAGCGCGACCTCGTGACCGCGGTGCGCCTCGCGAAGTCGGCGACCGCGGTCGTCTACCTCGCCGCGCCGAGCTCTTCGCCCCGCGTCCTGAGCTCGCGGGCAGAAGCGGGCGCGGCGGGGGACGACGCCGCCGGCGCCTCCTCCTCGTCGGCGCACGAGGTCCCACCCGGCGACCCCGACGACCCCGCCGCGGCGGACGCCGCCGGCCGTACCCCGTCCGCAGCGCCGTCGCTGCAGACGCCGCCCTCGTGCGCTCCGGCGCACGACGCGGCCGGCGCCCAGCCGCAGACCGCCCCTCCGTCGATCTCGCGGCCCGATGCCGCCGAGCCGCTCGACGCCGAGCTCTCGCGCCTCCACGTCACCGTGACGCGGGAGTTCCTGCGGAAGCTCGACGCAGCGCGCGACGCGCTCTCGCACGCCAAGCCGGGCGCGAGCATGGCGGAGATCCTCGAGGCCGGGCTCGACCTCGTCCTCGCCCGCCAGGCGCAGCGCCGCGCACACACCGACCGACCGCGCCCGAGCCGTCCGTCGAAGGACGCCCGCCACGTGCCCGCCGCCGTGAGGCGCGCCGTATGGCAGCGCTCGGGTGGGCGGTGCGAGTGGCCGCTCGACTCCGGCGGATGCTGCGGCTCGACGACCCGCGTCGAGCTCGACCACATCATCCCGCGCGCCCGCGGCGGGCGCTCGACGCTCACCAACCTTCGCGTGCTCTGCTGCGTGCACAACGCTGTGGCCGCGCGCCGGGCTTTCGGCGACGCCTGGATGGATCGCTTCACGCGGCGCGGTGCAGGGCCGCCTCCCGGCTCCCCCGCGCCGGCGCCGGAGGTGGCCGGCCCTGGCTCGTGAACCCGAGGTGGCGGGCCCATCGCGGCCCGCATCGCGAAGGTCAGAGGAGGCTGCTATACGTCGCCTCCCTCCGGGAGGCTCTCGCTCCGTGGCCGACTTCACCCACCTGCACCTCCACACGCTCTACTCGCTCCTCGATGGCGCGATCCGCATCAAGGACCTCCTCGCCACCGTGAAGGCGAAAGGCATGTCCTCGGTCGCGGTCACCGATCACGGCAACCTCTTCGGCGCCATCGACTTCTACAAGCAAGCCAGGGCGGCGGGGGTGAAGCCCATCCTCGGCTACGAGGCGTACGTGGCCGGCGACAAGGGGCGCACCGATCGCTCCGAGCGGATCGGCCGCCACCTCATCCTGCTGGCGAGGAACGCCGAGGGGTGGCGGAACCTGCGCTACCTCTCCTCGATGGCCTTCACGGAGGGGTTCTACTACGACCCCCGCATCGACAAGCAGCTCCTGAAGGAGCACTCGAAGGGCCTCATCGGGCTCACTGCCTGCCTCGCCGGCGAGGTGCCGCGCCTCTGCCGCCAGGGCGACATGGACAGCGCGCGGCGCGCGGCGCGCGAGTACAAGGACATCTTCGAGCGGGGCTCGTTCTTCCTGGAGGTGCAGTCGAACGGGATGAAGGAGCAGCTCGAGGTCAACGCGCGCCTCGCGGAGCTGGGTGAGGCGGAGGGCATCCCGCTCGCCGCCACCGCCGACGCGCACTACCAGAAGCGCGAGGACGCGAAGGCGCACGAGGTGCTCATGTGCATCGCGTCGGGGAAGACCTTCTCCGACCCGAAGCGCCTCCGCCACGAGACCGACGGCCTGTACATCACCTCGCCGGACGACATGGTGCGGGCGCTGCCGGGCCTCCGCGAGGCGATCGACAACACGATGCGCATCGCGGAGATGTGCGACGTCGAGCTCGACCTGGGCCGGAACTACCTCCCGCAGTACCAGCTCCCCGAGGGCACGACCGAGCCGGAGCACGTCGCTGCACTGGCGCGGCGCGGCCTCGACCGCCGCTTCGCCGAGATCGGCGACGGCTACCCCGTCGACCGCGACGTGTACCGGGCGCGGCTGGAGATGGAGCTGTCCGTCATCCAGAAGATGGGGTTCTCCGGCTACTTCCTCATCGTCCAGGACTTCATCAACTGGGCGAAGGAGCACCGCATCCCTGTCGGCCCGGGGCGCGGCTCGGGCGCGGGCTCCATCGTCGCCTGGGCGCTGCGCATCACCGACCTCGACCCGCTCCGCTGGAATCTCCTCTTCGAGCGCTTCCTCAATCCGGAGCGCGTGTCGATGCCGGACTTCGACGTCGACTTCTGCCAGGACCGGCGCGACGAGGTCATCCGCTACGTCACCGACAAGTACGGCAAGGACAACGTCGGGCAGATCATCACCTTCGGGTCGCTCAAGGCGCGCTCCGTCATCCGCGACGTGGTGCGCGTCATGGGCCTGCCCTTCGCCGAGGGCGACCGCATCGCCAAGCTCGTCCCTGACCCGGTGCAGGGCAAGACGCCGCCGCTCAAGGACCTCGTCTTCGGCTCGGAGAAGGCCGCCGCCGAGCCGCGCCTGAAGGAGATGTACGAGAAGCCGAAGGTGGTGCATTCCTTCGTCGACGCCGACGGGCGGGCGCAGGAGGTGACCGAGAAGGACATCCTCGACGTCGCCATGTCGCTCGAGGGCCTGAACCGCCAGTCCGGGCTGCACGCGGCCGGCGTGGTCATCGCCGGCAAGCCGCTGTGGGAGTACGTCCCGGTCACGAAGGATCCGACCTCCGGCCAGCTCGTCTCGCAGTTCGCCAAGGACGAGGCCGAGGCGGCCGGGCTGGTGAAGTTCGACTTCCTCGGCCTGAAGACGCTCACCGTCATCGACGACGCCCTCCGGCTCATCCAGGAGAACCACCCCGACCAGAAGCACCTCACCGCCGACCGCATCCCCATCGACGACCCGGCCGTCTACGAACTCATCGGGCGAGGCGACACCGCCGGCGTCTTCCAGATGGAGTCCTCGGGCTTCACCGAGATGGTCGTGAAGATGAAGCCCTCTCGCTTCGAGGACGTCATCGCGGCCGGCGCGCTCTACCGGCCGGGGCCCCTCGACCAGAAGCTCGAGGACGGCCGGACGATGGTCGACGTGTACATCGATCGCAAGCACGGCCGCGACGAGGTCACGTACCAGCACCCGAAGCTCGCGCCCATCCTGCAGGACACCTACGGCGTCATCGTCTACCAGGAGCAGGTGATGCAGATCTCGCAGGTCCTGGCTGGCTACAGCCTGGGCCGCGCCGACCTGCTCCGCCGCGCCATGGGGAAGAAGAAGGCCGAGGTCATGGCCAAGGAACGTAGCGGCTTCATGGAGGGCTGCGCCGCGAACGGCGTCGAGGAGAAGGTCGCCGCCGGCATCTTCGACCTCATGGAGAAGTTCGCCCAGTACGGCTTCAACAAGTCGCACTCGGCGGCGTACGGCCTGCTCACCGTCCAGACCGCCTGGCTCAAGGCGCACTATCCGGTGGAGTTCACCGCGGCGCTCATCTCCAGCGAGGCCTCCAACACCGACAAGGTCGTGCTGCACGTCTCCCAGGCGCGCCAGGGCGGAATCGAGGTGCTGCAGCCCGACGTGAACGAGAGCGCCGCGGCCTTCCGCGCCTTCCCGGCGGCCCCCGGCGCGAGCACGAAGGGCAAGATCCGCTTCGGGCTCGGCGCGGTGAAGGGCGTGGGCGAGTCGGCCGTGGAGGCCATCCTCAAGGCGCGGTCGGAGGGCGGCGCGTTCACCGGGCTCTTCGACTTCGCGTCGCGCGTCGACGCGCGACGCATCAACAAGAAGGTCGTCGAGGCGCTGGCGAAGTGCGGCGCCTTCGACTTCGAGGGCGTCCCGCGCTGGCAGCTGTTCCATGGCATCGAGGCGGCCTTCGCCGCCGGATCGGCGGCGCAGGCGGACCGCCTCTCCGGTCAGAAGAGCCTCTTCGGCGCGCTCGCCGATCCTGCGCCGGTGAAGCCGCGCTGGCCGGTGCCGGGCGACATGGTCGGCGAGGCCCGGGTCGAGGAATGGCCGGAGCGGGTCCGGCTCGCCTTCGAGAAGGACGCGCTCGGGTTCTACCTCACCGGCCACCCGCTCGAGGCGTACGCGCGCGAGGCGCGCCGCTACGCGTCCTGCACGTGCGCGCAGGTCGCCTCGAAGCGCCCCGACGACAAGGTGACGGTCGTGGGCGTCGTCGCCTCGCTTCGCGAGAAACAGAACAAGGAGAAGGGCACGCGCTTCGGGTTCCTCACGCTCGAGGACCTCACCGGCACGGTCGAGGTCATCTGCTGGGGGAGCCGCCCCGCCCAGGGCAGCCGGCCCGCGCAGAAGGGGTGGACGGACTGGGAGGAGATCGTGAAGCGCGACGAGCCGGTGCTCGTCCACGGGCAGGTGAAGATGAACACGCGCGACGAGGAGAACCCGCGCGCCGAGATCACCGCTCTCGACATCCAGCCGCTCTCGTCGGTCCGCAGCCAGAAGACGAGCGAGGTCGCGCTGCGCATCGACGCCGACCGCCTCGACGCCGACCGGGCGAAGGACCTGAAGGTGCTGCTCGGTCGCCACGCGGGGACCTGCGCCGTGACCGTGCGCGCGGTCATCCCCGGCGAGAGCGAGAGCGTGCTCCGCGTCCCGCACAGGGTCACGACGAGCGACGACCTCATCGAGGCGGTGCGCCGCCTCGGGTTCGAGGTCGAGCTGCACTGATCAGGTCAGGGTCGCCGCGTGCTCGCCGCGCCGCGGCGCCATGACGGGGGCCAAGGACGCCGCGAGAGAAGGCGACGGGGAGCGGCCGGGCAGGCGCTCCTCGCGACTTCGCGCACGCGTGATGATGTTGGTGCCGAGAGGTTCGCCGATGGCCTGCCCCCTGCTCCGCAGCACCCGCCCCTGCCGCTGTGCCGCGGTGGCGGGAGAGCCGGTCTCCCCCCCGAAGGTGATCGTGGCCACCCTCTGTCGGGGGACACACCAGGCCTGTCCGGCATTCAGATATGTCCGCGCTGCCGGTAAGCCTCTGCACCGGGCGGATTTCTTTTCGTGGGTTATTCGTGGGATTCCGGCAGGTTGCACCGACGCGCTTCCCGACCCCGCGTAGACCCCATTTTTCAGGTATTGGCCTTTCTCCCGTTTCCGTACGGTGTAGGTGCGCGCGGGGTAGCGTGGAAAACGCTGGGCCCCGTCTGCCGAGACGGAGGGGGGACCCTGATGATGCGAGCGACTTCCCGAGCTTCGATGCCGAGGGGCGCCTCCGCATATAGCGAGCTCGATTACCGCATCAAGTGCGATCGCCAGGCCGAGGAGATCCTGCGCTCCTTCTGGAACGACGTCGCGGACGGGGTGGAACTGCCCACCGACCTGAAAGGCCTCGCCCAGGGGGCGCAGTCGGGTGCCCCGGGGATCCGCCGCTGTCTCATCATGGAGCGACTGGGCGAGCGGCTGCGGATCGAGGTCACGGCCGTCGGCAAGGGGCGGACCCAGTTCCACCTCTGGCGCGAGGGGGTGCCCACCGCGGTCCCGGCGCCGGGCGAGCCGCCCGCCTCCGTGAGCGCCGCCGACGGGCTCACCCAGCGCGAGCGGGAGGTGGCGCTGCTCGTCGCCGACGGCCTGCGCTCCCGCGAGGTGGCGGAGCGGCTGGGCATCGCCTCACAGACGGTGAAGAGCCACCTCAAGACGATCTTCGACAAGCTCGGCGTGCGAAATCGCGTCGAGCTGGCTCGTCGCCTCGAGCAGCGCTAGCGACGACTCGAACCCCCTCTCCCCGCGACCGCTTCCTGGCGATCGCGGGAGGGGGCGGGGAGGCGGACCATCGGCCGGCCGCCTTGCCGGGCCAGCCCGTCCCCGATAGGTTCACCCGCTCGCATGCTGGTCACGCTCGAGGACGTCGAGGCCGCGCGCCGGCGCATCCAGGATCGCATCTACCTCTCCCCGTGCGCCCGCAGCGAGACGCTCTCGCGGGCGTCGGGCGCGCACGCGTTCCTCAAGCTCGAGAACCTCCAGATGACGGGGGCCTACAAGGAGCGCGGCGCCCTCAACAAGCTCCTGTCGATGGCGCCCGCCGAGCGCGCCCGCGGCCTCATCGCCGCATCGGCCGGCAACCACGCGCAGGCGGTGGCCTACCACGCAGGCCGCCTGGGCGTGGCGGCGACCATCGTCATGCCGGAGGCGACGCCGCTCCTCAAGGTGGTGAACACCCGCGGGCACGGGGCGCGCGTCGTGCTGCACGGGTCGAACTACGACGAGGCGTACGCGGAGGCGCGCCGCCTCGAGCACGTCGAGGGGCTCACCTTCATCCACCCGTTCGACGACCCGGCCGTCATCGCCGGCCAGGGGACCATCTCCCTGGACATCCTGGAGCAGGTGCCGGACGTCGAGGCGGTGCTCGTCCCGGTCGGCGGCGGCGGCCTCATCTCGGGCATGGCGGCGGCGATCAAGGCGGCCTCGCCGCGGACGCGCGTGGTCGGCGTCGAGGCCGAGGTCATCGCCTGCATGCTGGCGTCGCTCGAGGAGGGGCGCCTCGTCACCGTCGAGGCAGCGAGCACGCTCGCCGACGGCATCGCGGTGAAGCGAGCCGGCGAGCTCACCTTCGAGCACGTGAAGCGGCACGTCGACGAGATCGTGACCGTGTCCGAGGAGGAGGTGGCGAGCGCCATCCTCTACCTCCTGGAGAAGGAGAAGACGGTGGTGGAGGGCGCCGGCGCGGTGGGCGTCGCGGCGCTCCTCAACCGGAAGGTCCGCGGGCTGGAGGGGAAGCGGGTCGTGGCCGTCCTCTCCGGCGGCAACATCGATGTGAACGTGGTGGCGCGCGTCATCGAGCGCGGCCTGGTGAAGGAGGGCCGCCTCGTCCGGATCGACGTGCACCTGCCCGACAAGCCCGGGCAGCTGGCCAAGGTCTCGCAGGTGGTGGCCGCCCATCGCGCCAACGTGATCGAGGTGCACCACAGCCGCGCCTTCTCTCACCGCTTCGGCGACACGACGCTCCAGCTCACGCTGGAGACGCGGGGCGTCGACCACGTGGACGAGATCCTGCGCGCGCTGCGGGAGCGCGGCTACCACGTCGAGCAGATCTGAAACCCGCGGGCGAGAGGGGGAACGGATGATCCGGCGGACGTTCTGGGTGGCGGTGCTCGCGGCGCTGGCGGTGGGGCTCCTCGTCGGCTACGCCGTGCGCGCGCGGCGGGTGCCGTCGTTCGAGGAGCGGGCGGACGAGGTCCAGAAGGACCTCCGCAAGTCGCTCGACAAGATCACGCGCTGAGCGCGTCCTGCCGGAGCGGTTCCCTCCTCAGCCGCGACGCCCGAGGAGCCAGAGGAGGACCGTCAGCACGGCGCTCACCACGAGGCAGGTGGCGAGCGGGAAGTAGAAGGTGAAGTTCCCCCGCTCGACGCGCACGTCCCCGGGCAGCCGCCCGACGCGCAGCCCGGGGAATCGGTCCGCGACGAGGAGCAGCGCACCCGCAGCGGCGAGCACCGCGCCGAGGACGAGGAGGATGCGGCCGAGCTGAACCACGCCCACGCGCCCGGCTACGTCTTCTTCCGCTGCGCCATGTCGAACCAGACGGCCAGCAGCAGGATGAGCCCCTTGATCACGTACTGGAACGTGATGTCGAGGTTCATGAGGCTCATGCCGTTGTCGAGCGAGGTCATGACCAGCGCGCCCACCAGCGCGCCGTAGATGGTGCCCTCGCCGCCCATCAGCGAGGTGCCGCCGATGACGGTCGCGGCGATGGCGTCGAGCTCGGCGTTCTGGCCGGCGGAGGTGGTGGCGGCATTGAGCCGGGAGGTGAAGACGATGCCGGCCACCGTCGTCATCACACCCATGATGATGAAGAGCACGAAGGTGTTGCGGCGCACGTCGATCCCGGAGAGGCGCGCCGCGTCCTGGTTGCCGCCGATGGCGAACAGGTGCCGGCCGAAGGTCGTGTCCTCGGCGATGAAGGAGAAGAGCACGGCCAGCGCGATGAGCAGGATCACCGACCAGGGGATGCCGAGGTAGAGCACCATCAGCATCGCGAACGCGCCCACGAGGGCGCAGGTGAGCGCGATGCCGAGGACCTCCGCGTACATGGGAGGCACCGTGAAGCCGAACTTCACGCGGGCGGCCCGCCGCCGCAGCCGGACCACCACCATGATCGCGATCACGGCCAGCGTCAGGTAGAGGCTCGTGTCGTGCACCCGGCCCACGTCGGTCGCGGCGATGGTGGGCAGGTAGCCCTGGCCGATGAGCTTGAAGGCGGTCGCCGTGCCCTCGGGCGCCATCTCCAGGCCCTGCGTCTGCCCGCCGGTGATGCCGATGATGAGCCCCCGGAAGGCGAGCATCGAGGCGAGGGTCACGATGAAGGCGGGGACGCGCCGGTAGGCGACCCAGAAGCCGTGCCACACGCCGACGAGCAGGCCCGCGCCGATCGTGAAGAGCGCCGAGGGCAGCACGCCCCACTCCAGCTTGATCATGCACATGGCGCAGATGGCGCCGAGGAAGCCGAGCACCGACCCGACCGAAAGGTCGATGTGCCCGGCCACGATGATGAGGACCATCCCGATGGCCAGGATGGCGGTCGTCACCGTCTGCACGAACAGGTTCGAGAGGTTCCTGGCGCTGGTGAAGACGCCCTCGGTCAGGAACGCGAAGATGACCCAGATCGCGATGAGCGCCAGGAACATCGTGTACTGCTTGGTGTTGTGCTTGATCGAGGCGACGACGAGGTCCTTCAGGCTCCCCGTCTGCACAGCCTCGGCCGGCCGGGTCGTGGTCTCCATGCTCGTTCCCGCCTCCGAATCCGCTGGGCCGGCCTACGCCGCCGCGCCCGTGGCGCTGACCATCACCTTCTGCTCGGTCGCCTCGGCCCGCATGAACTCGCCGGTGAGCTTGCCCTCGTGCAGCACCAGGATGCGATCGCTCATCCCGAGCACCTCCGGCAGCTCCGACGAGATCATGATGACGCACACGCCCTGGTCCACGAGCTTGTTCATGATCTCGTAGACCTCGACCTTGGCGCCGACGTCGATGCCGCGCGTGGGCTCGTCCAGGATGAGCACCTTCGGCCCGGTGAGCAGCCACTTGGCGATGACCACCTTCTGCTGGTTGCCGCCGGAGAGATTGCGCACCTGCTGCTCCAGCGTCGGCGTCTTCGTCCGCAGCTCCTTCACGTACCGGTCGGCGCTGCGGATCTCCTCGTTGTGATCGATGACGCCGTGCCGCGCGATCCGCTCCAGGCTCGCCAGCGTGGAGTTCTCCTTCACGTCCATCCCGAGCACCAGGCCGTAGCGCTTGCGGTCCTCGGAGATGAGGCCGAGGCCCTGACGGATGGCGTCGCGCGGGTCCTGGATGGCGAGCTTCTTCCCGTCGAGCCACGCTTCCCCGGTCTTCCGGTCGCCCCACGCGCCGAAGAGGCTCATGACGAGCTCGGTGCGCCCGGCGCCCATGAGGCCGGCGATGCCCAGGATCTCGCCGCGGCGCGCCCGGAACGAGATGTCGCGCACGCGCAGGTCGCCCGTCACCGGATCGGCCACGGTCCAGTTCTTCACCTCCAGCACCGTCTCGCCCGGCGTGCGCTCGCGATGCGGGAAGAGGTGGGCCAGGTCGCGGCCCACCATGTTCTTGATCATGCGGTCCTCGGGCATGCTCACCTTGTCGTCGGTGACCACGGTGCGCCCGTCGCGCAGGACGGTGATCCGGTCGGAGATGCGCGTCACCTCCCGCAGGCGGTGCGAGATGTAGACGCAGGCGACGCCGCGCTCCCGGAGCGTGCCGAGGATGCGGAGCAGGTTCTCCGCCTCCGCCTCGGTGAGCGCGGCGGTCGGCTCGTCGAGGATGAGGAGGCGCGCCTTCTTGGCGAGCGCCTTCGCGATCTCGACGAGCTGCTGCGAGCCGACGCCGAGGTCGACCACCTTGGTGGCCGGGCTCACCTTGAGCCCCACCTCGGCCAGCGCCGCGGTCGTGCGGTGGTACGTCTCGTTCCAGTCGATGACCCCGCGCGCCTTGGTGCGCTCGGCGCCGAGGTGGAGGTTCTCGGCGACCGTCATCTGCTTCACCAGGGCCAGCTCCTGGTGGATGATGGCGATGCCGGCCTCCTCGCTGTCGCGGATCTTGGCGAAGCGCATCACCTGCCCGTCGACGACGATGTCGCCGCCGTAGGTGCCGTAGGGGTAGACGCCCGAGAGCACCTTCATCAGGGTGGACTTGCCGGCGCCGTTCTCGCCGACGAGCGCGTGGATCTCGCCCTTCCTCACGTCGAAGCTCACCCCGTCGAGCGCGCGCACGCCGGGGAACTCCTTCGTGATGTTCCGCATCTCCAGGAGGAGGTCGGCCATGGCCTGCACCTCGAAGCGCGGCGGAGCGCGCTACTTGCGGTAGACCTGATCCTTCTTGAGGTAGCCGCTCGCGATGAGGACCTGGTCGAGGTTGTCCTTCGTCACGATGACCGGGGTGAGCAGCACCGACGGCACGTCCTTCTTGTTGTTGTTCACCACCTTGCCCTGCGTGTCGATCGGCTTGCCGTTGGCGAGGTCCTGGGCCATCTCGATCGCCTTCTTGGCGAGCGCGCGCGTGTCCTTGAACACGGTCATGCTCTGCGTGCCCTGCACGATGCGGATGGCGCCGGCCAGCTCCGCGTCCTGCCCGGTGATGGGCACCTTGCCGGCGAGGTGCTGGGCGGCGAGCGCCTGGATGCAACCGCCGGCGGTGCCGTCGTTCGGCGCGAGCACGGCGTCGACCTTGTTCCCCGCCCCGGTGAGCGCCTGCTCGCACAGCTTCTGCGCCTCGGACGGTTGCCAGTCCTTCACGAACTGGTCCATCGCGATCTTGATGTCGCCCTTCTGCGCCAGCGGCTGGATGTACTTCATCGCGCCTTCGTGGAAGAGCTTGGCGTTGTTGTCGGTCGGCGAGCCCGCCAGCACGATGTACGTGCCCTTCGGCACCTTCTTCGTGATGAACTCGCCCTGCAGCTCGCCCACCTTCACGTTGTCGAACGAGAGATAGTAGTAGTCGAGGGGCGAGTCGGTCACGAGCCGGTCGTAGCTGATGACCTTCACGCCCGCCTTCGCCGCGCGGTCGATGATGCCGGACGCGCTCGAGGCGTCGTGCGGCGCGAGGATGAGGACCTTGATGCCCTGCGAGAGGAGGTTCTCGCACTGGGCGACCTGCTTCGAAGCGTCGTTGTCGGTGACCTGCACGCGCAGGTCGATGCCCATCTTCTTCGCGTCTTCCACCATCGCCTGGCGGTCCTTCACCCAGCGCTCCTCGCGTTGCGTGGGGAGGGAGAGGCCGACCTTGACGCCGGCTCCCAGGGCGAGGCCCGGGGTGAGGAGCAGGCCCGCGAGGGCCAGGAGGTACGCGCTCGTCCTTCTCATCGGTGGTCCTTTCCGTGCTTCCGTGAAGCTTCCGTGAAGCGTCCGTGTGCGTGACGGTGCGTCACACCCTTGTATTCGAGCGGTCCCGGAGGGCCGCGACCAAGCTGTGTTGTCCGGGTGCGTTATGGCGCCGCACGACGCGGACCACCCTCTGCCGCCTTACTCCACCCGGCGTAGGGGGCGGTCGCCGCTCACCTGCCCGCGGCCAGGACCTCGCCCAGCGCGGCGAGGAAGGCGTCGACTTGCTCCTCGGAGTGACCGGCCGTGAGCGCTACCCGCAGCCGGCTCGTCCCGGGCGGCACCGTCGGCGGCCGGATGGCGCGCACGAAGAACCCGCGCTCGCGCAGCGACCGCGACGCCGCCAGCGCCCGGCCCTCGTCCCCGAGCACGACCGGGAAGATGGGCGCGACCACGCGCGAGACGTCGAAGCCGAGCGCGGCGAGTCCGTGCTTCATGCGCGCCGAGAGCGCGCCGAGGCGGGCGCGGCGGGCCGGCTCCTCGGCGATCACGTCGAGGGCGGCCAGCGCCGCCCCGCAGGCGGCGGGCGGGAGCGCGGTCGTGAAGATGAACGTCCGCGCGCGCGAGGTGAGCCACTCCGCCAGCCGCGCCGAGCCGGCGGTGAAGGCGCCGAAGCTCCCCAGCGCCTTCCCCAGCGTCCCCATGACGACGTCGACGCGCGAGGTGACGCCGGCCGCCTCGCACAGGCCCGCGCCCGTCGGGCCCAGGACGCCGGTGGCGTGCGCCTCGTCGACGTAGAGCATCGCGCCGTGGCGCTCGCACAGGTCGGCGATCTCCGCCAGCGGGGCGGCGTCCCCGTCCATGCCGAACACGGCGTCCGTCACCACCAGCTTGCGGCGGGCGCGCGTCTCGGCGAGCAGGCGCGCCAGCCCCTCCACGTCGCCGTGGGGGTAGCGCCAGGTCTTGGCCAGCGAGAGGCGACAGCCGTCGATGATCGAGGCGTGGTTGAGCCGGTCGGAGAAGATCGCGTCCTCGCGGTCGGTGAGCGCCGCGATGACGCCGGCGTTGGCGTGGTACCCGGAGGAGAAGAGGAGCGCCGCCTCGGTCCCCTTGAAGGCCGCCAGCCGCCGCTCCAGCCGCCCGTGCACCGGCAGGTCGCCGGCGACGAGCCGCGCCGCGCCCGCACCGGCGCCCTCGCGCTGCGCCGCCGCCACCGCCGCCTGCACCAGGCGCCGGTCCGAGGCGAGCCCGAGGTAGTCGTTGGAGCAGAGGTTCACGAGGCGGCGGCCGGCCACCTCGACCACCGGCCCCTGCGCGCCCCCGAGCGGCTCGAGCGCGCGGCGCAGCCCCTTCGCTTCCAGCGCCGCGAGCTCGCCCGCGATCCAGCCGAGCGCGCCCGCAGGCATCAGCGCACCACCGGCAGGGAGCGCCGGCGGTCGCCCTCGGCGGCGCGCACGTTCCAGCGCGCCTGGCCCTCCGGCGCATCGCCGTGGAAGGCCCAGTGCGCCGGGTCGGGGGTCGGCTTCACCTCCAGCCCGTGCGCATGGATCATCTCCACCACCTCGTGCGGCTGCGTCCCGGCGCTGGTGAGGTAGTTGCCGACCATGGTCCCGTCGGCGCCGGCGTCGAAGATCCGGTCCTGCATCGCGCCCAGGTTCACCTCGCGGCCGCCCATGACGAAGATGTGGGCCGTCGGCATCATGAGGCGGAACACCGCCACCGCGGCCAGGCACTCGCCGGCGGTGATCGCCTTCACGTTCGCCATGGGCGTGCCCGGGCGCGGGTTGAGGAAGTTCACCGGGACGCAGTCGACGTCGAGATCACGGACGGTCTCGGCGAACTCGACGCGCTGCTCGGGCGTCTCTCCCATGCCGAGGATGCCTCCGGTGCAGAGCTTGAGGCCGAGGTCCTTCGCCGCGCGGATGGTGTCGAGCTGCTGGTCGTAGGTGTGCGTGCTGCACACCTGGTCGAAGTGGCTGCGCGCCGTCTCGAGGTTGTGGTGCAGGTGCTCGAGGCCGGCGGCCTTGAGGCGGGCCAGCTCCGGCTTGTGCATGAGCCCGAGCGAGGCGCACGGCTCGACGGTGGTCTCCTGCTTGATGAGCTTGATCGCGTCCTCGACGGCGCGCAGCTCGCTCTCGCGGGAGACGCGGGTGCCGCTCGCGACGATGGAGAACTCGCGCGCGCCGGCCGCCTCGGCCTGCCGCGCGTTGTCCGCGATCTCGCGCGGCGTCATCATCGGGTAGACGGGCGCGTCGGTCCCCTTGAAGTGCGCCGACTGCGAGCAGAACCCGCAGTCCTCGGCGCAGTTGCCGCTCTTCGCGGAGACGATGCCGCAGAGCGAGACCTCCTTGCCGTGGACCGCCTCGCGCACCGACTTGGCGCGCGCCATGAGCGCCTCGAGCTCGGGGCCGGAGGTGTGGTGGATGAGGCGGCGCGCCTCGTCGGCGCTGAGGGGCTCGATGCCGGGGGGGAGCGGGCGCTTTTCGACGCACATGGGGGCGCACCGTACGAGGCCCGCCCGGCCGTCGTCAACCCCGGACCACGCGCGGGTTGACGACCCCGGAGGCGGGGGCCGGCGCCTGCCGCGGGGAGCCGGCGCCGGCCCCGACCGCGGATCAGCGGCGATGCGGGCCCATGCCCCCGGAGGCCGGGCTGCCTGCGACGCTCGGCACGACGCTCT
>DASTGH010000243.1:0-8449 GCA_035719345.1 Anaeromyxobacteraceae bacterium
TTCGCCGGGCGGTCGGCGGCCTCGCGCTCCAGGAGCTGCCGCACCAGCCTCGCCAGGCGCGGCGGGATCCCCTCGCCCTCCGGCGTGGGCGCGGGGCCGGGGAGGAGCGCCGCGCTGCGTCCGCGCACCACCTCGTAGGGGAGGCGTCCCGTGAGCATCCGGAAGAGCAGCGCCCCCAGGCCGAACAGGTCGGTGCGCTCGCCCTCGCCCTCGCCCCGGGACTGCTCCGGCGCCATGTAGCCGGGCGTCCCGCCCTTCTCGCCGCCGCTGCCGAGGAGCCGCGCCAGCCCGAAGTCGAGCACCTTGACCTTGCCGTCCTCGCACAGGAACACGTTGCCCGGCTTGAGGTCGCGATGGATGACGCCGGCGGCGTGCGCGTGCACGAGCGCCTGGGCCACCGCCGCGCCGATGCGGACCGCCTCGCGCGGCGGCAGCGGACCGCGCTCCAGCCGTTCGGCGAGCGGCTCGCCGCGCAGGAGCTCCATGATGACGTACGGGCCCGCCGGGCAGTTCCCGAAGTCGTGGATGGTCACGACGTTCGGATGGTTGAGCTGCGCCGCGGCCTCCGCCTCGTGACGGAGCGCCTCCACCTGTCTCGCATCGAGCGGGCGGCCGGGGCGGAACGCCTTGAACGCCACCCGCCGGCCGAGGTCGCCATCGCGCGCCTCGAAGACGACGCCGAACCCGCCGCGCCCCACCTCGCGGAGCAGCTCGAAGCGGCCGACCCGCTCGCCCGGCACGAGCCGCCGCTGCGACGCCTCGGCGAGCGCGGCGGGGTCCGGCGTGCGGGCCAGCTCCGCCAGGAGCCGCGTGAGCGCATCGGCCTGGTGGCTCCGGTCGAGGCCGGCGGCCATCGAGGGGTCCGGCGGGGCGGCGTCGGCGCGATCCTCGCCCGCGCCGGGGCTGCGGAGGGACGGGGCCATGGGGAGCAGGCATCATACTGCCAGCGAGGGCGGCGGAGGGCCCGCGTCCCGCTGCGCGGGGACGCCCGGGCGACGCACGGTACGGGTAGACTGGCGGGATGACGCCCCGCCGCCTCGCCGCCGCCGCCGTCGCGCTCGCCGTCGTGATCGGCGGCGTCATCGCCGCCATCGCCGTCCTGACGAGCGATCCCTCGGAGCCGGAGCGCCCGGCGGCCCCGGCGCCTGCCGCCCCCGCCGCACCGGCCGCGGCTCCGGCGGCACCGCCCGCGCCCGCACCGGCCGAACCGTCGATGGCGCTGGCCGCGCGCACGCCGCCCCCGGCGTCGTCCGGCGGGAAGCCGCTCATCCAGGGGGTGACGCCCAGGTCGGGCCCGGCCGCGGGCGGCGGGCAGGCGGTGATCCGCGGCTCGAACCTGGCCGGCGTCGCCCAGGTGATGTTCGGGACGACCCCGGCGCGCATCGCCGCCCGCGCCGACGACGCGCTCACCGTGGACGTCCCCTCGGGCGCGCCCGGCGTCGCCACCCTCGTGCTCACGAACGCCGACGGCAGCTACGGGGTCGCGCCCGCGGCGTACACCTACCGCTGA
Source organism: Anaeromyxobacteraceae bacterium (assembly GCA_035719345.1). Lineage (GTDB taxonomy): Bacteria > Myxococcota > Myxococcia > Myxococcales > Anaeromyxobacteraceae > Anaeromyxobacter_A. Next base: position 1,511 of record DASTGH010000243.1, read on the forward strand.
GAGCCCGGTCGCCCCTCAGCGCCCGGCGAGGAGCCCGACGGCTCCGGCGAGCAGGAGCGCGCCGACGAGCGCCCAGGTGAGGCGGTCGAGGCCGCCGCCCGGCGCCGTGAACCGCACGGTGGGCCCGTCGGCGACGGCTGGCGCGGGCGAGAGCCCGCGCTCGACGAGGAGGAGCGCCAGCCGTTCCTCGGCGCGCTGCCCGTGCAGGAGCCGGCCGGCACAGGCATCGAGCTCGCGGGCCAGGGCGCCCGCCGTCCCCCAGCGCCGCGCCGGGTCGCGCGCCAGGCAGCGCTCGATGGCGCGCGCCAGGCGGCGCGGGCACGCCGGCGCGCGCTCGCGGACGGGGAGGGGCCGCGCGCGCCGCACCGCCGCGACCAGCTCGTGGAAGCTCGGCCCATCGAACGGCTTCGCGCCGGTCGCGATCTCGTAGAGCGTCACGCCGGCGGCCCAGACATCGCTCGCCTCGCTGGCGGGCTCGCCCTCCAGCACCTCCGGCGCGATGTAGGCGGGCGTGCCGACGACGGTGCCGGTCCTGGTGAGATCGGTCGAGAGCGGGTCCTTGGCGATGCCGAGGTCCATGAGCTTCACCTCGCCCTCGCGCGCGATCATGACGTTCGACGGCTTCACGTCGCGGTGCAGGATCGCGCTCCGGTGCAGGCAGTCGAGCGCGTCGGCCACGCGGGCGCCGATGGCGGCCACCGCCTCCGCCGGCAGCCGCGGCCCGGCGCCGAGCGCGTCGAGGAGGTCGGCGCCGTCGACGAACTCGGTCACGAGGTAGAGGCCCTCGTCCTTCTCCACGAGGTCGTGCACCACGATCAGCGAGGGATGGCGGATGCGGGCGCAGGCGCGCCCCTCGCGGCGGAAGCGCTCGGCCAGGTCGGCCTGGCGCGCGCTCTTCGCGTCGAGCGCCTTCACCGCCACGCGCCGGTCGAGGCCGTCCTGGTAGGCCTCGTAGACGACCCCCATGCCGCCCCGCCCCACCTCGCGCAGGATGCGGCAGGACCCCACCTTGCGGACGGCCATGGGGCTACCTTGGAGCGCGCCCGGAGGGGGCGGCAAGGGGACGGTGTGGGCGCGCGGCGCCTCGCGGCGGGCAAGGTCCCGTCGGACCCGCACCCGGCTCCGTTGGGCTGTGACGCTGCGTACGCGTGCACGCTCCGCTAAGGAGAGGTCTGCGCGCCGCGCGCGGCGGCGGCGGAGGGGAACGCCATGCAGAGCGAGACGGACGCGTCCGGCGGGCAGCGCCGGGGTGCGCAGTCGTCGTCGGCCGACGACCTCGAGCAGTCCTACGGCTCGAAGGTGCTCCTCATGACCGTCGTGGTGCTGGTGCTCATGGCCGCCGCCACGCTGTGGTGGCCGAGGCCCTGAGTCAGCGCGGACCGCCCTCGAGCAGGGCGCCCGCGGCCTCCCCGTCGGGTCGCGGCGGGCGCTCCCCGCCGATGAGCACGCGGAACACGTAGTGGATCTCGGGCCGGGCGGGCGTGGCGCAGGTCACGCGCACGTCGCCGAGCAGCCCGCTCACGACCTCGCCATCGCAGCGGGGATCGCCCTGCCCGAGCGCCACCAGGCGGTCGAAGACCGTCGGTGCCGCGGGGACGGGCCGGTGGGCGAGCGCGAGGGCGATGCCCTTCCTCACGTCGGAGCGCACGAACCTGCCCTGGAGCCACGAGGTCGTGGCGACGAGGCCCGCCGCCGCGAGGACGAGGAGCGGCAGGCGCGAGCGCGGGAGGTCGATGAGGGGGGCCACCGGCGAGAGGCGGTAGCGAGAACCGAGCCGCCGCGCCCGGCCGTCGGGCGCCTCCGCGGTCTACCCGCGGCGCAGCGCAGCCCGCCGCGGTGCGTCGCGAATGGCCGAATCGCAACGCTTGCGCGCCGCCCGGGCTTGACGCTGAGCAAGCGCAGGCTCTGCGGCGTTTCGAGGCCGGAAGCCGGGCCCGATGTGTGCAAACGGACGCTGCGTCAGGGTCGTCCGAGCTCGCGCCTCCCGTACCCGAACGGTCCACCGTCGCGCCCCCTCCCGGCCCCCCTCGCCGGGCCGCATGGAGAAACCACCGATGGCCTACTTCATCGCCGAGAGCTGCAGCGGCTGCACCGCCTGCGTCAGCCGGTGCCCGACGCGCGCCATCCACGGTGCGCGCAAGGCGCTGCACTCCATCTCGGCAGGGCTCTGCATCGACTGCGGCGCCTGCGGCGTGGTGTGCCCCTCCGAGGCGATCTTCGACTCGCGCGGCGTCCGGAGCACGATGCTGAGGAAGGCGCAGCGGCCCCGCGCCTTCGTGGAGGCCGAGGCCTGCACCGGCTGCGAGAAGTGCGTCGAGCACTGCCCCTTCGACTGCCTCCGCATGGACGAGGCGGGCGGCGCCCACTTCGGCGTGGCGCGCGTCGACGAGGCGAAGTGCACCGGCTGCCGCGAGTGCGAGAAGGCGTGCCCGTACGACGCCATCTCCGTGCACCGGCGCGACCAGGTGCCTCCGGCGCTCCGTCCGGCGATCGCCGCCTAGCGGGTCATCGGGACCCGGCCCCGCCGGGATGCCGGCGGAAATCCGGCCCCGCCGCGCGCTCCGGCTCCGCGCAATGGACGTACGGTGAGTAGGCTGGCTTGTCCTTTCGCTCGCGACGGGAGAGATTGACCCCGTGAACATCGTCATCATCGCCTTCGTGGCCACGCTGGTCGGGTTCGGGCTCATCATGCTGGCCGGCGCCGGCAGGCACACCTCGCCGGCCGCGGCCGAGAGCGCCGGCGCGGCCGAGCTGGGGTGGGTGAAGGACGGCGGCGTGGAGCGGTTCGAGAAGATGCTGGTCCGGCTCTTCGGCGAGATGGGGTTCACCGCCGAGCCCGGCGACCGCGGCCAGGGGACGATCGACTTCTACGCCACCGACCCCACGCCCATCCGCGGCGGCCGCATCTACGTGCGCGGGGTGCTGCCGGCGACGGCGGTGCCGGTGGACGCGGACGAGGTCCTCACGCTCATCGACACCGCCCGCGCCGAGAGCGTGGGCAAGGCCGTGCTGGTGACGCTGGGGCGCTTCTCGGAGGAGGCGCGCGACACGGCCAAGGGCAACCCGGTCGACCTCGTCGACGGCGACGCGCTCGCCGCGCTGGTGAAGAAGCACCTGCCGCAGGCGTACGCGACGAAGACGGTCTAGACGCCGGCGCGCGCCGGAGCGCGTCGCGCAATCGCGCGGCGCTGCGACCGGGCGCGCCGCGTCAATCCTGCATCGTGCGGAGCACGTCCTCGCGCCGGCCCTCGCGGATGAGGCGGTCGTTCCGGCGCGCCTGCGCGAAGGCGAGCCAGGTGAACCAGGTCACCAGTCCCAGCATCAGGATGATGGGCACGTTGTCGGGCAGCGAGACGATGGCCCAGAAGTTCTCGAGGGGACCCATGCACTCTCCGTGAGCCGGAAGCGGATGTTGACGAATCGTGCGCCTTGACGATCGTCAATTTTCGTCGCGTAGCGCCTTGACACTGTACCACGAATTCGGTTTGCTGCGCTAAACCACATTGTCGCAGCGGCGATTCGGCGCACACACCGCCAGCTCACCCAGGCTCCAGGGGACACGAGTGCCGGACACGAAGGTCGAGGCGAAGCCGTTACCAGTGGTGAGCGGTCCCCCGGGCGCGGGCACCGCCGAGGCCGAGAACAAGACGTGGTACCGGCGCGACGCCCTGTCGATCGCGGCCTGGGGCGCCATCCTCGGCTGCCTCGGGGCGGCCGGCGGCGCGGTGCTGCGCATGCTCTTCCCGCGCGTCCTCTTCGAGCCGCCCACCTCGTTCAAGGCCGGCTACCCCGCCGACTACATCGTGGGCGAGGTCTCGGAGAAGTGGATGAAGTCGCAGCGCGTCTGGATCGTCCGGACCGAGACGCAGCTCTACGCGCTGCTCGGGATCTGCACGCACCTCGGCTGCACGCCCCGCTGGCTCGGCCCGGAGAACAAGTTCAAGTGCCCGTGCCACGGGTCCGGGTACACGAAGGACGGCGTCAACTTCGAGGGGCCGACGCCGCGCCCGCTGGAGCGCGTCCGCATCGCGCTCGCCGACGACGGCCAGATCCTCGTCGACACCGCCTTCCGCTACCGCCAGGAGCTGGGGCAGTGGGAGGACCCGAGCGCCTACCTCACGTTCACCGGCTAGACCCGCCTCTCCGCTCCCGACACCCGAAGAACGACGCGAGGGCCCACGTGCCGCCCGAAGAGACGACGACCGCGCCTCCGCCGCCCGCGAAGCAGAAGAAGCCGTCGATGGGCGAGCTGGTGACCAGCAACTACGTGTGGCGGTCGATCTTCCGCCACGGCTACGCCGACACCCCGCGCAACCGCGTGCTGCAGGTGGCGGCCAACGTCTGGCTGCACCTCCACCCGTCGAAGATCCGGCGCCACGCGGTGCGGTTCCGGTTCACGTGGTGTGCGGGCGGGCTGACGTTCCTGCTCTACCTCGTCACCGTGGTGACCGGCGTGGTGCTGATGTTCTACTACCGGCCGACCGCGGAGTACGCGTACTGGGACATCAAGTACCTCGACTTCGACATCCCCTTCGGAATGCTCATGCGGAACATGCACCGCTGGGCGGCGCACGGGATGGTCATCTACATCTGGATCCACATGTTCCGGGTCTTCCTGACCGGGAGCTACAAGCCGCCGCGCGAGTTCAACTGGGTCATCGGCGTCGTCCTCCTCACGCTGACCCTGCTCCTCTCCTTCACCGGCTACCTCCTGCCCTGGGATCAGCTCGCCATCTGGGCGGTGACCGTCGGCACGAACATGGCCCGCGCCACGCCGCTGCTCGGCAACGAGGGCCCCTTCGGCCAGCAGCTGGGGATGACGCCGCGCTACGACGCGCGCGCACTCCTCACCGCCGGCACGGTGGTGGGGGCGCCGACCCTGCTCCGCTTCTACGTCCTGCACTGCATTCTCCTGCCCATCATCGCGTCGATCCTCATGATCCTGCACTTCTGGCGGGTCCGGAAGGACGGCGGCATCTCGGGGCCGCTGTAGCCCGGAGCGAGGGAGCCCATGGCCGAGAACGTCCCCCCGACCCCCTCCGCGTTCGCCGCGACCGACGCCGCCAAGACGCCCGGCGGCACGGGCACGGCCGGCGCGCCACCGCCGCCGCCGAAGCCTTCGCTGCCCGACAAGATCCACTCCTGGCCGTACTTCATCCGCGCCGAGTTCATCGCCGGCTGCGTGCTGATCCTCTTCCTGCTGGTGTGGAGCCTCGGGATCGACGCGCCGCTGGAAGAGCCGGCGAATCCCGCCAAGACGCCGAACCCGTCGAAGGCGCCCTGGTACTTCCTCGGCCTGCAGGAGATCCTCGTCTACTTCGACCCGTGGATGGCCGGCGTCGTGCTGCCGTCGATCGTCATCGTCGGGCTCATGGTCATCCCCTACATCGACATCAATCCCAAGGGGAACGGCTACTACACGTGGAGCGAGCGCAAGTTCGCCATCTCCACCTTCCTGGTCGGCTTCTTCGGGCTCTGGATCGGGATGATCGTGATCGGCGTGTTCCTGCGCGGCCCGGGCTGGAACCTGTTCATGCCCTGGCAGTACTGGGACCCGCACAAGGTCGTGCCCCTCACCAACATCGACCTGCCCTACTTCCTCGGCATCCGCTCGCCCATGGTGGCGCTCGCCTTCGGCCTCGTCTGCATCGGCGGGTGGCTCGTCGGCGTCCCGGTCGCCGTGTGGCTGTGGAAGCGCCACACCCCGTTCCTGAAGGAGCTCGGGCTCGTCCGCTACGGCATCGTCGCCTCGCTCTTCATGATGATGGCGGGCGTGGTGGTGAAGATCGCGCTCCGGCTCGCCTTCAACATCAAGTACGTGCTGGTCATCCCCAACGTCCTGAACGTCTGAGGCTCCCGTTGGCCAAGCCCCTCGAGCTCACCAGCCTGAAGTGGCCCTTCGTGACGCTGGCGTCGCTGCTGGCGCTCGCCACCCTCTACGCCGTCTGGGACGAGGCGCGCGCGCGGCGCCCGTGGAAGGACCTGCAGGAGGACTTCCAGAAGCTCTCCGAGCGGCGGCTGCGCGCCGACCTGGCGCGGGCCGAGAAGCGGCTCGCGTCGTCCGAGGCGAAGAAGGAGCTCGACGCCGCGCGCGCGGAGCTGGCCGCCGCCGAGGCCGCCATCGGCGGCTCCGGGGAGCAGCGCAAGGGCTACGACCAGCTGCGCGCCGCCGAGGAGAAGGCGAAGGTGGCGGAGGGGGAGGCGAAGCTCTTCCTCGGCTTCGAGAAGTCGGAGGCGGACGGCCTCTACTACCAGGTGCGCGAGGCGCGCCACGAGGGCAGCCCCGAGGAGAAGGCGCTCCTCGCCAGGCTCGACGCGCAGCAGAAGCTCATCGCCCAGAAGACGGCCGCGTACGCGCAGGCGCGCGAGGCGCGCGAGAAGGCGGCGCTGGCGCGCGCCGCCCTGGAGAAGCGGGCCGCGGCGGCGCGGGCCAGGGTCGAGGCGCTGGAGAAGCCGGTCCGGGAGATCCAGGCCAAGCTCGCCGCGTTCTCGGGCTTCGGCGCCAAGGGCACGGAGCTCACGCAGTACTGGGTGCGCGCGCTCCCGAACTCCTGGGGATCGGAGACGGTCGACCGCTGCCACGTCTGCCACGTCGCCATCGACAAGGCCGGGTTCTCGGCGCCGGGCGAGGTGCTCGACGCGCGGAAGGCGGGCCTCCCCGCGAACGAGCTGCGGATGCAGTACGCGGTCGACGACGAGGTGATCGACGGCTACCAGGCCGTGCACGACAAGCTGTGCGAGGAGGTGGCGCTGCCGTCACCGGTGACGCCGTTCGGCGGCCAGCCGAAGGTCGAGCCGCCCCCGGCCGTCGACCCGGCCAAGGCCACCGAGTGCCGGCCGGTCGAGACCTACCGGCGCTGGCTCGCCCTGTCCGCCGCCTACTGCGGGAGCGGCGATCGCGCGCTGGCGCGCACCGGCTTCCTGCTCCGCGACGGGAAG
>DASTGH010000244.1:0-3360 GCA_035719345.1 Anaeromyxobacteraceae bacterium
TGCTGCTCCAGGCTCGCCACCACCCGCTTGCACAGCTCCACGGTGTACCCCGCCGGCTGCTTCTCCTGCTCGTAGGAGAAGGGCAGGGCATCGGTGCGATAGGCGATGGTGACGGCCTTGGCTTCGCGGATCCGCTTCAGCGCGCCCTCCGCGGGCGCGGCGCGCGCGGTGGGCAGGGCGAGGACGGCGACGAGCGCGGCGAGGAGCGGTCGGATCACGGGGTGTCCCTCCGGAGTGGGAACCGCGACGATACCCGCGGCCCGCCCCGTCGGCGGTTGGACCTTGGTGCCACCGCGGCGCCGGTGGCCGCGCCCGACGTGCTAGTGGTCTGTCGCCCATGCTCTCCCTTGCCGCGCTCGCGCTCCTCGCCGCAGTCGCCGCGGGGGAGCCGGCCGATACGAACGGAGAGTACGTCGACCCGACGGACATCTGGAAGGCGGTCGGCATCGGCGGCGAGGAGAGCCCGCTGCCGGAGCCGTTCCAGCCGAGCGTGGCCGTCCTGCCGGCGGTCGGCTACAACCCCGCCGCCGGCCTCCTGCTCGGCGTCCTCGGGAACGTCGGCATCTTCCTCGGCGACCGCGAGACGACCACCATCTCCAGCGGCTCGCTGCTGGCGATGCTCTCCACCAAGCGGCAGCTCGTCGTGCAGGCGAACGCCGTGGCCATGACCTCCGGCAACGCCTGGGAGCTGCAGTCCGACTGGCGCCTCCTCCTCTACAACCAGGACACGTACGGGCTCGGGACCGGCACGCCGCCCATCAGCACCGGCGTGAGCATCGGCGGCTGGGGCCCGCTCTCGGCGGTCGAGGGCGGGCAGCCGCTCGACTTCGACCTGGTGCGGCTGCACCAGGTGGCGCTGCGCCAGGTCGCGCCGGCGCTCTACGTCGGCGGCGGCCTCCGCTTCGACCGCTACTTCTCCATCGTCGACCGGAGCCTCGATCTCGCCGCGAGCCCGCCGGTCCTCACCAGCCACGAGGCCTACAGCCGGTACTTCGGCTTTCCCTCGCACGCGTACACCGTCTCGAGCGTCAGCCTGAGCCTCCTCTACGACACGCGCGACTCGACCATCAACGCCTACCGCGGCCTCTACGCCAACGCCGACTGGCGCCTCAGCCCGACCTGGCTCGGCAGCACGCGCTCGAGCTCCCTCCTCTACGGGGAGGTCCGCGGGTACCTCGGGCTGTCGCGCGAGGTGCCCCGCAACGTGCTCGCGTTCTGGGTGCTGGCCCAGGGCGTGGTGGGCGGCGAGGTGCCGTACCTGGCGCTCCCGTCCACCGCCTGGGACGCGCGGAACGCCACCGGCCGCGGCTTCGTGCAGGGCCGCTTCCGCGGCCCGGCGGAGGTCTACGGCGAGGTGGAGCTCCGTTTCCGGATCACCTCGAACGGCCTCGTCGGCGGGACGATCTTCGCCGACGCGCGCACGTTCTCGCGCCCGTCGATCACGCTGCCCGGGTTCCAGGACAAGGGCGAGCGGCTCTTCGACACGGTGGTGCCGGCCGGCGGCTTCGGCCTCCGCTTCATGCTGAGCCGCGGGACGCGCAACAACGTGCGGCTCGACTTCGGCTTCGGCCAGGGGTCGACCACGTTCTACCTCGGCCTGGGCGAGGTGTTCTGAGGCGCGTCGCGCTCGGCCCCGGCGGCGCGGGCGGGGAGCTCGGCGACGAAGGCGGCGCCGTCGGGGCGCGCGCGCAGGGTGAGCCGACCCCCGTGCGCCTCGACGATCCAGCGCGAGAGCCACAGCCCCAGCGCGCGCCCCGAGGAGCCGAGCTCGGGCGCGGTGCGCTCCAGCGGGCAGGCCAGCGCCTCGCGCACGTCGAGCGGGAGCGCGCCGCGCCAGCGCACCTCCAGCGCCGCCCGGCCATGGCGCTTCGCGACGACGACGTCGAGGGGCCGGCCCGCGCCGAGCCGGGCGGCGTGCTCGAGCAGGTGATCGACCACGCCGCGCACGCGGAAGCGATCGGCCGCGGCCAGCAGCCGCTCCGGCGCCACCACGCTCACCACGCACCCCGCGCCCTCCAGGTCGCTCGCCAGCGCCTCCGCCACCTCGCGCACCAGCGCCGCGAGGTCGATCGGCTCGAGCCGCAGGCGCAGGTCGCCGTCGGCGATGTGCGCGACGTCCACGAGCTGCTCCACCGCGTGGGCGAGCCGCGCCACCGCGCGCCGCATGGCGCGCAGCCGGCGCGCCTCGCGCTCGTCCCGCGCCCCGACGCGCTCCAGGTGGTGGAGGTGGAGGTCGAGGGTGGAGAGCGGCGTCCCCACCTCGTGGCGGGCGAGCGCCACGAGCCGGTCGCGGGCAGCCACCGCACGTTCGGCCGAGCGCAGGAGGCGGGCGCCCTGGAGCGAGGCGGCCACCCTGGCCGCGAGGTCCTGCACCAGCGCGCGCTCCTCCTCGGCGTAGCGGCGGACCCCCGCGGCGCGGGCCAGGGTGAGGACGCCGAGGACCTCGCCGCGCGCCACGAGCGGCGCGAGCAGGGCGGTGCCTGCCCCGGCCTCCCGCAGCGCGCGCAGGTGCTGCGAGCGCGCCTCGGCCTCGCCATCGCCCAGGTCCCACGAGCGCGCGAGCGTGCTCCCCAGCACCTCGTCGAGTGCCGCGTCGCGCCCGCCGGCGGGGAGCGCGGGGGGCCAGCCGGGCGCGACGGACGCGTGGGGCGCCGCCTCCGCCGCCTCGCGGCGCAGCCCGCCGCCGGGCTCGACCACGTCGAGCAGCACCCAGTCGGCGAGCCGCCCCACCGCCAGGCGCGCCGCCGAGTGCACCGCCATCTCCCAGTCGAGCGGCGAGGACAGGATGCGTCCCACGTCGGCGAGCAGCCGCAGCCGTGCCTGCGAGGCGTCGGCGGCGAGCTGGGCGCGGCGCGCCTGCGAGAGCGCGCGCACGCGCTCCAGGGCGAGCGCGCTCTGCGCCGCGAGCGCGGCGGCGAACGCGAGGTCCTCCGGCCCGAGCGGGCGCGACCGCTCCGAGAAGCTGACGGTCAGGAGCCCGAGCGCTCGCGGCCCCGCCAGCAGCGGGACGGCGAGGCCGCCGGCGAGGCCCAGGCGCTCGAACAGCTCCGCCTCGGCCCCGCTCACGCCGCCGCGCGCGAACCAGGCGGCGCTTCCGCCGTGGAGGACGCGCTGGAGCGCCGGGTACGCGCGCGCGTCGAACGACTCGCCGCGGAGGAGCGGATGGGGCGCCCCGTGCGCCGGGCGCACCGTGGTGCCGTCCGGCTCGAGCAGCCACAGCGCGCCGTGGTCACCGCCGAGGAGCGCCACCGAGCGCCGCAGGACCCGGCGCAGGACCGGCGCCGGGTCGCGCTGGCTCTGCAGGCCCCGGGCGAAGGCGACGAGCAGCGAGGCCCGGCGCCGCGCCCGGACCTCGGCGGT
>DASTGH010000245.1:0-8817 GCA_035719345.1 Anaeromyxobacteraceae bacterium
GCACTTCATCGAAGTGCCGCGGCCCGTCGCCTTGCCGCTCGACGCCGGCCGCGCGGAGGCCCTGGCGGCCGCCTTCGCCGGCCGGGCGGAGCGGGGACCCGCCTCCCGGCGTGCCCGGGGCGCAGCGCGAGGCGGAGCGCCCGCGGGAGCGGCGGGCGCTGCGGGCGCTGCGGGCGCGCCGGACGGTACGCGCCCCGTCTTGCACCACACGGCGAACGCCTCGGAGCTCGAGAACATCGCGGAGAAGGCCGACTCCGAGAAGCGCGAGAACGCGCGGGCGACGACCTGCTTCGGCGCGTAGGCGCGCTCGGCGTGGGTCACGACCGCCGGCCGCGAGCCGTCGGCGCCCAGCCGGATGCGGCGCGGCCCCTTGCCCGGATCGAACACGATCGCGGTGCGATCGCCCACGTCGATGCCGTGGTCGGCCCCGCCCGGGCGCGGAATGACGATGTGGTCGCCAGCCTTCATGGAGGCCTCCCCTCCGGAGGCCGCCTCGATGGGCGCCTCCCTCTGGACGGCGTGCATGGTAGGCGAGCCGCATCGGCGGCGGCAACGCCCACGCGCCGCTAGACGGCGCGCGGGAAGGTGACCGTGAAGGCGGTCCCGGAGCCCTCGGCGCTCTCGCAGGTCACGTCGCCTCCGTGCGCGCGGGCGATCTCGCGCACGATGAACAGGCCGAGCCCGATGCTCCCCGGCCGCTCGCCCGCCCCGTCCTCGCGCGCACGCCGGAACGGCTGGAAGATGGCCGGGAGCATTCCGGGTGGGATGGGCGGCCCCTCGTTGTGCACCCGGAGCGCGACCTCGCCGTCGGACCCGCGCACCTCGACCGAGATGGCGGCGTCCCGCGGGCCGTGCTGGAGCGCGTTGCCGACGAGGTTCGAGGCGACCTGCAGCAGCCGCTCCGGGTCCCCGGAGCAGGGCAGCTCCCGCGGGGCGCTGAACGCGATGCGCCGGGCGGGGTGGAGCTGCTGGAGCTCGGCGACGGCGCGCTCGAAGGTGGCGGTCGCGTCCATGGGGACCCGGCTCACCGCGATGCCGCTGCCCTGGCGCGCGCGGGTGAAGTCGAGGAGGTCGCGGATGATGCCGTTCATCCGGGCGGCCGACGAGGCGACCCGCGCCACGGTCGTGGCCTGGCTGTCCGAGAGGCCGCCGCGCATGGAGAGCACCTGGGTCCCGAGCACCACCGCCTGCAGCGGCGTGCGCAGGTCGTGGCCCACGACCGCCATGAGCCGCTCCTGCAGCGCCCCGATGCGCCGCGCCTCCTCCTCCGCCGCCTCGGCCCGGGCGCGCGCGGCGCGCTCGGCCTCGTAGAGGCGGGCGCGCTCCATCGCCATCGCGCACTGGCTCGCCACCACGGCCAGGAACGCGCGGTCACCGGCATCGAAGGCCCGCGGCTCGCGCCAGCCGAGCCCCATGACGCCGAGGGTGCGGCCGTACACCACGAGCGGGAGCGTGGCCCAGGCCGCATGCCCGTGCGCGCGGCGGAGGTCCGCGAGCGCCGGGTAGGCCGCGTCGAACGCCTCGGGGGACTCCAGATAGACAGGCCGGCCGGTCCGCGCGGCCTCGCTCGCCGGAAGCTCGGTCAGCCGGGAGAAGCGCTGCCATGGCTCGAGGAGGTCGTCGCTCAGGCCGTGGCTGGCGGCGACGTGGAAGTCCTCGCCCTGGAGGATGCAGACGTTACCGGCCGACGCGCCGAGGAGCGCACCGGCCTCGCCGAAGAGGACCTCAGCCGTCTCGCGCACGGTGAGCGCCGCGGCGAACGCCGCCGTCACCCGCTGCAGCGCGGCGAAGTGCTCGGCCGCGCGCCGGGGATCGGCGAGCTGCCCCGCTGCGAGCAGCACGGGCTCGCTCGCCCGTGAGGGGTCGTGGACGGCGACGCCTCTCGTCATGAGCCGCCTGATCTAACGCTCCTCGCCGGATCGCGGACGTGCCCCTGCCGGGTGCGCCCCGGAGTGAAGGCGGAGGAACGGGCGGGCGCCCGCTCAGCTCCTGTAGTCCGCGTTCTCCGTCACGTACTCGTGGCTGCGATCGGCGCCGAGCACCTCCGCCGCGCCGGCGCCCATCCCGAGGTCGACCTCGATCTCGACGCAGCGCTCGTGCGGCGGGTGCGAGATGGGGGGCCGGAAGGTGAGCCCGTCGGCGGGCGGCGCCGAGGCGTAGAGCTCGGCGCCGCGCAGGTGCGCCACGAGCCGGCGCTCGCGCTCGGGGTCGAGCTGCATGCTGCCGGAGTCGAGGAGCGGCTCGCCGCCCATCGCCACGCGCACGCGGGCGGGGTCGAGCGGAAGGCCGGCCGCGCCGGCGTGCTTCCCGATGGCGCAGAGGAGCCGCCCGACGTTCGGGTCGTTGCCGTTCACCGCGCACTGGAACAGCGGCGAGTTCACGATCGCCTTCCCCACCGCGCGCGCCGCCGCGGCATCGGGGGCCCCCGACACGCTCACCCGGATGACGTGGTGCACGCCCTCGCCGTTCCGCACCACGTCCTCGGCGAGATCGCGGCAGACGCGCGCGAGCGCGGCCCGGAAGCGCGCCGGGTCGGGGCGCGGGCGCCGGCCGGAGGCGAGCAGCGTCACCATGTCGGAGGTGCTGGTGTCGGAGTCGACGCTGATGGCGTGGAAGCTCCCCTCCACCGCGGCGTCCAGCGCCGCGCGCAGCTCCTCGCGCGGCACGTCGAGGTCGGTGAGCAGGAAGACGAGCATGGTGGCGAGGTTCGGCTCGATCATGCCGGCGCCCTTGGCGAAGCCGACGATCGCGCCGCCGTCCACCTCGGCCCGACGCACCTTGGGGTAGAGGTCCGTGGTCATGATCGCCTCGGCCGCGGGGAGCGCGCTCTGCGCCTGCAGCGCCCTGGCCGCCGCCGGCAGCGCCGGCAGCATGGCCTCGACCGGCAGCCGCCAGCCGATGACCCCGGTGGAGCAGGGGAGCACCTCCTCGGGCGCCGTGCCGAGCGCGGCGGCGGCCGCGGCGCAGACGCGCTCCGCCGCCTCGACGCCACCCGGGGCGCACACGTTCGAGACCTTGTTGTTGACGACGACGGCGCCGAGCCGCGCCCCGTCGCGCCGGCGGCGCGCGACCAGGATGGGCGCGCCCGGGAAGGCGTTGCGCGTGAGCTTGAGCGCGAAGGAGGGCGTCGGCCGCTCGAGCGCCACGAGCGTCACCGCCATGCGCGCAGGCTTCGGGACCTCGACCGGGGTGAACTCGAGCCGCGCGGTGCCGATGCGGAACCCGGCCGGCAGCGGCGCCTGCCCGGCGAGCCAGGCGCGGTGCTCCGCCGGGCCGGCGAAGGTGAGCGAGGTGGAGGCCATGCGGCGCCATAGCGCGCGCCGGCCGGCACCGTCAACGGCCGGCGGTCGCGCGCTACCTCTGCGCGTGCGACGCCGCGGGCATCGAGCTCGCGCAGGCGTCGAGCGTCCGCGGCGACTCGCGCCCGTCCTCGTCCACCGCGGCGACGCGGTAGCAGTGGCGCTCGCCCGGCCGGAGCCCGGCGGCGGTGAACGAGGTCTGGCGCGTGGAGCCGATGCCGCGCCCCTCGTCCCAGTAGACGCGGTAGACGACGCCGGGCCGCGCCGACGGCTCCCAGGCGAGGCGGACGGCGCGCGGCGACGAGCCCTCCGCCCGCAGGCGCCGCGGGGCGTCCGGCGCGCCGGCGACCGCCGTGACGGCGCAGGCGGTCGCGGAGGGCTCGGAGCGGTGGCCGGCGGCGTCGAGCGCGCGCACCGAGAAGCAGTGGCGGGTCGCGGCCGCGAGCCCGGAGGCCTCCGCCTCCGTCCCGGCGACCGCCTGCGGGGGCGCCCCCTCGCGCACCAGCTCGTAGCCGACCACGCCCACGTCGTCCTGCGCCGCGGCCCAGCTCACCGCCAGCGAAGATGCGGAGAGCGCCGCGACGGCGAGGCCCTCGGGGCGCGCCGGCGGCGTGAGGTCGGGCGTGGCGGCGCAGGCGGGCGCGGAGGGCGGCGAGAGGTTCCCGGCCGCGTCGCGCGCGCGCACCGTCCAGCAGTGGCGCTCGCCGACGCCGAGCCCCGCCTGCGTCGCGCCCGGCTCGGCCGTCTCGGCCACCGGCTCGCCATCCCGGAAGATCTCGTAGCGGGCGACCCCGCCGGCGTCGCTCGCCGGCGCCCAGGTGAGCTCGACCGCGCGGTCGGAGGTGGGCTGCGCCGCGAGGGCCGCCGGCGCCGTCGGGGGCGTGAGGTCGGGCGTCTTGAGACACACGGGCGGCGACGGCGGCGAGCGCTGTCCCGCGGCGTCGACGGAGCGCACCGTCCAGCAGTAGGTGGTGAAGGCCCTGAGCCGGCGCTCGGCTGCGGCGAGGGAGGCCGTTCCCGCCACGACCCGCCCCTCGCGGACCAGCTCGTAGGAGGCGACGCCGCTCTCCTCGGCCGGCGGCGACCAGGAGAGGAGCACCTCCGTCTCCGCCAGCGCGCGGGCCGCCAGCGCGTCGGGCGCGGCCGGCGGCGTGGTGGCACAGGCGGAGAGCGAGGGGTCCGAGGTGTTCCCGGCGGCGCCGTGGGCGAGCACGCGGTAGCAGTAGAGCGTGCCCGGGGCGAGGCCCTCGTCGCGCGCGCCCGGCGCCGTCGCCAGCGCCCAGAGCTCCCCGTCGCGGCGCACCTCCCAGCGCACGACGTCGGCGGGGTCGGACGGCGCCTGCCAGCGGAGCGCGATGGCGCCCGGTCCCACGGCCGAGGCCTCGACGCCCTCCGGCATGGCCGGCGCGCCGGTGCCGGCGGCCGCAACCCGCGCGGCGAGCGCGCCCGCGGCGACGACGGCGACCAGCGCTGGGCACCGGAACCGCATCGACCCCCCTGCACCCGGCGGCACCGTACCTCATCGGCCCACGGCGGCGACGGGTTCCCTTCGCGAGCCCACACGATAGCACGCGGCCCGGCGCGCGCGCGGGGCGGAGCGCGCGGCCAGCGTGACGCCCATCAACGCGCGGCCGCGGCGCGTCCCCGGAGCGCCCGAGGCGGCGCGGGTGCGAGGGGTGGGGCTTCCGGGCCCCGTGTGCTCTCCTGTAGGATTTCCGGTCCCCCTCCTTTCCCCACGGCGGGCCTCCGCGGAGGCCCTGACGCGGAGGCCTGATGTCGACCGACTCCCCTCGCAAGCAGCCGCTGCCGGACCTCTCCGACTCGCAGCGGGCGGCCATCGACGCTCTCGGGAAGGACGAGCAGGTGATTCCGGCGCCGGTATGGCTCGCCCAGCAGGCGCAGATCCCGAACGACGCCATCGAGCGCGCGCACGCGGAGCAGGACCTGCGGGGCTTCTGGAAGGAGAAGGCGCGCCTCCTCGAGTGGACGAAGCCGTTCGACGAGGTCTTCCGCTTCGACGGCCCGAACCACCAGTGGTTCATCGGCGGCAAGCTCAACGCGACGGTGAACTGCATCGACCGGCACGTCTTCGGGGAGAAGCGCCTCAAGGCGGCGCTCATCTGGGTGGGCGAGGACGGCGAGGAGCACACCTACACGTACAACCGGCTCTACCGCGAGGTGAACCGGTTCGCGAACGCGATGAAGCGCCTCGGCGTGAAGAAGGGCGACCGCGTCATCGTGTACATGCCGCTCTGCCCCGAGGGCGTCGTCACCATGCTCGCCTGCGCGCGGATCGGCGCGATCCACTCGGTCGTCTTCGCCGGGATGGGCACGCAGGCGCTGCGCAGCCGCATCGAGGACTCCGGGGCCAAGATGGTGGTGTGCAGCGACTTCACGTTCCGGCGCGGCAAGGCCATCCCGCTCAAGCCGACGGTGGACCAGGCGGTGCGCGACCTCTACTCGGTGGAGCACGTCATCGTGCACCGGCGCGGCTCGCGCCCGGGCGACGCGCCGGTCACCTTCGACTCCGAGCGCGAGCACGACTTCTACGACGTGCAGGAGGGCCGCGAGATCCACTGCGAGCCCGAGCCGATGGACGCGGAGGACCCGCTCTTCATCCTCTACACCTCGGGCACGACCGGGAAGCCGAAGGGGGTCGTGCACACGACCGGCGGCTACCTCGTCGGCACGACCTACCTGGCGCGCGGCTACTACCAGATCAAGGAGAAGGACATCTACTGGTCCACCTCCGATATCGGGTGGATCGTCGGGCACTCGTTCATCGTCTACGGCCCGCTCTCCATCGGCGCGACCGTGTTCTGCCGCGAGGGCGTGCCCGACCATCCCTCGCCCGACGTGACCTGGGAGCTGTGCGAGCGCTACGGCGTCGACGTCATGTTCACGGCGCCCACCGCGGTGCGCATGTGGATGAGCCACGGCGGCGACGCGCCGGCGCGCTACGACCTGCGGCGCCTCCGCCTCGTCGCCTGCGCCGGAGAGCCGCTCAACCCCGAGGCGCACCACTGGGCGCAGCGCCACCTGGTGGGCCAGTCGAAGGGCATGGTGGTGGACAACTGGTGGCAGACCGAGATCGCCGCTCCCGTGCTGGGCACGATGCCCACCTTCGACGCGCGCCCGGGCAAGGTGGGCAAGGCGCTCCCCGGCGCCGACGTGGCGGTGGTCGACCCGCAGGGCAACGCCGTGCCCGACGGCCACGGCGGGCTGCTCGTCATCCGCAAGCCGCTCCCCTACATGCTGCGCACGGTTTGGAACGACCACCCGCGCTACGAGAAGTACTGGACGCAGATCCCGGGCGTGTACACGGCGGGTGACATCGCCGTCCGCGATCGCGACGGCTACTTCGCCGTGCTCGGCCGCGCCGACGACGTCATGAACGTCGCCGGCCACCGCATCGGGACGGCCGACGTGGAGTCCTCGCTCCTGCGCCACCCCGCCGTCGCGGAGAGCGCGGTCGTGGGCCTGCCCGACCCGGTCAAGGGCGAGAAGATCAAGGCGTTCGTGGTGCTGAAGGCGGGCGTGGCGCAGGGGCCCGGCCTCGTCGCCTCGCTCAAGGACCACGTCCGGCAGGACCTCGGCCCCATCGCCACGCCCAGCGACATCGATCTGCGCGCGACGCTGCCCAAGACACGCTCCGGCAAGATCGTGCGGCGCTACCTCAAGGCGGTGGAGCTGGGCCAGGATCCGGGCGACCTCTCCACGCTCGCCGACTGACGGGAACGGGCGAGGCCATGGCCGCCCGCGGCGCAGCGCTCACCACCACCGAGCTCTCGCCCCGCCTCCTCGTCATGACGCTGGGGGGCGACGACCCGCTCACCAGCTACGGCGCGAACTGCGTGGCGCTCCTGGGGAGCGCGGGGACGCTCGTCGTCGACCCGCTCATCGCGCCCGCGCACGCCCGGCTGGTGGCGGCGGAGCTGGAGCGCCGCGGCGCCCGGCCGGTCACCGACGTCGTCGCCACCCACCACCACACCGACCACGCGCTCGGCGCCGGCTGGTTCGGCGCCCGCGGCGCGGTCGTCGCGGTGCAGGCGCGCTGCGCCGAGCGCATGCGCGCCGAGCACCCGGCGCTCGTGCGCGCGCGGCGCGCCGATCCCCGGCTGGCGGCGCTGTTCGCCGACGCCGAGGCGCACGAGCCGGCGGTGGCGTTCGCCTCCGGGTGGCGCGTCGACCTGGGGGACGTCGCGGCCGAGGCGCGCCACCTCGGCCCCGGCCACACGCCGGGCGACTGCGTCGTGCTCTTCCCCAGCGAGGACGCGGTCGCCTGCGGCGACCTCGTCGTCGCCGGCTGGCACCACAACTACGAGGACGCCGATCTCCAGGCACTGCCGGCGGCCCTCGAGCGCCTCCGCGCCTGCGGCGCGCGGCGGCTGGTGCCGGGTCACGGGGCGCCGGGCGGCCCGGAGCTCGTCGACGAGCAGGCGCGCTACCACGCCGAGGTGGAGCGGCTGGTGCGCGCCGCGACTTCGGACGAGGGCGCGCGTGCGGCGCTGCGCGAGCGCTTCCCGGGGCGCCCGCTGGAGAACGCGATCGAGAGCGCCGTGGCGCGGCTGCGGCGGTGACCCATCCGGCGCCGCGCCGGCTCGCGCCTGCGCGCGGGCGGCGGTAGGCTCCGCCGGTGCCGCCGGCGACGCACGCCTCCCGCGAGCGAGCGCTCGCCCTCGCCGTGGCGGCGCTCGCGGCCGGCGTGATCCTCTCGTTCGGCCGGCTGCACGTCGACAACAACGACGCATCCCTCTACACGCTCGTGGCGCAGGACCTCGCCCGCCAGCGGACGCCGTTCCTGCTGCACAACCCGCCCATGCCCGGGCTGGCGCCAGGCTTCTACGAGCACCCGCCGCTCTGGTTCTGGGTGCAGGCGCTCGCGCTCGGCGCCGGGCTGGACCTCCGGCTGCTCGGGGCCGCCTGCGGCGTGCTGACGGTCGTCGCCACGTTCCTCGCCGGAAGCGCGCTCGTCGGCGCGCGCGCGGCCTTCCTGGGCTCGGTGCTGCTCCTCGCGACCGACGCGTTCTCCGCCTACCAGCCCATGGCCCGGCTCGATCCTCCGCTCACGCTCGCGTGCGCGGCCTCGATCGCGATCCTGGTCCGCTCGGGAGGACGCCCCGCGGCGCTCCTCGCCGGCGGCGCGATCGCCGGGCTGGGGGTGCTGGTGAAGGGTCCCCCCGCGCTCGCGGCGCCCCTGTCCGCGGCGCTGCTCCTCGCGGCCCTCGGCCGCCGGGACGTCCTGCGGCGGCCGGGCGCGTGGCTCGCCGTGGCCGGCGGGACGGCCCTCCCGGTCCTCGCCTTCCTCGCTCACGACCAGATCCGGCTGGGCGGCGCCTGGTGGCAGCACTACGTCCTCGAGCAGGTGCTCGCCTCCGCCGCCGGCGGGCGGCGCGGGAGCGGCGGCCCGGGCGCGCTCTGGCTCGTGAGCCACGGCCGGCTGATGCACGTGTGGCCGCTCGCGGCGGTGGCGCTGGCGCGGCCCGCGCTGGGGCGGTGGGCGGCGGCGCTCCCGCCC